>JBBQSM010000231.1:0-5655 GCA_038234895.1 Gemmatimonadales bacterium
TTACCTTTGGACGTCGGGGGCTACCGTCTCGTCACCCAGACCGACCACCGACCAGTCACTCCGTTGTACAGCGCACGCAGGACGGCCATCTGCATCGCCACAATCCAGCGTGCACCGGCGAAGAGCCGTCGACGGCTCGGCTCGACCGCCACCAGCAGTAGCGCCATACCACCGAGCATCGCCCAGCCGACAGTACCCAGCCGCGCGAGCGTGGGCAGCACGGCGCCTGTACCCGCCAGCAGCGCCAAGAGCGTGAGCAATGGCGTCAGCAATCGCAGCAGCTTGTGGGCGATGAACTGAAGGGCGACCGGATTGCGGACCGGCGACAGCAATCCCGGAAGCAGCGTTACCAGTTGCAACACACCGGTCAGCGTTCGGGTCTTCCGGTCGGCCTCCGCGTCCGCGTTGAACGCACGTTGGTCGAAGGCGTGCGCGGTGGGCAGGAACCCGACTCTCCAGCCGCGCAGCACCAGCGACATGGGTACGAACACATCGTCCAGGAGCGTTCCGGCGGGTATCGGGGTCCAGAGCTCCCGTCGCATGGCGTACACCGCGCCCGTTACCCCGATACTCGAATGGAGGCGCGCCTCGTTGCGGCGCAGCCACTTTTCCATCCCCCAGTAGAGGTGCACCGGCGACAGCCGGCCGGTCGCCGCACCCAGCGTGAGCGCGCCCGACACCGCTCCGAAACGCCGGTCCCCAAGCGCCGCCACCAGCTCCGGGATCGTTTCAGCATCGAACCGCTGTGCCGTATCGCAAAAGAGTAGCAGCTCACCGGTTGCCCGTCGTACGCCGGCATTCAGCGCCGCGGCCTTCCCACCGGGCTCATCGCCGATCGTGACAATCGCGGCGGGTATGCGTCGTTCTACCGCGTCGGGCGTTGTCTTCGCTCCGGTGTGATCGATGGCCACGATCACTTGGATCCGCGCGCGGGGATAGCGCGTGCGCACGATGTCGTCGATGCGCGCCACGATGGCCTCCGCGGCTTCACGCGTCGCGAGTATCACCGAAATCGACGGGTGCGTGTCGACTGAACGCACGGGTCGGATATCGCGCGAACGGATCGCCGCGGCCGCCGCCACGAGGAGGGGGTAGCCGAACCAGATTGCGATAAGCGCGGTCACCGCGCCTGCGAAAACCCACACGGTCAATTGCACGCCGAAAGCTAGCAACGTCCGGCTGGCAGGCTAAGGCGTGGCTCCACGCCGCTGTACATTATCTTCATCCGCTCGCATTCTCCCTGGAGTAGTCCATCAGATGACCGTAGCAGATCACAGCGCCGGGCAGTCGGCTTCAGCGCTGTTTCTGGCCAATCGACTGCCCTGGCCGCTCATCGATGGCTGGTCCCGTCGCACCTTTCATATCGTGCGCCAACTGGCAGTCCAGTGGCCGGTTCGACTGATCGTCTTTTCGGACGGCGATCAGGCCCGACTCGACGCGGCGCAGACGGCACTTGGTGCCAACGTGCAGATCGAAAGCGTGCGCCGCCGCCCGATGCGGCGCCTGCGTGGTCTGACCGGCTCCCTCTTTCGGGACCGCCCGTTCCATGTCGCCGCCGATTCGGACGCCAGTTTTGCGCGCGCCGTGACGCAGGCGCTCAGGACCGGCGACGTGCGGCTCATCGGATGCGCGGGGGTGAACATGGCCGGTTACTTCGCGCTCGATCACGAACACCGGGCGCTGCACATTGTCGATACGCACAACATCGATTCACTCGTGGTCGATCGGTTTGCGTCGCTCATCAGCGACCCGTTCCGCCGGGCGTTTGCCACGCTGTCCGGTCCGCAGATGCGCGCGTGGGAGGAGAGCGTCTTCACCGATGCCGACCTCGTGGTGGTCTGCTCAACCTCGGAGATTGCGCTGGCGCGACAGATCGCACCCAACGCGACGGTGCAATGTGTACCCAATGGCGCCGACGTCCTCCCGGCGGCACCGCATCTCATCACCGATCGCAACGCACCGTCGCTGCTGTTCTTCGGACGGCTGGATTACTTCCCAAACATCGACGCACTGCAGTTTCTTCGCAGCACGATGATTGCACCGTTGCGTGCGCAGCTACCCGGCTTTCGCGTGCGAATCGTGGGTGCGGGCGATGTCGCGTCGCTGACGGCGCTCTTTCGCGACGTGCCGGAGGTGGAGGTGATCGGATTCGTTGATTCGCTCACCGACGAACTGGCGCGCGCCGATGCGGTGATCGTGCCGCTGCGCACCGGCGGTGGCACACGCCTCAAAATTCTCGAGGCGATGGCGGCGGGCCGCCCTGTCGTCTCTACGACGATCGGCGCCGAGGGAATCGACGCAACGGATGGCGTAAACATTGTGTTGCGCGACGAGCCGGACGCGTTTGTGCAGGCGATCGGTGAGGTGGTGCGCGATGCTGCGTTCGCGAACCGTATCGGCAAAGCCGCGCGGCAGCTGATCGTGGATCGGTATAGCTGGGACGGCATCGGTCACGCGCTTCGCGAGTCGGTGACAGCGCGTCTCGTAGCGAAGCCCGCTGCCATGGCCGCAGACGCTTCCACGGCAGACGGACGGAGTGCGTGAGTTTCGCGAAACGGGCCAGCGGCTACCTCCTGCGGCATGGTCGCATTCTTTCCGACGCTGCAACGCCGTCCGGTATCCGTCGATGGCAGCGAACAGAGTCGCTCGCCTCGCTGGAGCACGTCACGTTCTCGTCCGTGACGTTTGTCTGTCAGGGCAACATCAATCGCAGTGCCTTAGCTGAGCACCGATTTCGCACGGCGCGTGGGGCGCTGGGGCCGGAGATTCGGAGTTGTGGCCTGCACAAGCGTGGCGGACGCCCCTCTCCGCCGCTGTCCATCGATGCCGCCGCGCAACTTGGTGTGGACCTCCTTGCCCATCGCTCTCGCGTCGCGTCAGACCTCTCGGCGGTAGACACGTTGCTGGTTGGCTTCGAGCCGCATCATCTCCGCGCGTGGCATGGCGCTGTCGAGCGCGAGAGCGCTGCGCTGCTGCTGGGGCTTTTTGCAGATGACATCGGGAGCCCGCTGCTGATTCCCGATCCGTACGGCCACGAACTGGTGTACCTCACATCGGTATTCCGGCGGGTGATGGAATGTGTGGATGGTCTTGCGCGGCGTCTGGAGCCGGTCAGCGACACCCACTGGCGGGTGCGCGCATGACACGCTGCAATGTGCTGGTGCTGGACGGCGATGAGAATCAGGCGGTGGCGTGTGTGCGCGACCTTTCGCGCGCAGGATTTCGCGTGGCGGTCGGCGATATCTTTTCCATGCCGAAGGCGGCGCTCTCCCGTCATGCCGCCCGGCGCCTACGCTATCGCTCACCGCGCACGGATGTAAACGGATTCATCGCTGACCTCGCTGCGGCGGTCGGCACGGTAGTGGATGCTGGCGCCGTGCTCCTGCCCATGACGGAGTCCACCACGCTGGCGCTCTCGCTCAACCGGGCACTCCTTACCGGCGCCGGGTATCAGCTCGTCCTGCCCGATCACAACGACCTGCTGACCGCCTTCGACAAACGACTGAGCAGCCGTGTCGCCGAGTCATGCGGATTGCGCACGCCGCAACAGGTCGTGGTCGATGGTGACACCGCGATCGCGCAGGCGTGCGCGTTGGAGCATCCGGTGGTGATCAAGGCCGGATCGTCGAACATCATGACGACCCGCGGGCTCGTGGCCAGCCCGCGCCCGCGATACTCGATGAGCGCAAACCAAACGGACGCGATGGTGCGCGCGTTGCTTGCCGCTGGCAGTAGTGCAATTGTGCAGGAGTTCATCGCCGGAGTGGGGGTGGGCTTCTTCGCGCTCTATCGACATGGCACTCTCGAGCGAACGTTTGCGCACCGTCGGCTGCGCGATGTGCATCCCACGGGGTCCGGCAGCAGCTATCGTGAAAGCATCGCGATGACACCGGAGTTGTTGAAGGCGGGCACCGCGTTGCTCGACGCGCTTCGCTGGCATGGTGCGGCGATGGTTGAATTCAAGCAGCGGCCAGACGGGCGGGTCGTTTTCATCGAAGTAAACGGTCGACTATGGAACTCGCTCTCGCTCGCGGTGGCGGCGGGAGCCACTTTTCCCCGCTGGCTGGCGCGCCTGGCGCGCAATGAGCCGCTGGATCCTTCGGCCCCGTATCGGGTTGACGTGCGAGCGCGCTGGATTCTCGGCGATCTCCGGCATCTCGTGGCGGTGGCGCGCGGAAAGCCTGAGGGATTTCCTGGCACATTTCCGACACTGAGCGACACCATCCGTGACATGTGCAGGGGATTGGGCACCGACAACTATGACAATCTCCAACTCGCCGATCCCCTGCCGGAGCTCGGCGACTGGTGGAGCGCTGGGCGCAAAGTGCTGCGTGCGGTGACGCGTCGCACATGATCTCCCTGCTCTATCACGACGTCATCGACGACGTGCTCGCGGAAACGTCGGGCTTTTCAGGCGCGGACGCGAACCACTACAAGCTCTCCCCCGAGACGTTCGCGTCTCATTTGACCGCAGGACCAGCCAACGCGTCGCATGTGCTGTTCACCTTCGATGACGGCGGCGTCTCGGCGCTGTCACCGTGCGCGGATCTGCTCGAGCAGTGCGGCGTGCGCGGGCTCTTTTTCGTGCCCTCCGACTACATCGGGCAGCCGACGTTCTGCACCGCTGCCCAACTCCGTGCACTGCACCAGCGCGGCCACCAGATCGGCAGTCACTCAGCCAGTCATCCTGTTCCGATCTCCGATCTGTCCGACCAAGGGTTGGCCGAGGAGTGGGCGCGCAGCCGGCAGGTTCTGCAGGATGCCATCGGCGCTGACGTGCGCGACGCCTCTGTTCCCGGTGGGTTTACCTCCGCCCGCGTGGAAGGCGCCGCCGCCGATGCGGGCTACGCGCGGCTTTTCACCTCGCAACCGACGCAATCGGTGCGTACGCTTCGCGGTATGCAGATTCACGGTCGTTTCTCCATTACTCGCAGCACACCGGTCGACCTGGTGGCGCAGGTGCTCGCCGGCCGACAGTTGCCCTGGTTGCGCCAGGCCGCGTTGTGGGAAGCAAAAAAGATCGTGAAATCAGTGGGCGGCGCGGCATGGCTGCGCTTCCGCAAGCAGTATTTCCATCGCACTTCGGCGAGGTAACGCACGCGTTATGTCCAAACTCCAGCGTGCTTTGCGAAACCCCGGCAGCGCGATGTCCGCCGTACTCGCGCTGACCAAAGGCTGGTTCTACAAGACGTGGTACCCGTTGCGTGGCGTGCGCTTCTCCGCCGGCCCCAACTTCCGCGTCTTCGGCAAGCTTACCGTCAACGGACCGGGTACGGTCACATTCGGACGCGATGTCACGGTCGGCATGCATGTGACGCCTTATACGCACGACCGCGATGCCGTCATCGAGGTGGGCGATCACTGCTTTCTGAATGGCGTCCGCTTCGGATGCAAACAGCGCATCGAAATCGGACGCGACTGCATCCTCGCTGAAGCACGTATCATGGACACCAACTTCCACTCCACGCGCGCCGATCGTTGGAGTGCCGACGCCCCGGTGACTACACGCCCGATCCGGCTGGCGCGCAACGTCTGGGTTGCTGCGCAGGCAGGACTGCTGCCGGGTACGGAGATCGGAGAGAACAGCGTGGTGGGCTTTGGCGCGGTCTGCAGCGGGACCTTCGCCGCCGACGTGCTCATTGCCGGGAATCCGGG
>JBBQSM010000232.1:0-5642 GCA_038234895.1 Gemmatimonadales bacterium
ATCAACTCCCGCGCGCCGGTGGCGAGAATGACTTTGGACGCCACCACCCGATACGGAGATACTCCCTGCTCCGCATCGAGTACGAAGCCCGTTTCGCCGCGACGCAAATCGACCACCGACGTGTGGAACCGCCGCGCTGCGGTCGAACCCACCAATCGCTCCATCCACGGTCGCGCATCGGCTACCGGCGGCGTTCCCGGAGCATGACGCCAGATCTGACCGCCCGCGCCAAAGCCCTGATCGAGCACGACCACCCGCTGCCCGCCGTGCGCGGCCGCAGCCGCTGCGGCCATACCCGCCGGCCCGGCGCCAACCACGGCGACATCGACCGTCTCGGTCTGATCGGCTCGCACGAATTCGGCAGTCATCGTCATGCGTGCGTTGCCTCGCCGGTGGACACCTGCATGCCATCAGCCACCGCAATCATGCACGAGCGCCGGTGCGCCACTCCATCGATCGTTACGCGGCATTCGTGGCAAATACCCATGCCGCAGAGCGGCCCGCGGGAGGTACCGGAGACCGACGTGCGAAACGCCGTTTTGCCCGCGCCCAACAGTGCCGCGGCCACACTCGTACCGGTGGCCACGGTGACGGCCTGACGGTCGATGATGATCCGCACGTGGCCGTTCATAACGATCTCGTTTGTTCCGGGATTGTTCATGCGGCCACTCCTGCGCTCACCTTCGTCAACACCCGCGATGGTGCGTACGCCGCAGCCTCAATTGCGGGACGGCGGCCGGAGATGAGATCGGCGAGGATCTGCGCCGTGCCCAGCGCACTGGCAATGCCAAGCCCCTCGTGTCCGGTCGCAATCCACAGTCCTGGTACGCGCTCCCACGCACCAATGAGCGGCAACTTGTCGGTGGTCGCCGGCCGGAAGCCGGTCCAGGTACGCAAGAGCGACGCGTTGGCCAATGCCGGCATGAATTCACGCGCGCGTTGCAGCATGCGGCGCACGATTCCGGGGTTGATCGACGCATCCCAGCCAACCAACTCGCGCGACGATCCGATCAACACCTGCCCCGTGGCCCGCGGCTGCAGATTGAACGCCACCGACTCGGCCGACATGGTGTGCGCACTCTTGAGATAACCCAACTCGACGAGTTGATGCGACACGAGTTCGGGGTGCCGGTCGGTGATCACCAGATGCCCCTTGCGCGGCACCACGGGCAGTTCCGGGGTCAGCGTGGCGGCTTCGGCGCCGGCGGCATTGACCACCACGTCCGCACTGATCGTGTCGCCGTTCCCGAGCGTCACACCGTGCGCTGTAATGGCGCGCACCCGACAGCGTTCACGCACCGTGGCGCCGCGCGCCGTCGCTTCACGCAACAGATGCAGCGTGGCCTGCGGCTGATACACGACCGCGTCGGACGGCACGAGCAGTCCGCCCGTCAGACCGGGACGCAAATGCGGCTCCGCTTCGGCGATTCCCTTCGCGTCCAACACTTCGGAGGCGATACCACCGACCGCATAGACGCGTTGCTTGGCGCGTACGACATCGAGTTGTTCGTCATCTTCGGCGACCCAGATCGTGCCGCACCGTTCGTACTCTGCCGCTGGCGGCAGCGTGCGTGCGAGGTCCGCCCACAACCCCACCGAATAGGCGGTGAGTGCGAGCTGCTCCGGCGAATCGTCCATCGCCACGAGATGCCCCATGCCGGCGGCCGTCGTACCGCTGCTGGCGAACGACCCATCGAGCACGAGCACACGACGACCGTCGCGCGCGAGCGCATCCGCGCAGGCCGCACCGACAATGCCGGCCCCGATCACGATGGCGTCGAACGCCGCGCCGCTGTTCACGAGCCGCCGAGCCCCAGGCGAAACGGGTCGGCTGCATCGAAGCGCAGCGTGGAATCGGCGGTGATGAAGGCAGTGCCGCGGATATGCGGTACAAGCGAACCGTCCTCCGAGCGCGACAACCAGCCGGTGAACAGACTGCCGGTGATGCTCTCCTGTCGCCACTGCTCTCCAACGGCCAGCTCACCCCGTGCGTGCAGCACAGCCATTTTTGCCGACGTACCGGTGCCACAGGGTGAGCGATCATACTCGCCGCCGGAGCAGAGCACGAAATTGCGGCAATCGGCGTCGGCGCGAACGGCCGGGGCGGAGATTTCGATGTGATCGATTTCCGTACCGTCGCCCATGTCCGCACGACCTTCGGCGCGCAATGCGTCCTGCACTGCCTGCGTCAGACGGGTCAGCTCGCCCACGCGATCCAGCCGCACCGGCACGACGTCGAGATGCGTGATGAAGAACCAGTTGCCGCCATAGGCCACGTCTCCCACGACCTCACCCACTCCCGGCACCTGGAGTTTCACGTCGAGCGCGTGGCAGCGCGCGGGGACGTTCTGGATGGTCACGGAGCCGTCGGCATCGAGCGTGGCGGCAACGGTACCCACCGGTGTATCGATGCGGCAGTCGCCTACAGTAATGCGTCCGAGATACTGCAGCGTGCGCACAACGCCGATGAGGCCGTGGCCGCACATGCCGAGATAGGTGCCATTGTTGAAGAACACCACACCGGCCGCCGAACCTTCATGCACGGGCGGCGTGAGCAGCGCGCCGACCATGGCATCGAAACCGCGTGGCTCGCACACCACAGCACGGCGCATGTGCTCCTGCTGGGTTCGCATGTAGTCGCGACGTTCAGCCATCGTGTGCCCTTCGGGCTGCGGCCAGCCGTCGAGCACGACGCGCGTGGGCTCTCCTTCGGTGTGCGAGTCGACGACGCGAACTGTCGTGGGCATCGCGAGCGCCTCGGGCGTTTCACGGCGCTCGTGCGCAGCGACGTTGACGGCACTCGCGGGCGACATCACGGATTCACCTGCACCGTCTTGATTTCGGTGTAGAACTCCCGTGCCGCAGAGCCCTGTTCGCGGCTCCCCGAACTGGAACCCTTGATACCGCCGAACGGCGCATGCGGATCGACGCCGGTGGTGTCGCCGTTGACGCGCACCAGACCGGCATGAATCTGCGAGATGTACGTGAGCGCGCTGCGGAGGTCGCGCGTGAACAGCGATGCACTCAATCCGTACGCGGTGCTGTTCGCGAGCGTGAGCGCATGCGCGAGGTCGTCTGCGGCAAATGAGGCGAGCACCGGTCCGAACAGCTCCTGCTGCGCCAGCACAGAATCGGCCGCGACACCGCGCACGACTGTTGGCGGCAGGAAGAAGCCGCGCGCGAAGCGATCGTCGGCCGGAACGCGTCCTTCGTACACCACCTCAGCCTGCGAGTCGGCGAGCACACGACGGATGCTGTCGCGGGAACGCCCGCTGATGACCGGACCAAGCGCCGTACCGGCCTCGGTCACCAGTCCCAGTGGCAGTGCCTCGATTTCGCGTCGTAATTCGTCGAGAAACGCCGCTTCGACGCGCTGGTCGACAATGACCCGGCTGGTGGCCGTGCACTTCTGTCCGGCATATCGCATGGCACCCGCCGCGGTGAGCACAGCGGCCTGCTTGAGATCGGCATCGTGCAACACGATCGCCACGTTCTTTCCACCCATTTCCGTTTGGAAGCGGATGTTGCGATCGACAGCGATGCCCGCAACGATTTTGCCGACCGCCCCCGAGCCGGTGAAGCTCACGGCGCGCACGGCCGGTTCGCGCAGCAGTCCGGTCGCGACGATCGGGCCGGCGCCGAGCAGCACGTTGAAGACGCCGGGTGGCAGCCCTGCAGTCGCCGCAGTTTGCGCCAGCAGCACGGCCATGTGCGACGATGCTTCGGCGGGTTTGAGCACGACCGTGTTGCCAAACGCGAGTGCGGGCGCGGCTTTCCAGAGCGGAATCGCGAGCGGGAAGTTCCAGGGCGTGATGAGTGCAACGACGCCGAGCGGTTCGCGCAGCGAATACTGGAGCGCGCCGGGTGCCTGCGCCGGAATAATGTCCCCGATCTCCCGAACCGCTTCGCCGGCGTAGTAGCGCAGGATCATGCCACAGCGGCCCACCTCGCCTCGCGACTCGCCGATCGGTTTGCCAACCTCGCGCGCCATAGCCTGCGCCAATTCTTCAGCGCGCGCGGCGATGGCGTCGGCCCATTTGTACAGATGCTCGGCACGCGCGGGACCGGTCAGGGCGCGCCAGCGCGGGGCTGCATCGGCGGCGGCCTGCACGGCGGCGCGGACATCGTCGGCAGTGCCCTCGGGAATCCGCGCAATGACGTCGTCGGCATCGGACGGATTGACGTCGTCGATCCAGCCGTCGGACGCACTCTCGCAGAACGCGCCGCCGATGAAGTGGGACAATCCGTCGGGCGCGGAGGTCAGGGGGCGAGCGGTAGTGGACACGGCAGCGTTTTCAGAGTGGGCGGGATGCGGTGAGACGCCAACCGGGATCGACCGTCTTATTGGATACAATATCCCGAGAAGACACAAGTGGCAAGCGAAAGGATGCGTCAGGGTACATCGACGTGCGCCACGAGGACAGGGCCGAAACGCATACCGTAGCGTCGCCCGTCGTTTGTATACAATATACGCTCATGATCTGCGAACTTGATTCCACCGCGTCGCGTCGTGGGCCACGGCGCGCTCCTGTTCGACGTCAACGTTGTGCCTCCCCGAGGCTTCTTGTACTGTCCACACGATCGCATCGTGCCGCAACGGAAGCGGCCACACTTTCGACCGTGACAATGAAAGCCTCGGATCGGGGTCCCAACGGGGACCAAAGGGCAAGCCGTCCCGCCGCACGCGCCCGCCAGAGCCAGCCGCAGGAGACGGCGCCTGTCCGGCGACCGTTGGAGCGACCGACCTTGGCGAACATGACCCTCGTCGCGATTCGGGAGCGCATCCTCAGCGGCTCACACCCCGAAGGCGAACCGCTCCGTCAGGATGCAATCGCCGACGAACTCGGCGTCAGTCGCATTCCCGTGCGCGAAGCACTGCGCCAACTCGAGGCAGAGGGTCTCGTCTCGTTTCATCCGCATCGCGGTGCCGTAGTCTCGTCACTGTCGCTCGACGAAATCGACGAAGTCTTTTCGCTTCGGGCGGTTGTCGAGACCGGATTGCTCCGCACGTCGATTCCGCTGCTCACCGACGAAGATCTGGCACGTGCCGAAGAGATACTGGTGCGCTACGACCAATCGCTGCGCGCGCACGACGTGGTCGCGTACGGCGAGATGAACTGGCAGTTCCATTCCACGCTGTACGCGCCGGCCGAGCGCCCGATCACGATGGGCATCGTGCAGCGGTTGCATCAGCAGGCGGATCGCTATTTGCGCATGCAACTGGCGCTTACGCACGGCGAGAATCGCGCCAGTCAGGAGCATCGGGCCATTCTGGAGGCCGCGCGTGCGCATGACGCGAACGAAGCCACGTTGCTATTGCGCAAGCACATTCTCGGCGCCGGCCGGCTGCTCGTCCGCTTTCTCCGCGAGCATCGCGCTACGGTGGCCGTCCCTACCGCCCGCACCAAGCGTTCGTAGTCGCACGCGACGTCGTACACGTTCGTCGCATACGTTGCACGTAGTCGCCACACGTTGAGCCGCCGGTGGCTGCGCATGCACGGCCGCGGTCCCGCCTCCTGCCGATTTCACTCAGCCAGCAACCTCTGACGTGACGCAATCCACCGCCGCGCCATCGCCGTTCAGCCGACTCCTCGCGTCCGCCCTGCGTGCGCCTCAGGTCGGACTCATCGTCGTGCTGCTCA
>JBBQSM010000233.1:0-5639 GCA_038234895.1 Gemmatimonadales bacterium
CTGGGAGGCGCGTATCCGACCCGATGCCCGCGCGAATCGCCTCTCCTCCGCGCGGGTCGCGCGTCTGCGCGACGCGATTCAACACGTCCTGCGCGATGCGCCCTCCAGTCGCTACTACGAACGCAACGCGTCGTCAGGGCAGAGCGACGCAGTCGGCGCGGAGCATTGGCGTGTGTATGATCGCGAAGGTCAGCCCTGCTACCGCTGCGGCCGGCGTGTCGCGCGCATCGTGCAGGCGGGGCGCAGTACGTTCGTCTGTCGCTCCTGTCAGCGCTGACGCTGCGTCCGACGCACGATTGCTTCGTCAAACGTGTCGAGTGTCTGCGCGGTCGTCGTCATCCACTTGAAGCGCGCCGACTGCGCCAACCCCTCGCGGGTGAGACGATCGCGCAACGACGGATCACGTAACAGGCGGGTGAGCTGCCTGGCAAGCGCGCCCGCATCGTGCGCGTCAAACAGAAGCGCCGCATCGCCGACCACCTCGGGGAGTGAACTCGCATTGGCGCACACCACACGCCCACCCGACGCCATCGCCTCCAGCGCGGGCAGTCCGAAGCCTTCGTACGATGACGGAAACACCAGCGCCGTCGCGCGTCGATAGAGCGTGACCAATTCCGCATCGCTCACGTAACCGGCGTGATGCATCCACGGACGGGCGGTGGCCCGTGCGCTCGGACCGCACTGCACCAGCGGAACGTGCTCACCACTGGCGTGCAAACGATCCATGGCCTCGTACAGCACGCCAAGATTCTTGCGCGCCTCCTGCGCGCCGACGGTAAGGAAAAATGGACCGTCGATGCCCAGTTTCTCGAGCGGCGGCGACGTCTCACCTGTGACCACCGGCAGATCATCTGCCGCCAGCAACGTCACGCGCACCTTCGAGACATCGAGCGGAAGATGCCGCTGCATCTCCTGTGCGGTGAACGCCGAGATGGCGATGAGCATGTCGGCGTCGCGCACGGTGCGCGTATAGCGGCGCCGGTACTTCATGCGCTTGATGAGCTTCCACCAGCGGTGGTCGAGCTGGAGCATCGGTGCGACGTCGAGCACGGTGACGACGCGCGCCGGGCGTGTCACGTGCGGCGACAACCAGTTCCACGGGTACCACACGACATCCGCCGTGCACGCATCGATCGTGTCGATGTGCTGCACCGTGCTGCGCGTGGCGACCGCCTCGGAGAGTGACGCCAGTTGGTCACGCAGCGGCTGCACGTCGGCGTTGCTGCGCACGAACAGTGTGAACCGAAGTTCTGGGCGCAGCTGCGGCATCCGCACGAGCAGATTGCGCACATAGCGGCCGATGCCACGACGCTCCCGCAACAGTCTGGTGGCTTCGATTCCGACGTGCACCGCGTGCTGCCTCACCGATTGCAGAAGTGGAAGTGCGTGTCCCGCTCAGTCCATTGCGTCGAGCAACGCACCCTTCAGGTACCCGGTTTCCGGCACGGTCAGCAACTCCGGGTGATCCACCGGCTGGCCGGTCGTCGCCCGGAGTGCGATTCGGCGGCCACTGTCGCTCGCCGCTTCCTGCAGCATCTCCAGAAACATCGCGCGCGAGACGTGAAAGCTGCAGCTTGCCGTGAACATCGTACCGCCCGGAGCAAGCAGACGCATGGCGTGCAGGTTGATGTCTTTATAGCCGCGTCGGGCTCCGTCCAGCGCACCGCGTGTCTTGGCAAAAGCCGGCGGATCCACCACGATGGTGTCGAAGCGGCGCCCCTCGCGATCCCACGTGCGCAGCATGTCGAATGCGTCCGCCTCGACCGCCGTGATGTTGTCGAATCCGTTGAGCCGCGCGTGCGCCTCCACACGGGACAGTGCAGCCGCCGAGACGTCGAGTGCGGTCACGTCTGTTGCGCCGCGCGCGAGATGCAGCGCGAACGAGCCGTGATACGCGAAGCAATCGAGCGCCGACCCGCGGGCCTGTGCGCCGATCAATGCCCGATTCTCGCGCTGATCGAGAAACGCACCGGTCTTCTGACCATCCCACGGCGCAGCAAGGTACCGTATGCCGTGTTCCACCACCTCGATCGTGCGCGGCACATCACCCGTCAGCAGCCGGACTTCGCGCGGCAGCCCCTCGCGTGCGCGTGCGGCCGGATCGTTGCGCGCGAGAATCCCGGTGGCACCGGTCAACTCCTGCAACGCATCGACGATCTCGTGCGTCCATGCATCCACTCCAGCCGACAGGATCTGCACCACGAGCAGGTCGCCGTACTTGTCCACCACCAGTGAGGGAAGACCGTCGCCTTCGCCGTGCACGAGACGATACGCGTTGCTGTCACCGGCGATCGGGAGTCGTCGCGACAACGCGGCCGCCAGTTTGCGGTGCCACCATGCCGCGTCCGGCGTGCGCGATGGACTCCCTTCGATGTGGCGCAGCGAGATCTCTGACGCGGGACTCCAGAGCGCCCAACCGAGTGGTTCGCCGCGTGCCGACTCCACGCGCACGATACCCGCCGGCGCATTGGGGCGATCGATCACGTCGGAGCGAAAGATCCACGGATGCCCGCTCTTGAGCCGCTTCACGCCCCGCGGCGAAATCGTGGCCAACGCATCCAGCGCACGCGCCCCCGCAACCGCCGACGCGCTCACGAACGCCCTGCGCCGACGCGGCTGCTGTCCGGTGTGCCGGAGCGTGTACGCTCACGCGCGGCGCGCCTCACGTCGGCGATCGCACGCTGATGCTCGGCAAACGTCGTGCGGAATTCGTGATGTCCATCGGGATGCGCGACGAAGTACAGATACGGCACGTTCGCCGGTTCGAGTGCCGCGAGAATGGATGCCTCGCCCGGTGACGCGATGGGGCCTGGAGGGAGTCCCGCGTATCGATAGGTATTGTACGGGGAATCGATTTCAAGATCTTTGAAGAACACGCGCTCGACATGCTTGGGTAGCGCGAACTGCACCGTCGGGTCGGCCTGAAGCTTCATGCCCCGCTTCACCCGGTTCCAGTAGACCGCGGAAATGATCGCGCGCTCTTCCGCCTTGCGCGCTTCCTTTTCGATAATCGACGCCATGGCCATCGCGTCATTGCGGGAGATCGACCGTGCTTGCAGTCGTGCGTTCCACTCCGGCTTCCAGACAGCCTCGAAACGCTCGAGCATCGCCTGCACGGCTTCGCGCGCGGTCGTGCCATCGGCAAAGCTGTACGTCGCGGGAAACAGGTAGCCTTCCAAGGTCGGCGCGGGCACGTTGAGACGGCGCTTCCACGCGGTATCGGTCACCGCGGCCCGGATCGAGTCGTCGGACACCGACAGCGCTTTCGCCAGCACGGGGGTGATCTGCCGCAGATCGAACCCTTCGGGAATCACCACCGTGTGCATGATCCCTTTACCCGAAACAAGCGCGTCGAGCACTGACGCGTAGTCCTGTCCTTCCGCGAATCCATAGGCGCCCGGCTTGATCGCACGCTCGTGCCCACGGAACGACGCGTACCAGCGAAACAGTCGCGCCGAGCCGATCACGTGCGCGCGCGCGAGCGAGTCGGCGACCACGCGCACCGTGGCGCCGCGTGGCACGACCACGCGCGCCGCTGTGTTCGACCCGTTGCCCCGCATCTCCCGCCACGCCCAAATGCCGACCGACAGCACCACCGCCAGCAACAGCACGCCGGGCAGCCGTCCACGGCCACCTCGTCCGCGTCGCTGACGCGCCATCACGCCGGAGCGCCTCCGACGCGTGCCACGAGCTCGCCGACTTCCACACCCTGTCCGCTCGCTCGCAATACGCCTTCCAATAAGAACGCCGCCGCCAACGCATCGACATCGTCCTTGCGGCCGCGCGTGCTGCCGCCCTGTTCGCGAATGGAGCGCAGCGCCGCTGTGGTCGTGAACCGCTCATCGACCAGTCGCACCGGAAGCGCCTGCCGTGCCACCAGCTTGGCGGCGATTTCGCGCACTTCGATGCACCGCTCGGTCTCGTTTCCCGCCGGATCGATCGGCAGCCCGAACACGTAGCCCGTCGCACCGATCGCCTCCGCCTGACGCATGAGCGCCGCGAGCGGCGGACGCTTGCCCGCCCGTCGCGTGATAGTGCCAACCGGCGACGCCAGCATGCCCAGTTCGTCGCTCACCGCGAGGCCAATGCGCTTGTCGCCCCAATCCACGGCCAGCAGTCGTCCAGCGTTCATGGTTCCGCCATCTGTTCGAAGAATTCCTGATTGTTGCGCGCGCGCTCCATCCGTTTGACGAGAAAGAGCAGAGCCTCTTCGGACGGCATGTCCGCCAAAAAGGCGCGCAGCAGATAGACCCGCTGCTGTTCAAACGGCGTGAGCAACAGCTCCTCACGGCGCGTCCCCGACTTCTGAATATCGATGGCCGGAAAGATGCGGCGATCGGCGAGTTTGCGATCGAGCACCAACTCCATGTTGCCGGTCCCCTTGAACTCCTCGAAGATCAGCTCGTCCATACGCGAGTTGGTCTCAATCAGCGCTGTTGCAACGATCGTGAGTGAGCCGCCTTCTTTGAGGTTGCGCGCCGCGCCGAAAAACGCTTTGGGCTTCTGCATCGCGCCGGCTTCCATGCCGCCGGACATGATCTTGCCGCCCTGCGGTGCCACCGCGTTGTGCGCACGAGCCAACCGCGTGATCGAGTCGAGCAGGATGACCACATCCTTCCCGGTCTCCACCAATCGTTTGGCTTTCTCGATGACCATATCGGCCACCTGCACATGCCGGTCGGCTGTCTCGTCGAAGGTCGAGCAGATGACTTCGGCCTGCGGGCAATTGGCCTGCATGTCGGTCACCTCCTCGGGGCGCTCGTCGATGAGCAGCACAATCAGCGTCATCTCGGGGTGGTTTTCGACGATCGCGTTGGCGAGCTGCTGCATGAGGATCGTTTTGCCACCCTTCGGCGGTGCCACGATGAGCGCGCGTTGTCCCTTCCCGAGCGGTGCGATGATATCGCAGATGCGCGTGGAGACTTCGCCGTTGGCCCGCTCGAGGTGAATTCGCTCGTCGGGGTACTTCGGGGTCAGGTTATCGAAGGCGCTACGCAATTTCGACTGCTCAGGGTCACCGCCGTTGATGCGCTCCACTTTGAGGAGCGCCAGATATCGTTCCCACTCCTTGGGTGGCCGGACCTCGCCCATCACCGTGTCACCGGTGCGGAGATCGAACCGCTTTACCTGCGAGGGGGAGACGTAGATGTCGTCCGGGCCGTACAGGTAATTGAAATCCTGGGCGCGCAGAAATCCGTAGCCTTCCGGCAGGATCTCCAGCACCCCCTCCCCGTACAGCGTCGTTTCCGCATCGAGCAGTGCCTGCTCGATACGGAAGATCAACTCCTGCTTACGGAGCCCTGTCGTATTGGACACCTGCAGGGAGGCCGCAAGCGCCAACAGTTCGGGAACCGACTTTCGCTTCAGCTCGGCGACATGCACGACGCAGGAAGTGTGAAGGGGCTCGGCGACGACGCGGAGGCGCCGCGAAGGCGCCGGTCGTACGATCCCGAACGTGACGCGGGGCGCCTTGTGGACGCCCCGCCAGACATTGGAACATCCGGAAAAATGCGCGAGACAGGAGTCGAACCTGCGACCTACGCCTTCGGAGGGCGTCGCTCTATCCAGCTGAGCTACTCGCGCGACGACGACCCGCGCCAACTCCCTAACCTAATCCGCCGGAGACTCCAGCGGCAAGG
>JBBQSM010000234.1:0-5627 GCA_038234895.1 Gemmatimonadales bacterium
AAGCACGCGCTGAACGTAGCCTGCGGCTCAGTCACGCCCGTTTCCGTGCCCGCGACCTTCGCCGTGTACCCTGACAGGAAATAGAACATCGCCTGTTCGGGCGTGAGCTTGGAAATCGGCGGCAACACGCCGAACGCATCGGCGGTGAGGAACACCACGTTCTTGGGATGTCCGCCGCGACCGCTCGGCACATGATTCTTGATGTAATGCAGCGGATATGACGCGCGCGTGTTCTCGGTGATCGCCTGACTCGCAAAGTCGACCGTGCGCGACGGCTCGTTGAGCACCACGTTCTCGAGCACGGTGCCGAACATCTGCGTCGTCTGATAAATGTCCGGCTCGTTCTCGGCCGACAGGTTGATCACCTTCGCGTAGCAACCCCCCTCGAAGTTGAACGTGCCGTCGGGCGACCAGCCGTGCTCATCGTCGCCGATCAGATTGCGTTCGGGGTCCGCACTGAGCGTCGTCTTGCCGGTGCCCGAGAGACCGAAGAACAACGCCGTGTCGCCCTTCGGTCCAATGTTCGCGGAACAGTGCATGGACAGCACGCCGTGCTTCGGCAGCAGATAGTTCATCACTGTGAACATGGCCTTCTTCAACTCACCCGCGTAACGCGTGCCGCCGATGAGGATCACGCGCTCCGTGAGGTTGAGTACGATGAACGTGCCCGTACGCGTGCCATGCCTAGTCGGATCGGCCTTGAACTCCGGCGCGTGATACACGGTGAAGTTGGGCGCGAACGTGGCAAGCTCCTGAATCTCCGGGCGGATGAACATGTTGCGCACGAAGTTCGCGTGCCACGCGTTCGGCAGCACGTAGCGCACACTCAGCCGCGTGACCGGATCGGCGCCGCAATAGAGATCCTGCACGAACAGTTCATCGAGTCCGTTCAGATACGCCTGCACATCGGCCTTGAGCAGCGCGTAGTGCGCCTGATCGATCGGCTGGTTCACCTTGCCCCAGTCCACGTCGGCTTCGGTGTTCGCATCGCGCACGACGAACTTGTCGTTCGGCGACCGACCCGTGTGCGGCGACGTCACCGCGACGAACGGACCCATGTCAGCGACCTGTCCCTCGCCCCGGCGAATGGCCGATTCCACGAGTTCCGGCGCAACGAGATTCCAGTGCACACGACCGGTCGGCTGCAGCCCCTGAGGAGCGAGTCCGTCCGCGCTCTCGCGCGACGTGCTGGTGGACGGCGTAACCTGTGTCGCCATGCCGCGACTCCCTTGTATGTGATTCGGACGCGTGCGGCAAACGGGCGCATCGTCCTGTGATCGATTGAAACTGCTGAGGCGCGGCAACAGGAAAACGCGACGATATCGTCATGTTTGTCGCTGCGATCGCGCTGGTGGGAACCGGCAGTCACACCGGTCGTCGAAACATGCCCGTCCGGAGCCGCCGACTCAAGCATGTCGCAGAGGAAAGACGACTGCGACGCTACAGGGTAATGTCCGGTCGCCGGCCCAGCAGATGGCGCAACGTCTGTGCGTCGCGCGGGGTGGGGGCGGGCGCCGTCGGCAGACCGAACATCAGATCGCGTGCGTCGTCACTATGCCCGCCAATGCCGAGGGCGTGCCCAAACTCGTGGGCGACGAGCGCGTTGTAGCCGTTTTGGTCACTCACGCGCCCCCGGTCGACCCGAATGAGCACGGTTGCCCGCGCGGCGCCGCCGGACGCAAGCGGGAGCGGCTGTGCGCGAACCGGCGCGCTGCCGGTGGGGCAGAAGTAGGTGTAGCCGGCCGAGTTCTGCGCGTCGAAGGCGCAACTGCCGGCGTTCAACGGCATCGGGTTGGCGCGATCGTACACCACGAGGTCCGCTTCCGCGAGGCTCGCCGCGCGCACCAGTTCGAACTCCCGGAAGTCCGGGATGGCATTCCAGGACGCGATCGCCTGCCTGGTTGCCCGATCGAGATCGACCTGCGTCGCGCCATTGTCGACCTCAGCCCAGACGGCGATGCGTCGGCCACTCGCCCAGCGGTAGAGCAATCCGCGCGAGAGCGACGTCGGGTCGTACGCGAACTCCGGTCGCACGGCAGTTGGTGTTTCGCAGGCGGTGCCCACGAGCAGCAGGGCCGAAAGCGCGATGCGCCGCGACCAGACCGGGCGGACGATCGGTCGGCGATTCATCGGGTCACCCGCAGGCCGAGGCTGAGGCGACGCACCCAACCGGAGGTCGTCTCCGCGTTTACGACCGCCGCGCCGAGTCGCAGCGCGCTATACCGCGCAAAGACGGCGAGATCGCGGCGCGACGCATCCACCTCGGCGCCGCCGCGACGCACGGAAAGTCCGATTTCTCCCAGCGGAGCGAGGCCGCCGGCATCGAGAAAGGGCTGGATGTCGCGGGCACCCGAGACGAGTGCCATGCCGCCTCCCAGATCCAGCGACACGCGGGTGCGCGTCCGGCGGCGCGAGGCCAGCGAAAGGACGCCAACGATATTCGCTTCAGTGAGCGTCCCCCCGGACCACGAGCTGCCCTGTTCGGTGAGCGTCAGCCCCTGCGTACCGAGGCGCATTACGACACCAGCGGACGCATCAGGACTCACCCCGCGCTGCGCCCCGAGTCCGAGCATCACTCCGGCATCGCCGCCGACGGTGGGAGCGCGCGGCCCGCTCAGCCACGTTCCGCCGATGACGCTTCCCACCTCTGCGGTAACTCGCCAGTTCGCAGGAACCGGCTGCGCTGACAACGTGGCGCCGAGCAGCGCTGAGGCAACGAGCGCCGACGCGATGCGGGCCGACCCACGGCGGGCCGCCGCTCCCAACACAGGCGGCAGCGTTCGCTGCGCCGTACGCCACCGGCGGAAGTTTGAGGGGACGCTGCGTGGCATTCGGCCGGGACGAGGGATCGAGTGAACTTCCGAGACACAGCAGGTTATCGTTTCGCACGTATTCAGAGCAATGGTTCCTTCCCGATCACCCGCATACGCCCGTATGTCACCCGCACGGATTCTGCGACGCACCGCTACGCTGATTCTGTTCGCACTGTTGCAGGTCGTCGTGCCCACGGTGGCGGCGATTGCAGATGCGTGGCGGCAGGATCGTATGACGCCGTACGCGCACGTGGAGTCGGAAACCGGGAGCGGTTGCGCGCTGGTGCATGGCGATGACTGTCGTCTCTGCGTCGCCACGGAAACGCACACCGGTCCGGTGCGCTGTGCCGGCAACGGAGACACGGTCCCCACCGTGCTCGCTGGGGTGTCGGCACCAGGTGTGCAGGTGCCCGTGGTGGCCACTCGTACCGCTGTCTCGCCCCGTGCCCCACCGACAGTCTGAGGCTGATCGCAACCGCGTTACCATCCGGTGATGCGTGCCTCGGCGTACGACTCGGTCGTTCGCCTGCCTCGAAGGTGGAGTTGAGCATGTCCGTCATTCGTTATCTCCAGTTCCCGTCCGTGTCATCCGTTCCGCGCGCGTCGCTGCTGCTCGGTGCGCTCCTGTGTCTCGCGACTGCGCCGGCGTCGGCTGCGGCGGGTGTCGCGGTCACTTCCGCATCCCATGCGCTGCAGGGGAGCGTGGTTGGAACGGTGCGTGACAGTCTCGGCGCGCCTATCAGCAACGTGCAGGTCGTCGTCGGCGGCGCAAACCGCGTGGCGCTCACCGACGATCGCGGCGAGTTCACGCTGCGCAATCTGCCGCCAGGGACGTACCATCTCGATTTCATCCGCATCGGCTACGCTGGGCAGCATCAGGTCGTAATTCTGCCGCCCGACGGCAGTGACGCGCGCGTCACGATGGTGATGCGGGTTGCGACGGTCCGACTCTCCAGCGTCAACGTCACGGCGACCCCCACGGGCACCGATCCGCTCAACATCACGCAGGCGACGGTCCAGCTCTCGGGCAAGGAATTGCAACGCGCACTCAGCACGTCCATCGGTCAAACACTGGCCGGCGAACCGGGCATGTCGGCCCGCTTCAATGGACCGCTGGCCAGTGCGCCGGTCATTCGCGGTCTCACGGGTGAACGTGTCCTTGTGCTCCAGGACGGCGAACGTGCCGGCGATCTCTCATCTGCGGCAGTCGATCATTTGAATGCCGTTGACCCGAGCAGCGCCGAGCGAATCGAAGTGATTCGCGGACCCGCCTCCTTGCTCTATGGCAACAATGCGCTCGGCGGCGTGATCAACGTCATCTCCAACGATATTCCCACCAGCATCCCGTCGCACCTGTCCGGCTACGCGATGGGGCAGGGCGAGTCGGTGACGCCCGGCGGCGTGGCGACGGCGGGCGTCACCGTCCCGTTGTCAGAGCGATTCGCGCTCACGGCTCGCGGTGGCGCACGAGCGTTCGACGACATGCGCGTGGGGGGCGGCGCCACCCAGCCCAACACGGGCGGGCGCACCGACAACCTCGCCGTTGGTGGTGGCTACGTCGGTCCGCGTGCGTCGATCGGTGCAGTCTTCCGGCAGATGGGATTCAACTACGGACTCCCCCACGACACCGGTGACGAAGCGATCACACTGGACGGCGTACGCCGCATGGCCGCGCTGCAGTCCACGTTTGCGACCGGCTATGCTCCGCTCGCGACGGTCCGTGTGGATGGTACCGCGCAATGGTATTCGCATGACGAGATCGAGCCCTCCGGCGAAATTGGCACCAACTTTTCCCTTCGCACGCAAACGGTGAATGTGCTGGGTCGCACGCATATCGGTCGGGTGACCGGCGCCATCGGTGTGCAAGGGCTGTTTCGTCAGTACGAGCCCACCGGCGAGGAAGCGTTCACGCCGGCATCCACCAACGACAACGTCGCCGCGTTCATTTACCAGGAGTTGCCCCTCGGTCGGGGGGACGACGACGATCACGCGCCACGACTGCAGCTGGGCGCGCGCTACGACCGGTTTTCGATTGCCACATCCCCCAGCAATGCGGACGCGATCGAGCGCTTCGGCGGTACGCAGTCGCGTACGTTCGACAACGTGGCCGGATCGGTGGGCGTGAGCGTGCCCGTGTCGCACGAGCTGTCATTCACCGCGAACGCGTCCCGTGGCTTTCGCGCGCCTGCGGTCGAGGAAATGTTCGCAAACGGCTTTCACGCCGCGGTGGGCACGTTCGACATCGGTAATCCATCGCTCACACCGGAGCAGAGCACCGGACTCGAGGCCGGACTACGTGCGCAGTCCGGCCGTACGTTCGCGCAGTTCAACACGTACCTCAATCTCATCGATAACTACATCCTGCCGCGCGCAGTCGGCGTAGCCGATGTTTCTGGCGATACGGTGCCGCTGGTGAACTTTGCACAGGCGAATGCGCGACTGTACGGCGTGGAAGGACAATTCGAGACCACACTGGTGCACCGGCTGGTGGGAGGTGTAATGGGCGACTACACGCGTGCAAACTTTCGCGACGGTGTCGGCGATCTGCCCTATATCCCGGCTGGGCGACTCGGAGCGTCCCTGCGATATGACAACGGACGACTCTCGTTCGGCGGTGACACGCGCCGCGTGTTCCGGCAGACAAAGGTGAGTGGCGATGCCCTCGATGTGGCGACCGACGCGTACACGCTCGTCAATCTCAACGCGACACTGCTCGTGACGCTGCGCGGCAGCACGGTACACTCGATCACCGTGCGTGCGGACAACGTGCTCGACGAGCAATACCGCGATGCCGTCAGCCGCATCAAGAGCTTC
>JBBQSM010000235.1:0-5621 GCA_038234895.1 Gemmatimonadales bacterium
GTGACCGACTCAGGCTGTTGTCTGGTAGTGCCAGAGGCGAGACTCGAACTCGCACGGGCTATCGCCCACTGCGCCCTGAACGCAGCGCGTCTACCAATTCCACCACTCCGGCAAACCGTCCGGTGCGAGCACCGTGCGGCAATTCCTCTCAGGGTCGGGAAGAATAGGCGATACGCCATCAAGAAGTCAACGCACCAACTGCGCGAAGCCGCAACCTCGCACTAACTTCCTGCTCGCATGGCAAAAGACGATACCGACGAATCGACCGAAGTGATCGCGCGCAACAAGCGTGCGCGCCACGACTACGCAATCCTCGACACCTGGGAGACCGGTATTGTGCTCACCGGCACGGAGGTCAAGGCGCTGCGGGAGGGACGGGCCAATCTCACCGACTCCTTCGGCATCGTGAAGGACGGCGAGGTGTTCCTGCTCAACCTGCACATTGGCGCGTACGGCTTGGGGAACTCGTTCAATCACGAACCCACCCGGACGCGCAAGCTGCTGATGCACCGGCGTGAAATCCGCCGGATGATCGGTGCTGTCGAGCGGCAGGGGCTCACACTTGTCCCGCTCGATCTCTACTTCAAGCAGGGGCGGGTCAAGACGACGCTCGCGCTCGTCAAAGGCAAACAGCAGCACGACAAGCGCGAAGACCTGAAAAAGAAGGACGCGCAGCGGGAGATCGCGCGCGCGCTCCGGTCGCACTGATCGCCATGCTCCTCCCGCTCGCGCTTGCGTTCCAGCTCGCTGGGGCGGTACCCGCGCCGCTCTCGGTACGCGTGGGTGAGCGGGTGCGCGCCGTGCCCACCGTTCGCGTCGCTGCGGGAAACGCGGTCGCCGCCGGCGCAGCGGCCGTACGCGCCGATCAGTTGCTCGCGGCGCTCGGCGGCGCCTTCGCCGACGACGGGGCGGATCGAATCCTTATTCAACTCGGCGAGCTTCGGCTGTCGCTGCGCGAAGACGCGGCGTTTATCGTATCGGGCACGGATACCGTGCCGATGGCGAGTGCCGCGTTTCGCCGCGATGCGCGCGTGTACGTGCCGCTTACCTTTGCCACGCAATTGTTGCCGCGTCTGAGCACCACGCTGCGGTACGACGCCACAAAGCGCGAACTGCGTCGCCTGGTCACCCCCACCGTGGCAAAGAACGACGCGCCGTCCCGGCCCGATGTGTCGCCGTCGCCGGTTCGTCCCGCAGAACGCTCGCCCAACGAGGTCCGCCAACGCGTGGTGGTGGTGGACGCCGGGCACGGTGGGCCGGACAACGGCATGACCGGACCGATCGGTGCGACGCGCAAAGTTCGCGAAAAGGACATCACGCTGGCGATCGCCAAGGCGCTCCGGGAATCCTTGCAGGCGCGCGGCGTGCGCGTTGTCATGACGCGCACCACAGATACACTCATTGCGCTGCGTGATCGTGGGCGCATCGCCAATCGCGCCAAGGGTGACCTTTTCCTGTCGGTGCACGTAAACGCGGCCAATCCGCGCTGGAACAACCCCGGCTCCGCGCGCGGATTCGAGACGTATTTCCTCGCCGAAGCAAAGACGGAAGACGAGAAGCGCGTCGAGGCGATGGAAAATGAGTCCATTCGCTTCGAAACCAATGCCGACGCCACCAGCGACGATCCGCTCGGCTTCATCATTCGCGATATGGCGCAGAATGAGCATTTGCGTGAGTCGTCGCGTCTCGCGGATCTGATGCAAGGCGGCCTGCGACAGGTGCATCCCGGTACCAACCGCGGCGTCAAACAGGCCGGCTTCAGTGTGTTAGTCACGGCGTTCATGCCGGCCGTGCTGGTCGAGATCGGGTTCGGATCCAACCGGCTGGATTCAGCCTTCATGACCGACCCGGCCAAACAACGGGTTCTTGCCGAGTCGCTGGCGAGCGCCGCGGTCACCTATCTCGAACAGTACGAACGGAAGGTCGGAGGAACCCCGTGAGCACTGGCCGCTCCGTGCGCGCTCGTCGTGTACTGGCGGTCGTGAGCGGTTGCTGGCTGCTGGCCAGCGGTTGCGTGTACTACAACGGCATTTACAACGCTAAGGAAGCGGCGCGCTCGGCCGATGCGTTGCTGCGACGCGAAGCCGAGATGGACGCGAACGCGAAGTTCCAGCAATCGGCGGCGCATGCCGAGTCCGTGTTGGTGCGCCATCCGACGTCGTCATGGCGACCGCGCGCACTGTATCTCGCCGGTCGCGGCGCCGCCTTCAGCGGCCAGTGCGATCGCGCCGTGCCACATCTCACGGAATTTCTCGCGCTCCCCGCGAGCACGCCCGACGATCGCGATCGGGCGCGGGTCGCGCTCGCGTCGTGTGAGTTTCGCACAACGAAGTTCGCGATCGCCCGCGCGCGTCTCGACTCGCTGGTCGACCTGCCCAACCGCGAAACGGCGAGGCAGGCGCGACTCTGGGCCGCGCGGACGGCGCTCGCCACGGGCGATCGTGATGCCGTGAGCGCCTATCTCGGGGATATGAACGCCGCAGCCCTGCAGTGGGAGCTCATCAACGCGTCGCTCGGCGCAGGCGAATACGCGCGCGCGGAGTCGTTGCTCTCGGTACAGGCAACGCGCGGAGACTATCGGGATGATGCGGCGCGCGCGGTGCGCGAGTTGTGGACGGCGGGGCGTGTCGATGAAGTCGAAGCGATTGTGGCGCGGTACGACGCATCGCGCGCGCGCGACGAGTACCGGGCCGCGTTGCACTACGGCCTGGGAGAGTTGAACGTCCGTGCCGGCCGGGATTCCGTAGCGCGTCGGCACTTGCTGCTGGCCGTGTCGACGGCCGGTCGTGACTCCATCACGGCGCGGGAGGCAAAGGCGCGGCTGACGCTGCTGGCATTGCTGCAGGTCGGCACCATGCGCGCCGTCGATTCGGTGTTTTCGCAACTCGACAGCGCCTCGCGCAGCACGCTGTATGCGCGCCGCGTGCAGGAGCAGGCGCTGCTCGTGCAGTTGCTCGAGCGTCGTTCCGATCCGACCGGTGCCTCGCTGTATCTCGCGGCGGAGGTCGCACGGGATTCGTTGCGAGCGCCGCGACTGGCCGAGACACTGTTCCTTCGTGTTGCGCGCGACCTGGTGAGCTCGCCGTTGGTGCCGCACGCATTCTATGCAGCAGGGTTGTTGCAGCCCGACAGTCTGTCCGTCTGGCACGAACGGATCGTCCGCGAGTTTCCGCAATCATCGGTGACCGCGTACCTGCGGGGCGACGATCCCGGTACGCGTGCCGATTTTGTGAGCGCGCCGGAGTTGCTGCGTTTCAGTTGGACCGAAGTCGCACGCACGTGGGCCGACTCCGTGCGTAAGTTGCGTGCGCCGGTGCGCGCGCCCGCACCAGCCGCGCCGGCACGTGAGTAGCCGCGTCACGTCGTCCGCTGTCTCGTCCTCAACCATTCGCATGACCTCACTCTCTGCACCCACGACGACAACCGTCGCTGGGCTGGACTTCCGTAACCCGGTGGTGCTGGCGGCCGGTACCGCCGGATTCGGGCGTGAAGTGGATGACGTCCTCGATCTGTCCGCGCTTGGCGGCATCGCGACGAAGGCGGTGAGCGTCGAGCCGCGGCACGGCGCGCGACCACTGCGCGTGAGTGAATTTGCCGGGGGCATGATCAACGCGATCGGGTTGGCCAATCCGGGGCTGGACGCGGTGCGGGCCGATGCGCTGCCTTGGCTGGCGCGCGCGTATCCCGAGACGCGCGTGATTGTCAACGTGGTGGGCTACAGCGTAGACGACTTCTCCACCGTGGTCGCTGGACTCGACGGGGAAGTTGGTGTCGACGCGTTTGAACTGAACGTGAGCTGTCCAAACGTGAAGGCGGGCGGGATGGAGTTTGGTGCCGATCCCGTTGCGCTGGCGGCCCTCGTGGGCGCGGTGCGCGAGCGCACCCGGCGGCCGATCTTCGTGAAGCTGTCACCGGCGCTTGGCGCGGGCGTGGTTGACGCGGCGCGCGTGGCAGTGGATGCCGGCGCGGACGGGCTTACGCTGGTGAACACGATGCCTGGCATGGTCATAGACACCGCACGGCGGCGGCCCAAGATCGGATTCGGCACCGGAGGTGTGAGTGGGCCGGCGCTGCTCCCATTCGGATTGCTGGCGACTTGGCGCGTCAGTCGCGCTCTGCCCACCGTACCGATCATCGGGCTGGGCGGCATCTCGACCGCGAACGACGCCGTTCAGTATTTGATGGCCGGCGCGTCGTTGGTCGGCGTGGGAACGGCGGCGCTGCGCGATCCCCGGGCGCCTGAACGCGTCGCTCAGGGGCTCGCCACGTGGTGCAGGGCGCAGGGCGTAATTGACTATCGAACCATCATCGGCACGCTGGAGTGGCCCGCATGAGTACTGCACATCCGGTCAACGACGCACCGTCTGGGGCGCCGGCGCCCTCCGTGCGGACGGCTGTGGTGCCGATTGTTGCCCTCGACGTCCCCGACCTGACTTCGGCGCGCGCCCTGGTCGGATCGCTCGGCGATAGTTGCGGTTTCTACAAAGTCGGCCTGGAACTCTTCTCTGCCGAGGGGCCCGCCGTCGTGGCGTGGCTACGCGACCAGGGGAAGTCGGTGTTCGTCGATCTCAAACTGCACGACATCCCCAATACCGTGCGCAGTGCGGCTCGCGCGGTCGCGCGACACGGCGCGTCGCTGCTCACGGTACACGCCTCGGGCGGCGCGGAGATGATTCGGGCGGCGGTGGAGGGCGCGAATGAGGGCATGAACGATGGGGCGCAAACAGGTGGGACGTGCGGCATTCTTGGGGTTACCATTTTGACCAGTCTGGACGCGCCTGCGGTGGGTGCCGCATGGGGGCGCTCCAGCATTGACGTCACGCAGGAAGTCGTGCGGCTGGCCGGGCTGGCACGAGAGGGGCAGGCGGCAGGGATCGTCTGCTCGGGTCACGAGGCGGCGGCGGTGCGCGCGGTGCACGGTGCTGCGCTGGCGATGCTGATTCCGGGGATTCGGATGGTCGGCGCGGCGTCGCACGACCAGCGCCGGGTCATGACGCCGGCGGGCGCGGCCGGCGCCGGCGCCAGTTGGATCATTCTCGGTCGGGCGGTCACCGGGACGGCGGACCCCCGCGCCGCGATGCAGGCGGTGCATGCAGCCCTTGCCGAAGTGCCGTAAGTCGTCTACGATTCAGGTCTTGCCCATTTTCGGGTTCGGTTTTCTGAGGCTTCGGCGTCGGGTGATTGAATTTGTGGGCGGGAATTTCTAGACCGACCCGCCGGTCACATTCGCTTCACGCGTGCGCGGGATCGGAAGTCGTATGGCTGCTGCACAGCGGCTACGCGGACTTCGCGATGCATCACGCGTGATGAACACATGGGGAGCCCAGCCGGCCAACGCGAGTTGGTGCGGGAGGCTCCGTCGACGCCTACGCGTCGAGGTATCCCGTGAAAGTTCGTAGCAGCGTTAAGCCGATTTGTGAGCACTGCAAGGTCGTCAAGCGACAGGGCGTGACTCGCATCATCTGCAAGCGCAACCCCAAGCACAAGCAGCGTCAGGGCTAAGGGGAGCGCTCACATATGGCACGAATCGCAGGCGTCGATCTCCCGCGCGACAAAAAGGTTGAGATCGGCCTTACCTACATCTTCGGAATCGGACGCGCGATGGCGCAGAAGATTCTGGC
>JBBQSM010000236.1:0-5571 GCA_038234895.1 Gemmatimonadales bacterium
ATGGCGGCGTTGCGGCGCACCATGCAGCGGGGCGAGCCGTTGGATGCACAGGCGATGATGCTCCTTGAGATGTTCTCGCCGAGTACGACCCCGATGGTGCGTGGTCCCCGTGGCACCCGTCAGACGTCGCGGACGCACCGCGACGCGCCCGCCGACGCGACGCGCGACGTGCGCGCGGACGCACGGGTGCCGCTGCCGCGCGTTGTCCTTTCTCCGGAGCAGTTCACGTAATGTCGTCTGTCACACCGCTGTCGCCGCTGAACGACCTGCTGCTGCGCGCACTGCGCTCGGAGCCGGTGGAACGCCCGCCCGTCTGGATGATGCGGCAGGCCGGTCGCTATCTGCCCGAGTACCGCGCGGTGCGCGCGAAGTCCGATTTTCTGACGATGTGCCGCACGCCCGAGCTCGCGGTCGAAGTGACGCTGCAACCGCTCGATCTGGTGGGCGTCGATGCTGCGATCATCTTCAGCGACATTTTGGTGATTCCCGAAGCGATGGGCATGGTGCTTACGCTTGACGAAGGGGTGGGGCCGCAGTTTCCATCGCCGATTCGCAGCGCCGCGGATATGTCGCGGCTGCATGCTGTCGATCCGCACGAAGGGTTGGGGTACGTGCTCGATGCGCTGCGGTTGGCGCGCCGCGAAATCGGCAACAAGGTCCCGCTGATCGGCTTTGCCGGCGCGCCGTGGACGCTTGCCGCCTACATGGTCGAGGGGAAAGGCACCAAGCAGTTTGCCGTCGCCAAGCGGATGCTGTACGAACAGCCGGCGCTGGCGCATACGCTGCTGGACAAGCTGGCGACGGCGGTCGGGGACTATCTGGTCGCGCAGGTCGAGGCGGGTGCCCAGGCGTTGCAACTCTTTGAGTCGTGGGCCAGCGCGCTCGGCCCGGCGGAGTTCCGCGAGTTTTGCATTCCCTATCTCGCACGCATCGCCAAGCAGGTGAAACCCACCGGTGTGCCACTCATCGTGTTTGCTCCGGGTGCCGGGTGGGCGCTGGGCGAAATTGCCGAAGCCACCGGTGCCGAAGCGATCGGGGTCGATTGGCATACTGCGCCGCAGCATGCTCGGCAGCAGTGCGCGCCGTACGGCGTGGCGTTGCAGGGCAATCTCGATCCGTGCGCCTTATACGGACCGCCCAGCGAAATCCGCCGTCGGACGCACGAGATGATCGCGGCGTTCGGCCCGGTGGGCCACGTCGCAAATCTCGGGCACGGCATACTGCCGGATGTGCCGCCGGCGCACGCGCGCGCGTTCGTGGACGCAGTGAAGGAATGGCGCTGGACCGAGGACGCGATCGCCCGCGCCGCCGGACATGCGCAGCTGGCTGGCGTAGAATGAGCGCGGCCGTTGTTCCGACCGGGCCTTCGACGGCCGAACGCGCCTGCGGCTCGCAACGCGCGGAAGCCAAGCGCTGGATTGCCGGTCTGCATGACGAACTGACGTCGTTCTTCGGGCGCCTCGACAAGGGCGGCACGTTCACCGAGGACCGGTGGGAGCGGCCAGGCGGCGGCGGCGGTGTGGCGCGCGTCATGACAGATGGGGTGACCTTCGAGAAGGCCGGCATCAACCGGTCGGCGGTGATGGGCGAGCTCCCGGAACTCGCGGCGCGCCGATTGGGCGGGCACGGAGCAGCCGCCGGTGCCACGCACTTTTTTGCGACGGGCGTCAGCCTGGTGGTGCACCCGCGCAGCCCGATGGTGCCCACGATTCATCTGAACGTGCGCTACTTCGAACTCACCGATGAGCACGGTACGATCACCGACAGCTGGTTCGGCGGCGGAACGGACCTGACTCCGTTCTATCCGAATCACAATGATGCCGCACTCTTTCATCGTGGCCTGCGCACGATGTGCGACCGGCATCATGTCGCGTTCTATCCGGCATTCAAGCAGGAATGCGACGAGTACTTCGTGAACGTGCACCGCAACAATGAAGCGCGCGGTGTGGGCGGGATCTTCTTTGATCATCTGCGCTCCGACGATCCGTCGCACGGCTTGTCGCAGGAGCAGGTCATGGCGTTCGTGAGCGACGTGGCACGTGTGTTGCGGCAAACGTACGAGCCGATCGTTGAGCGGCGTCGCGATGAACCGTTCACGCCGGCGCATCGGGATTTCCAACTCGTGCGGCGTGGACGATACGTCGAGTTCAACCTCGTACACGATCGGGGCACGATTTTCGGACTGCAAACACAGGCGCGTATCGAGAGCGTGCTGATGAGCCTCCCGCCATTGGCGATGTGGCAGTATGCGCCGCGCTACGCGCCGGACTCCTTCGAGGCCCGGCTCGTGCAGATGCTCGAGCCCCGTGACTGGGCGTCGGACGCCACCGGAGAATGACGTATGCGGGTGTTGGCTGATCGGTCCGACAGCGAATCGTCGGCGCCGCCCGAACGGGGCGACGGCCGGTCGGTCGCGGTTGTGGGTGCGGGTATCACCGGACTGGTCGCAGCGTACGAACTCCGTCGTCGGGGCGTCAACGTCACGCTGTACGAATCCGACAACCACGCCGGCGGTGCCATTCGCACGACGCACGCCGAAGGCTTTCTCGCCGAGCATGGACCGAACTCGTTCGTAAGCTCGGCACCGGTCGACGATCTGCTCGGCAAACTCGACCTGCTGGACGATGTCGTGGAGGCCAACGCGGCTGCCAATCGGCGCTATATCGTGCGGAACAGTGCGCTGCTCCCCTTCCCCATGACGCCCCCCGCCATGTTGGGCACGCGTCTGTTTTCCGTGCGAGCCAAACTGCGCGTGCTGGCCGAGCCGCTGGTGTCGCGCGGCGCGTCTGCCGAGGACGAATCGATCGCGTCCTTCGTGCGCCGTCGCCTGGGGCGGGAGGTCCTCGACTACGCGGTTGATCCATTTATTTCCGGGATCTTTGCCGGCGACGCCGAACGGCTGTCGATGGCGCATGCCTTTCCGCGCGTCTTTGCACTCGAGCGCGAGCATGGGTCAATCTCCAAGGGCCTGATGGCGCAGCGCCGGGCGACGAAGGCGGCACGCCGCCAAGCCGCATCGGCGACCGACGTGGTCTCGGGGACGCCTGCAAGCTCGCCACGGCTCATTTCGTTTGTGGATGGCATGCAGACCCTCACCGACGCACTCGCAGCGTCCCTGACGGGCACGCTGCGCCTTGGCTGCCCTGTCCGACTGCTGCATCGCAACGAGCGGCGTTGGGAAGTCGAAGCGGGTCAGGATGGCGAGACACGGATGCACGCCGTGGACGCGGTGGTTATGGCCACGCCGGCGCATGTGCTGGCCGCGATGGAACTCCCCGCATCCATGCGTCGCGACTCAGCGCCCGTCGAGCGCGTGGAGTATCCTCCCGTCAGCACGCTCGCGCTGGGCTTCCGGCAGCAGGATGTGGCGCACGCGCTCGACGGCTTCGGCATGCTGATTCCCGCGGCGGAGCAGCGCAATCTGTTGGGGGCGCTGTTCAGTTCGTCGCTCTTCCCCGCGCGGGCGCCGGAGGGACACGTCACGATCACCTGTTTTGTTGGCGGGGCGCGGCAACCGCAGATGGCACGCGAAGAAAGCGACGTGCTGGTGGGGCGCGTGTTGCACGATCTGCGCGCGCTGCTGGGCGTGCGTGGCGATCCGCTGTTCATCAAGCACGTGTTCTGGCCGCGCGCCATTCCCCAGTACACGCTGGGCTATCAGGCGGTGAAAGACGCCGCCGACGCAACCGAAGCAGCCAACCCCGGCTTGTACCTGGCCGGTAACTATCGGAACGGCGTATCGGTAGGCGATTGCATCGCGAGCGGGCAGCAAATGGCCGAGCGGGTGGCCACGTACCTCACGCGCGCTGGGTGATTCGCGACTGATCGTGAGCCGCCGCAGTAATATGTCGGGCAAGACATCACTCGATCAGTTGGCCATCGCAGCCCAACGCGACGATGCAGAACTGACCTGCGGCGGCACGCTCATCCGCGCGTCGGATGCGGGCAAAGCGGTCGGCGTGGTCGATCTGACGCAAGGCGAGATGGGGACCCGCGGGTCGGCGGCCATTCGCTACGCCGAGTCAGAAGCCGCCGCCCGTGTCCTGGGGCTCTCGGTGCGCGAGAATCTGGCACTCCCCGATGCGGGCATCGTCAACAACGATGAGACGCGAGGCGCGTTGGTGCAGCTGCTGCGCCGATTGCGTCCGCGAGTGGTCATCGCGCCCGCGCCGCGGGGCCGCCATCCGGATCATCGTCGCGCGACCGAACTCATTCGCGACGCGTGCTTCCTGGCCGGACTGGCCAAGTATCAGCCGGGCGACCACCCCGCCTTCCGTCCGTTCAAGCTGCTGCACGTCATCACCTACCGGGAAGACGGCGGCAAACCGACGTTCGTGGTGGATGTATCCGCGCAGTTTGCCCGGAAGATGGCCGCCATTCGCTGTTACGGGTCGCAATTCGACGAGGCAATTCAGGCGGGCGAAGTTTTCCCGAATGGCGAGCCGCTGTACGACATGGTTACTCATCAGGCGGCGCACTACGGGTCGTTGATTCGCGTGCAGTATGGCGAGCCGTTCTTCACCGAAGAGACGATGCAGGTGGACGACGTCACCAGTCTGGGTGTCGCGACCTTCTGACATCGGGCGCGGCTTCCCCCCCTACACCGCCATCCATGTCAGACGCTTCCACGCACGACGCCCCGCACGCATCGGGCGGCACGATCGACTACGGCACCTACCTGCGCGTCGACGAACTACTCGCGCTGCAAACGGTGCAGTCCAAACCCGAGCATCCGGACGAGTTGCTGTTCATCGTCGTGCATCAGGCCAGCGAGCTGTGGTTCAAGGTGCTGCTGCACGAGATGGACGCGCTGATCGCCGCGCTCGGCAACTTCGACACGATGCGTTCGCTGCTGGCGGTTCAGCGGGTGAACGTGCTCACGGAAATCGTGGCGCAGCAGCTGTCGGCGTTGGACACCCTGCCGCCGCAGCGCTTCGCGCAGTTCCGCAGCTATCTCGGCGCCTCCAGCGGATCGCAGAGCGCGCAGTTCCGGGCGATCGAGGCGACGGCCGGTTTGCGCGACCCGCACTTTCTGGCGGCGCTGGCCGAGCATGGTGATCCACCGGCCGAAGTCGCGCGGGCGTTGCAACGTCCGACCTTGCAGTCGCTGGTGTTGGAATTGCTGGCGCATGACGGGGTCGCGTTGGAAACCTTGTACATGGGCCCCGGCCCGACGCCCGCCTTCCTGCTGGTGGAGGGGCTGCTGGAATTCGAGCAGCGCTTCGCACGGTGGCGTTTCCTGCACGTGCAATTGGTGGAGCGCATTATCGGTCCGGGCACCGGCGGCACCGGCGGCACCCTCGGCGCCAAGTATCTCGCGCGCACCGTCAGCCAACGCTTTTTCCCGGAGCTGTGGGCGGTGCGCTCGAAGTTCTACGGACGGCCCAGCTGACGCACGACGCGCAGCGTCCGGACGAAGCAGCACTCATAGACATCTCGGTCGCGTACGCGGCCGGGACGCCGGTGTGGCCCGGCGATGTGCCGTACTCGTGCGGCTGGACGGCGCGGCGCGAGTCGGGATCGAGTGTGAATCTCGGTGTCGTGACAACGAGCGTGCATGCGGGAACGCAC
>JBBQSM010000237.1:0-5567 GCA_038234895.1 Gemmatimonadales bacterium
CCGTAGCGACCAGACGCGAGCGTTACGACCGCGCGCACGCCGGGTCGCTCGAGGATCGTGGCACGGTCGTCGCTGAGCGGCGCGGCGCCAAAGGTCGGACTCATGATCACGGCGGCATACAGCATGCCGGGCAGTCGCACATCAATGCCGTAGGTGGGTGCCCCTCGTAGTGTCTTCGCAATGCCAAGCCGAGGCAGCGCCCGGCCAATCAGGGTGCACTGGTCCAGCGCCTTGAGTGTCACGTGCGTGGGGCGCCGCGCTGCGGCCGCAGTGGCGAGCGCGCCATACCGCAGGCGTGATGTGCCGCAGACTACGACACCGCGTTCCACACGGCACTCAGATGCACGTACGCCAAGCTGCGCCGCGGCCGCCTCCACCAATGCGGCACGCGCCGACGCGCCGGCCTCGCGCATCGGCATCCAGCAGTCGCGCACGCTCGACGAACTGCCGGTCATCATGACGCCCATCTCACGGGCAACCTTGGCGGTCATCCAGCGCAGCGCGCGGGCCGGCGCGTTCTGTACATCGGGATGCAGCGGGAGTGCCTCGACGATCATGGCCACGTTGCCATAGATCTTGTCGATCGGACTATGTGCGATGCGCACGCGCTCCCAGTCGCACTCCAACTCTTCGGCGAGGATCATGGCGAGCGCGGTGTGAATGCCCTGCCCCATCTCCGCCTTGGGCACCACAACGGTGACCGTGTCGTCGGGCGCGATGGTGACCCAGCCGTTTAGCGCGACGGCGCCGCCGGCGGTCTCCGGTACGGTGCTGCCGATGAGCCGCTGACGCGGCGGCAGCAGCGACCACCCAAACACCAGTGCGCCACCCGCGCCAAGTCCGCCGAGCAGAAACGTTCGTCGCTTCATGACGGAAACGCGCGGCGAGTCGCGAGGCAGCGTATCAACGGCGCATCCAGCACATGAGAAAGGCAGCAGGAGATTGGCACTGATTGGTCAACGACTCGCAGCAGGCTCCCCGTTCCGTAGCCATACCAGCAGCGCGCGTATCGTCGTGCTATCCAGCGTCCCGCCATGTTCGCGCGCAAACGGCATCATGGCCGTGCCGGCCACTCCGCGCGAGACGATGCGAAACGCCGAGTCGGGATTGGCCACCAGCGCTGCGCGGAGCGGACGGATCGGCTTGCCAATGACCGTGCCCTCGCCGTTGGCGCCGTGACAGGAGGCGCACTGCGTTGCGAAGCGCTGCGCCGGAGCCATCGCTGTTTCACGCCGATCGTCGCCGCCACGGTCATCGCCGCCACGGTCATCGCCCTTCCGGTCGTCGTCGCCACGCCGTTCTGCACCCGCCCCTTCGTTGCGCGCTCCGGCGTCGCGCGCTCCCTCCGCCCGACGCTTCTCCCGCTCCGGCGCACGCGGTCCCTTGAACCACCCCGGCACACTCGGCGCGCCGTCTTCAAGCGAGCGGAGATACGCCACCAAGCGCGAAATTTCTTGCGACGTGAACGGTCCGCCGAGGTCAAGATCGTAGGCGGTCATCTGCGATCCCGGCACGCCGCCGGAGATGAGCCAGTGCAATTGCTTGTCCGAGACGGACGTCAGGAACTCTTTGGCACCAAGCGTGGGAAAGCCGCGGCCGCCGCGTGCGTCATCGCCATGGCAGGCCATGCAGTGCTGCTTGAACATCGCCTCGCCAATTACGACGTTTTCTTCGCGCATGGCTTCTTTGGTCCGCTCGCGCCTAGACGGTTCTCCCATCAGGTAAACGGGGAATGCGATGATCAGCGCGAACATGCACGCCAGCCCGAGCATGTAGTAGCGGTCGAGCTGGCGCGCCTCTTCGGGCGAGTCCAGCGGGCGTGGTGTGGGGCGCGGTGCGTTGCCTGGCGCGGTCACGTTGGATCAGCCCTCGCTGCCGGGGGCGCAATGGCCGCCGCGCGCGGGCATATCGTACTTGCGCGTACCGATCGGGGCACCCTGCTCGAGCATCGCCGTGTTCACCACCACGCGACCGTCGGCGACTTGCAACGGAAATTTGTCCATGCCGCGTGGTGCCGGGCCGCTGATCCATTCGCCGGCGACGTTGTAGATCGAGCCGTGACACGGGCACTCGAACCGTCCGGAGGCCTCGCAGAAGGGCACCGCGCAGCCGAGATGCGGACACTTCTGCGCAACCGCAAACAGCTCCCCTTTCGCGCGCGTGACGAAGAACCGCCCTTCGCGCACGAAGGTCGCCGATCCTTCCGGATACGCGTCCGGCGGTTGCAGCGAGAGCGTCCCGCCGGCACCGACCGCAGCCAACGGCTTGAGGGCCTCGAACGAAGTCCATCCGGCGGCCAGCAGCAGCAATCCGCTGCCGACCTTCCATCCGGCCTCCAGCACCTCCCGCCGCGACAGCGCCTCTTTTGCGTCGTCGTGTGGGTTGCTCGCAGATCCAGTCATCTCGTCTTCAGGGTTCGAAGTACAGGTGTTCCCACGGGAGCACGAAGCCCCAGCCGGGCCCACGAAACAGGGCGCCGATCACCGTCAGCACCGCCAGCGCGATGAACAGCGTCCAAAACACGACCTGCGCGATGCGCCGATGCTCCGGTCTCCGCGACGGATTGCGATCGATGTAGGGCAACGCCACCAGCGCAGCAACCAGCAGACCGGGCGCGAGCACGCCCGCGATGAGCGGATCAAAGTGCGCCAGCAACTCCTGCAACCCTACGAAATACCACGGCGCCTTGGCCGGCTCGGGCGTGAGGTTGGGATTGGCCAGTTCTCGCAGCGGTGCCTCGAATGCGACACCGAGTGCCAGCACCAGCGCACAGACGGCGAGCGCCACGACCTGATGACGGATGAGCAGGTGCGGCCACGCGAACACTTCGTTCTCCGGCTCACGTGGGTGGCCCGGTCCCTGCTCCATCTCGACCACGCCGAGCACGCGCTTGCCGTCCGCCAGCCAGACGGTGTCGGGGGTGATTGTCGGCACTGCGTCCACGGCGCGCTCGGTGACGTCGTACGCCTCGGGCGGGTCGCCGACGGCCAGGCCGTCCTTACGCAGACGCCACAAGTGGACGGCCATGAGCAGAAAGAACGCGCCTGTCAGTACGGCCACATGAATGACGTAGAAGCGCAGCAACGCCGCCTGGCCGATCGTGCCGCCGCCGAGCAAGAAGTTGCGCATCCAGCCACCGACGCCGGGCGCGTATTGCACCAGATCCGATCCGACCGTCACGGCCCAATACGCGAGCTGGTCCCACGGCAGCAAATAGCCGGTGAACGAGTAGGCGAGCGTGATGACCATCAGCCCCACGCCGATCACCCAGTTGAACTGCCGCGGCGCTTTGTACGCACCATCCACGAAGACACGTACGAGGTGAAAGACCACAGCCAACACCATCAGGTGCGCGCCCCAGCGGTGCACGTTCCGAATGAGCTGACCGAAGCCCACCTGTGAACGCAGCGTCTGCATGTCGCCATACGCCATCGTGACTGCCGGCGTGTAGAAGAACATGAGATACACACCGGTGATGAACAGGATGGCGTACAACACTGTGGAGATAAATCCCAGTCGCCACGTGGAGCGGAAGCGCAGCAGTGCGCGCGGCACGCGCACCGGATACACGTGGAGAAACACGTTACCGAAGGCGCGTTGCGCCCGCCCGCGGGGCGAGTCGAGCGGCGGTGTGCGCACCACGGAGCGGTACACGGCGCTTTCCTGCAGGCGCCGTCGCCAGAAGCGGAGCTTCGGTTCTGGCGTTCCGGAGTCAGCCATCTGTATGTGGAGTGAGTGAAGCGTCGCGCACGCCCGCCGGACGGAGCGGCGGCAGCACCGGACGCGACTGCGCGGGCGCGAGCGTGAAGTGCAAAGCGTCCGTGGGACAGCGGTGCACACAGAGCCCGCAGCGGATGCACGTGTCGTCATCAAACAGGAGCGCCAGCGTCCCACCGTGCAGTGCACCGTTGGCGGTGGGTACGAGCGACAGCGAGGACTGCGGACAGACATCGACGCACAGCGCGCAGGCGATGCACCGGACGGGCGAAAATTGCATGTGCTCGTCGCACCGCAAACAGCGCGCGGCTTCGATTTGTCCCGCCGTGCCGCTCAGCGCGTGCTCCACTTCCGTGACGGCGTCGCGTCGTTCCGGCTGCAACACCGGCAGTTCGACGCGACGGATATCGTCGTAGCCGCTCCAGAAGCGCGTGTGACGTGGCATGGGCGGCGCGATGTGCACCGCCGGCGCCGGTCGTGGCCTCACGGTGCCGCCGCCCGAGAGTGTCGCGAGCATGGACGCCGCGGCGCGTTGTCCCGCGGCGATGGCGTCGATGAGATCGCGCGGACCACTGGCCACATCGCCGGCGGCCCAGACCCGCGGGTCGGTGGTGCGCAGCGCTTTGTCCACCACCACCCCGCCCCAGGGCGTGCGCGAAATGGTGGGGGTGGCAGCGAGAAAATCGGTGTCCGACTGCTGGCCGATGGCCAGCACGACGGTGTTGCACTCAAGCACCGTGCGCTTTTCGAGATCAAGCTGCGGGTTGAAGCGTCCCTCGGCGTCGAACAACGACAGCACCGGCGCCACTTCCACCCCGGTCACGTGCGACTCGCCCATCACGCGCACCACGCCAAAGCCGCCGCGCACACTCACGCCTTCGGCAGCGGCTTCGTGCAGCTCTTCCAGCGGGACGGGCAGTTTGGCCGTGGCCTCCGGTGCCACCAGCGTCACCGAATGATCGCCCGAGCGACGGGCGCTGCGCGCGGCGTCGAGTGCGGTCTGTCCGTCGTACGCGCTCATGCCCGTCGACGTGCTTTGCGTGCGCCAGGCGCTGCGTGCGGCATCGAACGCCACACTGCCGCCGCCGATGACCACCACCGCGCCGTCCCCGATGGCCGCCGTGCCAACGCCGCCATCGAAGCGCGCATTCTCCTTGCGCAGATAGTCCACCGCACGCATCACGCCCGGCAGTTCGGCGCCGGGGGCACGGAGTTGCCGTCCCTGCTGGCAGCCGACCGTGAGCAACACCGCGGCGTGCCGCTCCAGCAACTCGGCGAACTGCACATCCCTCCCGATGGCGCACCCCAACTGCACGTCGATGCCGAGCGATGCGATTGCGGCGATTTCGGCGTCGAGCACGTCGCGCACCAGCCGAAACCCCGGGATGCCGAAGCGCATCATGCCGCCGGCGACATCCATGGCCTCGTACACGGTGACCGCGTGGCCGGCGAGACGGAGGTCATGCGCCGCGGCGAGCCCCGCCGGACCGGCACCGATCACACCAATCGACGACTTGGAGACGGGCGGTACCGTTCCGACGGCGTGCAGCCAGCGCGACGCCTCGCCCTGTTCGGCGCCGAATTCGTTGCACAACACGCGTTTGAGCGCACGGATGGAGATCGGCGAGTCGATCACGCCGCGTCGGCAGCTCCGTTCGCAGGGCGCCGAGCAAACGCGCCCGCAAACCGAGGCGAACGGGTTGTGCTGTCGGGCCACGTCGTAGGCATCGGCCACACGCCCTTCGGCGAGGAGCGCCACGTACGCGGCGGCATCGGTGCCCACGGGACAGGCGCCGCGGCACGGGGCCGGCGTGCCCTGCACCGTCCCCCCGAAATCACCGCTACGGTCA
>JBBQSM010000238.1:0-5522 GCA_038234895.1 Gemmatimonadales bacterium
CACGTCGATGACGATCAACGGGCCCGCGATCATTCTGCTCTGTTTCTACATCGCCGCAGCGGAAAAGCAGGGCGTCAGTGCGGACAAGCTCCAGGGGACGGTGCAGAACGACATCCTCAAGGAGTACATGGCGCAGCACGCTTGGTGCTTTCCGATCGAGCCGGCGCTGCGACTGATCGTGGATGGTTTCGCGTGGTGTGCGGAGAACGCGCCGAACTGGAACACAATCTCGATCTCCGGCTACCACATCCGCGAAGCGGGTGCCACGGCGGCGCAGGAGCTCGCCTTCACGCTCGCGGACGGCTTCACCTACGTGGAGCGCGGCATCGCGCGCGGACTGGACGTGGACGAGTTCGCGCCGCGTTTGTCGTTCTTCTGGGACATCCACAACGATTTCTTCGAGGAGATCGCCAAGCTGCGCGCCGCGCGTCGCATCTGGGCACGTCATCTCAAGGAACGCTTCGGCGCCAAGAATCCGCGCTCGTGGATGATGCGCTTCCATTCACAAACCGCCGGCGTGACGCTCACCGCGCAGCAACCCACCAACAACGTGGCGCGTGTAGCGTATCAGGCGCTCGCCGCCGTGCTGGGCGGCACGCAGTCGCTCCACACCAACTCGATGGACGAAACGCTGTCGCTGCCGACCGAGAGCGCGGTGCAGGTGGCACTCCGCACGCAGCAGATTCTGGCGTACGAAACCGGCGTCCCCAACGTCATGGATCCGCTCGGCGGGTCGTACTATGTCGAGGCACTCACCGACCAGATGGAGCGTGACGCCGAAGCACAGTTCGCGCAGATCGCCGAGATCGGTGGCGTGGTCAAGGGACTCGAAGATGGCTGGTTCCAGAAGCGAATCGCGGAAAGCGCCGCACGCCAGCAGTGGGAGATCGAACAGCGTCGCAAGCTGGTGGTGGGCGTCAACGAGTTCGTGACCGACGAGCCGGAACTGGGCATACCGATTCTGCGCATCGGCCAAGAAGCGGACATCGAGCAGCGGGAGCGCATGACAAAGATGCGCGCCACCCGTGATAACGCGCTCGTGACGTCTCGCCTCGATGCGTTGCGCGCGGCCGCCCGCACTGACGCCAATGTCGTCCCCTACATCCTCGACTGCGCGCGCTGCTATTGCACGCTCTTCGAGATCCGTGCCGCGCTCGAAGATGTCTTCGGTGCGTATCGCGAACCGGTATTCTTCTGACCGCGGCTCCGAAACGCGGGCGAGTGGTCGCCGCGCCCGCTACATCGGCTGGCGCAAAGCCGGCTGGCTTGAAGCCGGTGGCGTGGTGGAGCACGCAGTTCGATGCGCAGTATCTGCACGAATACGAACCGCTCTTTGATCTGGTCCAGGATCGACGGGAGGTGGGGCGACTCATGGAACTCCTGGAGTCGCCATCCGGCTCGCGCATCCTCGATTGCCCCTGCGGACAGGGGCGACACGCGCATCTGCTGGCAGAGGCGGGTTTCGATGTGGACGGTCTCGACTACTCGGCCGACCTGCTCGCCGTCGCGGCAAAGCGGGGCGTCTCCAATCGATTGCGCTACACGCGTGGCGACATGCGCAAGCTCCCCGCGCGGTGGACCGGCCGCTTCGACGCCGTGGTCAATCTTTTCACGTCGTTCGGGTTTTTCGACAGCCCGCAAGACGACCTGCAGGTGCTCACCGAATTCGCCCGGGTGCTCAAGCCGGGAGGACAGCTCATCTGGCACGGTGGCAGTCGCGATGGCGTGATGGCCAAGTTTTTGGCTCGCGACTGGTGGACCACCGCCGACGGCACCGTGTTCGCGCAGGAACGCCGTTTCGATCCGCTCTCCGGTTTTCTGCATATCACGTCCACGTGGCGTGGGCCGAAAGGCAACGGGGAACGGTCGCACAAAATCCGCCTGTATTCGGCGTCCGAGCTGGCCGCGCGCCTGCGCGACGTCGGCCTGATCGTGGAGCAGGCTTTCGATGCGTGGGAGGATCGTCCCCTCACGCGGCGCTCCAGCGAGATGCTCCTCCTCGCGCGTAAGGAAGGGTGAGCATGCACCGGTTACCTTTCGTATTCGCCCAGCACTCCCGTGGGCCCTCTCCGATACCCTCCCGATGACCCGACCCATTCGCGTGCTCGTCGCCAAACCCGGCCTCGACGGACATGATCGCGGCGCCAAGGTAGTGGCTGCCGCCCTCCGCGACGCCGGTATGGAAGTGATCTACACCGGTCTCCATCAGACGCCCGAAATGATCGCCACCGCAGCGATCCAGGAAGACGTGGACGTGGTTGGCCTGTCGATCCTGAGCGGCGCCCACATGACGCTCTTTCCACGCGTGCGTGAACTCCTTGTAGAGGCGGGACGCGACGACATCCTGCTCACCGGCGGCGGCATCATTCCCAAGGAAGACATGGAATCGCTGCAGGCGCGCGGCGTGGCCCGGTTGTTTGGTCCGGGTACCAGTACCCAAGACTTGGTCGAGTACATCCGCACCTGGTTCGCGGAACGTGAACAGCAGGACGCATGACGACTCGGCTTCGCCAACTGTCCGACGAGGTCCGCGCACTCGAATCCCGACTGCGTTTGGGTGGTGGGCAGGATAAGATCGACAAGCAGCACAAGCAGGGAAAACTCACGGCCCGTGAGCGGGTGGAACAGCTCGCCGATCCTGAGACGCCGTTTCTCGAGATCGGATTGCTCGTGGCGTACGACCAGTACGATGGTCAGGCACCCGGCGCAGGCGTGATCACTGGCGTCGCCGTGATCGACGGGCGCGAAGTCGTCGTCGTGGCGAACGATGCAACGGTCAAGGCCGGATCGTGGTGGCCAGAAACCATCTCCAAGATTTTGCGCGCGCAGGAAGTGGCAATGCGCTGTCGCATTCCGATCATCTATCTCGTCGATTCCGCCGGCGTGAATCTGCCGTATCAGGGTGGCGTCTTCCCCGGGCAGTTTGGCGCGGCGCGCATCTTCTACTACAACTCCATCATGCGCCGCTACCTGCGCATTCCGCAATTCGCCGCGGTGATGGGGCAGTGCGTCGCTGGCGGTGCGTACCTGCCGGCGTTGAGTGATGTGATCCTGATGGTGAAGGGCACGTCGTTCATGGGACTTGGCGGGCCGAATCTTGTCAAAGGCGCCACCGGACAGACGGTGGACGGCGAAACACTGGGCGGCGCCATCACGCATACCGAAGTCTCCGGTGTGGCGCACTATGCGCTGGACGACGACGCGAGCTGCCTACAGAAGTTGCGCGACTTGATCTCACGTTTGCCGCGGGCGGCGGCGCACGCCAACGATGCACCCATCCGACCGCCTGCGACCGCGCCGGAGCAGTTATACGAGCTGCTGCCGAGCGATCATCGCATGTCGTATGACATGCACGGTCTGCTCAACGCTGTGCTCGATGACGGTGCGCTTGACGAGTTTCAGCCGCATCTCGCCAAGGAGATGATCTGCGGCGATGCGCGTATCGAAGGCATTCCGGTCGGCGTCATCGCCAACCAGCGTGGCCTGATCAAAGGCCGCGCCGGCGAGCGGCCGCGCTTCGGCGGTATTATCTACGCGGAAAGCGCCGAGAAGGTCGCCTTCTTCATCGATCGCTGCGAGCGGCAGGGCATTCCGCTGCTCTTTGTGCAGGACGTGTCGGGCTTCATGGTCGGCCCCGATTCTGAGCACGAGGGGATCATTCGTGCCGGCGCGCGCTTTGTTGAAGCGATGGCCTGCGCGCGCGTGCCCAAGATCGTGCTCACCGTCAATCACGCGAGTGGGGCCGGTTACTACGCGATGGCCGGACAGGGGTTCGATCCGGACTTCCTGTTCTCGTGGCCGACCGGACGCATGGCCGTCATGGAAGGCGAGGCGGCGATTCAAGCGGTGCATGGTCCCGCACTCGATACGGCAAAGAAGGCAGGCGTGGCACCATCGGCCGAGGTGACGCAGGCGGTCGATGCGATGCGCGCCGACTACGAAGCGCAGCTTGACGCGCGCTACGCCGCAGCCCGCGGCTTCGCCGATGCAATTCTGTATCCCGAGGATACGCGCGACATGCTGGCGCTGGCGCTGCGCGCGGCACGCAACAATCCGGGACCGCACCTTGGTGCGTTCGTGCTGCCGCCGATGCCCGGCGTCCCGGCATGAGCCCCGATCAATTCTGGTCACACTGGAGTTCAGATGAGTGATACGGCACGAGTCGTTCGCGTTGCGAGCGGTCAGGGATTCTGGGGAGACTGGCTGGAGGCACCGCGTCGCCAGGTCGAAGGCGGGCAGGTGGACTACCTCATGCTCGACTATCTCGCCGAAGTGACGATGTCCATTCTGCAGAAGCAGAAAGAGCGCGACCCGAAGATGGGATACGCGCGCGACTTTGTCGGCGCGATGGAGAGCGTCTTTCCCGCCGTCGTCGAGCGCGGCGTGCGCGTGATCGCCAACGCCGGCGGGGTGAATCCCAAGGCGTGCGGCGACGCCATCGCCGCCGCGGCCGCCAAGGCCGGCGTCGCCGGCAAGCTCTCGTTGGGCATCGTCACTGGTGACGACCTCCTGCCGCGGATCGATGAGTTGCTCGCCGGGGGACACGCGCTCGCCAACATGGAAACGGGCGAGCCGCTCGCGACCATCCGCGACCGCGTGTTGTCGGCCAACGCCTACATCGGCGCCGGTCCGATCGTCGAAGCATTGGAGCGGGGCGCCAACGTCGTGATCACGGGACGCTCTACCGACACTGCGCTCACGATGGCGCCGTTGCTGTTCGAGTTCGGCTGGAAGCGCGATGACTGGAACAAGCTCGCCGCCGGCATCATCGCCGGCCACATCATCGAGTGCGGCGCGCAGTGCTCGGGCGGCAACTGCCTCTACGACTGGCAGACGATCCCCGACATGGCGAACGTCGGCTATCCGATCGTCGAGATGCGACCCGACGCGACGTTCGTCGTCACGAAGCATCCGAACACGGGCGGCCGGATCGACGTGCATTCGATCAGCGAGCAGCTCGTCTACGAGATGGGCGACCCGCACGCGTACATCACGCCCGATGTGGTTGCGGACTTCACGACGATTCGCGTCGAGCAAGACGGACCGAACCGCGTGCGCGTCTTCGGCATCGAGGGGCGGCAGAACACGGACAAGCTCAAGGTCTCCATCGCCTACACGAACGGCTTCAAGGCCGTGGGCACGCTCGTCTACTCATGGCCTGATGCGCTGGCCAAGGCGCAGGCCGCTGATCGCATTCTCCGCGAGCGTCTCGTCAACCTCGGCCTCCGCTTCGACGAGATCCTGACCGAGTTCGTCGGCGCATCGGCGACGCACGGTCTGCTCGCGGGCGACCTCAGGCCCGACGCGCCCGAAGTGCAGCTCCGCGTCGGTGTACGGGGAAGCGACCGCGCCGCCGTCGAGCGCTTCACCCGCGAGATCGCGCCGCTGGTGCTCAACGGACCACCGAGCGTCACCGGATTCGCCGGCGGACGCCCCAAGGTCGAGGAGATCGTGGCCTACTGGCCCGCGCTCGTCGACAAGACGGTCGTGCAGACCCGCGTGGAGGTACTGTCGTGAAAGTT
>JBBQSM010000239.1:0-5501 GCA_038234895.1 Gemmatimonadales bacterium
GCGGTGTGGCGGGTGAACCACGAGACGCCGAAGAACACCAGCAGCGACGCGACGAGCGCGATCGCTGTTGCGGTGACTCCGGCCGGGAACGCAAAGACCTTGAAGAACGCCAGCGATTCTAGAGCAAGCGTGGCGACAAGACCGGTCACGATCGACGACACGGCTCCGGCACGCGTCGCGCCCTTCCAGTTGAGACCAATGGCCAGCGCGGGCACGAGGGTGGACGCGAACAACCCCCACCCGAACACGCCGAGAAAAGCGACCAGCGATCCTGATGCCTGTGCAACGGCGGCGGCCACCAGCGTGATGACCACGGTCCAGATCCGTCCCCAGCGCAGTTCGTTGTGCAAGCGTCGCCCGAATGCCACCGGGAGATCGTGTGTCAACGCCGCCGCACCAATGCTCATGAACGAATTCACCGTGCTCATGATCGCGGCCGCCACACTCGAGAAAACGATCGCGGCCAGCGGCAGTGGCGTGAACTGCAGCAGAAATGTCGGCGTCGCATCATCCGCCGTGCCAAGTGGCGCCGCCGCCCCAGACAGCACCAACGCCTTCATGGCCAACCCCACCCCCACGAAGAGCAGCAACGTCATCGACAACGCCAACGTCATCAGCAACGGAAACCATTTGAGACGTCGGGCGTCGCGCAGCATGAAGAACTTGTGCGCGACATGTGGCTGACCCAGCGAGCCCAATCCGAACACAAAGAAGAACGACAGCGCGGCGAGCGGTGACAGCTTGCCCCACGGCGACAACAACGCCGGGTCGGACGCCATGATCGTGTGCGAGATCCCGCTCATGCCGCCACCTACCTGCATCGCGAAGGCAAACACAAGCAGCGACGCCGCGGCCATGAGTATGCCCTGAAAGACATCGTTGTAGATGCCGGCCAGGATACCACCTGATACGGAGTACGCCAGCACGATGAACGTGCCGATCCAGATCGCCGGCGTGCGCCCGATGAAGAAGATCGCGTCGATGACCAGACCGAGCGCGAGCAGATTGGTGGCCATGTAGCCCACCACGGCGAGGACGATGGCAACGCCCGCCAACCCCTGCGCCGCGCGGGAGTCGAAGCGTGCCGCGATCGCATCCGGAATGGTGATCATCTCGCGCACTTCGGCCAGCAGACGCAGCCGCTTGGCCATCACCCACGCGCCCATCGAGTTGGTGAGCGCGGCCGGGAGCACGATGAACACCGCGCCAAGACCAACCGAGTACACGAGCCCCGGGCCGCCGATGAACGCAAAGCCGGACAGCGTGGCCGCCATTGCGGCAATCGCCAGCGTGAACAGTCCGATTCCCTGCCCCGCGACAAAAAAGTCGGAGGCGGACTTCGTGCGACGCGTGGCCCAGACACCGATCGCAGCGACCACCACGAAGTAGGCAATGGCCACGCCTCCGATGACCGGTTGCGCCATGCTCGGCATAGACTTTGTCTGCGCCAGCATTGGCAGCATATGCAGCAGCATCGGCATCAACGGTGCCCGTGGGAACGCGGCCCCGGTTCGCCGGACGTGGCGTTCGACACCAAACGTGCCGCACGTACGCGCTCAACATCCTCGTCAGAAAGCGTCAGCGCATCGAACGTCCACGCGTAGGCCAGCGGCAACACGAACAGCGGCAGGACGCCCACACCGTACAGAATCAGCGCGGCGCGACGCGGCAGGCCAAGCCAGTACACACCGTCCACCGTATCCGGCGGCAGCGCCAACGCGGCAAGAAATCCGCCGGTCACCAGGACGAACACCAGCGCGATCGGCAGCGCCAGCGCGCCGACCCGACGTCCCGCGCGCACCGCACCGAATGTCATCGTGGCGACCATGCACACCGGCAGCGACACCGCCATCACCCACGGCCCCCACGCGGCCACTGCGGGCGGACCGAATGCTGTGGCGTATGCGACCGCGATGCCGACCGTACCAAGCACGATCGCCCGCAATGCCACGCCGCGAACGCCAGCGGTACGCTCGTTCGACAGCGGCGCGGTCATGAGTACATCCGTTCGAACGTGTCGGCGAATCGCTGGTCGATCACGGCGCGCACCAGTTTGAGCGTGGGCGTCAGGTCGCCCGTGTCATGCGAGAATTCCTGCGTGGTGATGGCGTATGCCTGCACGCGATCGGTTCGTGCGAGCGTGGCGTTCACGCCATCGATCGCGGCCTGCAGTTCAGCGCGTAGCGCCGCATGTTCCGCGAGCGTCGGCCACTGGTCGACCAGCCCGTGTTGACGCGCCCAGGCCTCGACCACTTGCCGTCGCAACGACAGCAGCACTACCAGATACTTGCGCCCCTCGCCATGACAGACGGCGTGCGCAATGAACGGCGACGCGACCAACGCCGCCTCGATGGGCAACGGCGCGATCTTGCGTCCGTTGGACAGGGCAATCATTTCCTTCACCCGCCCCACGATGCGCAACTCGCCACCCGGCAGCAGCTCGGCGCGGTCTCCCGTCCGCAACCACAACCCATCGTCGGTGAACGCGGCATGCGTAGTGTCGGTATTCTGCCAATAGCCCGCGAACGTGAGCGCGTTGCGCCGCACGAGCAGTTCGCCGTCGTCCGCGAGGCGCACCTCGGTACCGGGCATCGGTGGGCCGACGGTGTCGAAGCGCACATCGTCCGGACGATTCATCGCTACGCACAGATGTTCGGTCTGTCCATACGCACCCACCACCTGCAGCCCCAGCGCTCGCAGCGATTCCGCGACATGCTGCGGCAGCGCCGCACCGCCGGAGGTCGCCAGCCGGCAGCGGTCTCCAATGCGCGCCACGATTGCGGCACGCGGATCGGCTCCGTCACGACGCGCGACCTCTGCCGCTTCATACAACCGTTCAAAGATGCGCGGCAGTCCGCCGAGAAAACTCGGCGCGAATGCTGCCGCCACGCGAAAGAGATCGGCAGGGTCTTCAATGAGCGCAGCTTCCATACCCGTCAACACGCGCGTGCACTCACCGAACACACGTTCGGCAGCGTGTGAGTACGGCAGAAACGACAGCGTGCGATCGTGCGCGGTGAATCCCAGCGTCGCGGCGACAGACGCCGCCGATGCCGCGAGGTACCGATGGGAGATGCACGCCCCTTTCGGTTCGCCCGTCGAACCCGAGGTGTAGATCAGCGCGGCCGGATCGTCGAGCGTGACCGCCGCCATGCGCGCGTCGAGTGCATTCGCATTCGCATTCGTATCGTCTGCGAGCGCCCGTGGTGCGGGCGTCAATTCTCCACCACGATCACCGGACGACGCATGCAGCCACGACGCCAACGGCACCAGCATTCCGGCGTGCGCGGCGGCCGAGCGACGCAGTTCATCGGCGGAGACGTCGCTCACGATCGGTAGCCGACGCGACTCGCCCGCGCAGAGGCCTGCCAGAAGCGCCGCATGCGGCAGCGTGTCGACGAGCAACAACACCGGCGAGCAGTCGCGCAGGATGGAATCGATCTGCGCGGGCGCACTCGTGGGATAGATGCCGACGCCGATCGCACCGATCATCTGAATCGCCATGTCCGCGATCGGCCACAGAGGGCGGTTGCGCGACAGCACTGCCACGCGATCCCCGTGCTGCACGCCACTCCGCAGCAACGCCAGCGCCATCGTGCGCGATGCCGTCAGCCACTCGCCCCACGTTATTGTGGTCGGCGTGTCGATCCCACCCGCCGCGTACACCGTGAAGGCGCGACGATCGGGCGCGGCGTGCGCCCGTTCCACGAACGCCCGGATGATCGGGTACAGCGTGGATGGATCGGTGGCCGACATCGGTGGCAGCATGGCGCCCATCATGTCTGCACGCTTTTCCAGCGCATGGCCAACGACCCCATGGCCAGTCCGGCGCCCGATCCGGTGAACACGAGCAGATGATCATCGTGGACGCGTCCGGAACGCACCGCGTCGTCGAGTGCCATTGGCAGGCACGCCGAGCCAGTGTAGCCCCACTTGTGCATGATTGTGTGCGCGCGCGACATCGGCACACCAAGCCCTCGCATCACGACCTCGATCGTGGAGCGGTTCACCTGCGTCCACAGCCAGAGATCCACGTCGTTCACGTCGCTGCCCGCGCGCGAGAGCACCGACCGCACGATTCTCGGCCATCCCTCCTCGTTGACCGAGGCTGGATACTTCTCCACGAAGCGCAGGTACTGCTGCACGTCTTCGGTGAGGACGTCGTGCGTCACGGGCGTGTGCGTGCCGCCGGCAAAGACTCCCATGCCGTGGCAGTAGCGCCCGTCGGCGAACAGCTCCGAGGCGAGCACGCCGGGCTGGGTACTCGCGTCCACGACCACGGCACCGGCGCCGTCGGCGAAGATCGTCAGCGTCTTCTTGTCACGGTGGTTGAGGTAGCGGGACATCGCGTACGCGCCGACCACCAGAATGCGCCGATAGCGTGCGTCGGCGCGGATGTACTTCCACGCAACGTCAAGCGCCGTGACGAATCCGGCGCAGCCTGCGTTGAGATCGAAGGTCCCGGCGTTGATGACGCCCAACCGCCCGTGCACCACCGAGGCGGTCGACGGCGAGATGTACTCCGGCGTATCCGTCGCAACGATCAGCAGGTCGATCGATTCCGGTGTTGCGCCCGCTGCGTGCATCGCTCGCCGCGCGGCGGCTTCGGCCAGATCGGCGGTCGACTCGTCTGGTGTGCACCAGTGGCGCTGCGTGATCCCCAACGTGCCTTCCACGAACGGCGCGATGTCCTCGCCCAGCAGCGACGAGAGTTCCGCGTTCGTGACGACTCGCGACGGCACGTGGCTGCCGGTACCTACAATGATTGCGTCGGAGAGTGCCGTCATCAGGACATCCCCGCCGCAGACTGCGTGACCGGCACCGCCCCAGACGACCCCCGGGCGACGAACCGGACCGGCAAGAGCCGCGTCGCGCTCACCCGCTGCGGTGACTGTTCGATGAGTTGCACCAGCAGGCGCGCCGCGCGCGCTCCAAGTTCACGGGCCGGGATAGACACAGTGGAGAGTTCCGGCGTCACGTACCGTGCGAGTTCGATGTCGTCGCACCCCACGAGCGAAATGTCCTCGGGGAGTCGCAGTCCGACGGTGAGACATTGCTTCACGGCACCGATGGCCATGAGATCGTTGGCGCAAAACACCGCCGTCGGTCGCGGGGCGGCCAGCAACCGGCGCATGGCGTCGCGCCCTCCGGCGACCGTCGCCGGCGCCCGGCGCAGTCGCGGCGACGACAGTGACAAGCCCGCCTCACGCAGCCGCGCGACGAAGCCCCGTTCGCGCATACGGAACGCATGCACGTCCGACGCCGGCCCCACAAACGCCACCTCGCGATGTCCCAGCGCCAGCAGATGCTCGGCGGCCAGACGACCCGCTGCGATCGCATCGGTGGCGATCCCCGGCCACCGTTCCGATGGTTCGTCGATCAGCACGACGTTGACGCCGGTCAGCGCATCGGCGGGCAGCGAGGCGGCGCCGATCGCATCGAGCAGCACGCCGTCGATCTGTCGCGCGCGCAGCGTGTCGAGGTGCTGCAGGACGGTGCGC
>JBBQSM010000240.1:0-5498 GCA_038234895.1 Gemmatimonadales bacterium
CAGTCCGGCCGACGTGCCCGCCCACAGTGTGTCGCCAATGAGTTGCAGCGCAAAGACAGTGGTGTTCTCCAGCAGGCGCGCGCCGATACCGCGGGTGCGCGTATTGCGGCTGTCGCTCGAATCGCTGACCCAGACCAGTCCGCGCGCCGTGCCCGCCCACACGCCGGCATCGGTGGCGGCGAGCGAATACACGCGTTCGTCGGGCATACCGTCGAGCGTCGTCCATGCGGCCATGGCTTCACCCGCGTCCAACCGCACGCGTACGAGACCGCGCTCAGTGCCAACCCACGCGCGTTGCGCGCGAATGACCATGCTGTTCGCACGCACGCCGAGCAATGGCACAGCGATGGTGCCGTCGACCCAGCGCCACTGCTGCAGGTCGTTGCGGGCGAAGCTCAGGCCGGCGCGTAGTTGCGACTGCCCGAGGCCGGCCATCCAGACGCCATCACTGGCCAGCGCCAGCGCACCGATGTCGCTCACCATCGGTCCGAAGCGCAGCGGCGTGGACTGCTGAAAGGTGGGGTCGACCCGGTACAGGCCATCGCCGGCCGTGCCGAGCCACACTTCGCTGGAGCGTTCGGGGGAGACGGCGCCGCTGATCACGTTGTAGGATCGCAGCGCGCGATCGGCCTGCTGATTGCGAAAGAGCGTTGCCTGCTGCGACCGCAACGCCGGAAACTGCGCGTAGACATTGGCCAGCGTGCGCGGCACCACCAGCGAGGCCGGCGCCGGCGGCTGCCCCATGGGAGCGGCGAGTCCGGTGCGCGACACGCGAGTCCAGGCGCCCCCTGCACGTACGTAGAGATCGCCCAGTGGCGACTTGTCGAACGCAAGGAAGTCCGGTACGCCGGTGATCATCGTGCGCTGCAACTGCTCCACCTGCGGACGATACGACACGATCGCCCCCGGCACCCCGAACCAGACCGCGTCCTCAGCCGGATCGCCGGCCATGACCGTGATCTGGACATCGGTGAAGCCGTTGTCGCGCGTGAGCGGCGGCAACCACGCATTCGACAGTCGATCGAACACGCCGATGCCGCTTGGCGTGGCGGAGAACACATAACGCCTGGATACTGCGACCTCCCGCACGTCGGCAAAGCTGCCGACGAAGAGCCGCTCGTCGCGCCGGCCGAATGCGCCGCCGGCCAGACCACCGCCGCCTGCACCGGCGCCCACCCCGCTGCTCGCGCATGCGACGAGCGCAGCACCCACCGCGACAACGGCCGCTACGAGAATCCGACGACGCATGGACGACGCATGACTGAGGGTGCGGAAGGAACCGGGAGAAGTCGCGGCGGTCGTCGACCGCTGCGATCGACGCGCAACGCGCTAGCTGACGGGCGCGTGCAGTACGTGCACGACGCCCGGATCAAAGCTGGCCGGTTGCTCCAACGAATACCACGCCTGCGGCAGCGCGTCGAATAGTGCGTCGAGCGTAAGCCCACGTATGCCTGCGTGGGCCTGCGTGGCCAGTTCGGCGGCGCGGCCGTGTACCGTTGCGCCCAAGACCGCAGCGTCGCGCGCCGCGATGCCCTGCGCGAGCAGCGCGCCGATGATGCCGCTCAGCACATCGCCGCTACCGCCGGTGGCGAGCAGGGCCGTGCCAGACGCCACCACCGTGAGCGGCGCGCCGTCCGGGGTGGCGATGAGCGTGGGCGTACCCTTCAGCAATACGGTCACACCGGCACGTACGGCGAAGTCCTGCAACCGGTCGGCACGCTGTTGCCAGTCCTCGCCGACAGGGGCACCCGTCAGACGTGCGAACTCACCCACGTGCGGCGTGCACACCACGCCGTGGGCGCGCGAGGCGATGTCGCGCAGTCGCGCCAACACGTCGTGCGCCGCGGGGCCCTCGACGGCCGATCCCGCGAGCAGCGTGAGCGCATCCGCGTCGAGCAGCACCGGGACACCGGCGTTTTCTTGCAACGCGCGGTGCAGTACCTGTTGTGACGACTCGGACCGTCCAAGTCCGGGACCAAGCACCAGCGCATGCGCCCACGGCGCCGCGAGGTCACGGTCGGGCCACGCATGCGCGATCGCTTGCGGTACCTGCTGCTGCACGGCGGCGACGCCGGTGCCCGACTCCAGATACGCATGCGCGAGTCCGCACCCGGCACCCAGCGCGCCGCGCGTGGCAAGCACGATCGCCCCCGCCATGCCCGCGCCACCCCCCACCAGCGCGACCGAGCCGCGCTGTCCTTTATGCGCATTCCACGCGATGGGCGGTAGCAAGGCGGCGAGGGCGCGCGCATCGGCCATACGCCAGCCCTGATCGTGCGGGGGCGACACGTGCAGTGCGTCGGGATGTGCGTCGGGTGGTGCGTCGGGTGGTGCGTCGGGTGGTGCGACGTCGGTCAGTTCGTGCGGCGCTGCGCGCTCGAGCCCGATGTCGACCAACACCACCCGCCCTGCCTGCGCGCGCGCGATCAGCAAGCCGCGTTTGATCGTGCCGAAGGTGACGGTCACGTCTGCCGCGACCGCGCCGGCCGCGATTTCACCGGTGGTGGCATTGAGCCCCGATGGCATGTCAAGCGCGACGATCGTGGCGTGCCGGTCTCGCGCGGACTGCAATTGGGCGCACGACAACAGCACCGGGTCGCGGAATGCACCGCGATGGCCCGTCCCCAGCAGTCCGTCGACCACCAGCAGTTCGCGTCCGGTCGGCGCACCGTGGATGAGCCAAGGCGACGCGAGTGCCGCGGCCCGTTGCGCGTCCGCCGTGCGCGGGGGTGCGACGGCGTGCAGACGCGCCCGCACGCCAACCCGGGCCAATTGTGCGGCCACCACGTACGCGTCCCCGCCGTTGTTGCCTGCACCGGCAAAGAGTGCGACACCAAATCGCAATCGATCGGCATAGTCGCGCAGGATCACTTCGGCGGCGGCGGTGCCGGCACGCAGCATCAACGTGAACGACGGCGTGCCTGCTGCAATGGCATCAAGGTCGCGTGCCGCAGCCTCGCCGGCTGTGGTGACGCGCACGCGCGATGCGCAGAGCGGATCAGACGTGCGCGGTACTCCAGGGATACTCACGCTCGAACGCATTTGCGAAATCGAACACGCCTAGAAAGTCATCGCGTGTGTCCTGCGGCTGACTGACGAGCAGGCCCATGTCCACGAGCGTGAACACGATGTCGCCGATGTCGCGTGTCCCGCGCAGCCCCCAGTGCTCCAGCACCAGTCGCGCCGTGACGCCGAAGCGCTGCAGCGCCAGCTCACGGCAGGCATGCGCGAGTTCGGGCCCGGTAATGTGACGACGCTCGAGGAGATGCTTCTGGCAGTGTTCGAGTGCCGCGAGCACAAACAGATATGCGCGCTCGTCGAACCGCGGTTCGCGCAAGCGAATCTGCTCCATGATACCGTCGCGGAACGCCAACTCAGTCACAGCCCTGCTCCATCAAGCGTGTCGAAACAACAACGAGAGTCCGGCATTCTCGCCGGAACTCCGGATCACCAATACAGCAGACGCTCGGTACTGCGGGTTGCAACGCGTTCCACGCGCACGACACCGGAGGCCGCGTAAATGATGCAGGCCGGTGGACGGCCCCCGCAATGGCTTGCGGGAGCGCGGGCAGATGCAACCATTTTCTCCGCCGCCGTCCGTCGCCGGCCCCAAACACCTCGTGAGATCTGGCGCGTACCCAGTCGCGTACTCAGGCGTGCGTGACGGCGCGGTAGAGCGGAAAGTTGTCCGCCAGCGCCTTCACATCCGCCTTCACGGCCGCAATGACTGCCTCGTCGTCGGGCGCTTGCAGCACGCGATCGATCAACGACGCGATCTGCTCCATCGCGGCCGCGTCCATCCCACGCGTGGTGACCGCCGGTGTCCCGATGCGGATACCGCTGGTGATGAACGGCGACTGCGTTTCCTTGGGGACCGTGTTCTTGTTGACCGTGATCCCGGCGCGATCGAGCACCTTCTCCGCCACCTTGCCGGTCAGGCCGCGATTGCGGAGATCGACCAGCATGAGGTGATTGTCCGTACCACCCGACACAATGTGGAAGCCGCGGGCGGTCAGTGCGGCCGCGAGCACCTGCGCGTTCTGCACCACACTGCGGCAATACTGCGTGAACGACGGTTGCAGCGCCTCGTGAAACGCGACGGCCTTGGCCGCGATCACATGTTCGAGCGGACCACCCTGCATGCCCGGGAACATGGCCTTGTCCACTGCCTTGGCATGCTCCGCCTTGCACAGAATGATGCCGCCCCGCGGGCCGCGCAGCGTCTTGTGCGTGGTGCTGGTGACCACATCGGCGAACGGCACGGGCGACGGATACACACCCGTCGCTGCCAACCCCGCAAAATGCGCCATGTCCACCATGAACAGCGCACCGACTTCCTTGGCCACACTGGCAAACGCGTCCCAATCGATCGTGCGAGAGTACGCACTGTAGCCGGCGATGATCATCTTGGGCTTGTGCGCGCGCGCCTGCGTGCGCATCTGCTCGTAGTCGATGATGCCGTCTTCGGTCACGCCATATGACACGGCGTTGTACAGCAGACCGGAAAAGTTCACCGGAGAGCCGTGCGTGAGGTGACCGCCCTGCGACAAGTCCATACCCAAAAACGTGTCGCCGGGCTTCATGAACGCGAGAAACACCGCCGCATTCGCCGACGCGCCGCTGTGCGCCTGCACGTTGGCATGTTCCGCGCCAAAGAGCTGCTTGACACGATCGATCGCTAACTGCTCGATCTTGTCGACCACTTCGCAGCCACCGTAGTAGCGCTTGCCAGGCAGCCCCTCGGCGTACTTGTTGGTGAGCGGGGACCCCACCGCCTCCATCACAGCCGGCGACACAAAGTTCTCGCTCGCAATGAGCTCGATGCCGTCGCTCTGGCGAACGATCTCCTCCTCGATCAGGTGCGCGATCTCCGGATCGGACTGCGACAGCGCGTCACCCGGTGGGCAACGGTCCCAGAGATGCCACGATACGCTTGCGGCCAGCGTCTGTTCGTTGCTCATGCCTCGCTCCCGGCGCCGTCCGCGCCATCTCGTTCGATCTTTTCGATCCGGCGCGTGTGGCGCCCACCTTCGAATTCCGTGGTCAGCCAGGCGCGCAGAATTTCCACGGCGTCCTCGTCGGATACGAAACGCGCGGGGAGTACCAAAATGTTCGCGTCATTGTGCTTGCGCGCGAGCGCCGCGATTTCCGGTGTCCACGCAACCGCTGCGCGCACACCCGGGTAGCGATTGGCCACATACGACATGCCCAATCCGGTCCCGCAGAGCAGGATGCCGCGCTGAGATTCCCCCGACGACACCTCCTGCGCCAGAGGGTGGGCATAGTCGGCGTAATCGGTGCTTGCCGTACCATGTGTGCCGATGTCCTCCACCTCGAAACCGAGTTCGGCGAGTGAAACACGCAGGCGCTCCTTCAACTCGAAGCCGGCGTGATCGGAGGCAATGGGAATGCGCTCTCCCGGATGTGCGACGTCAACCATGATCAGGTCTCGCGATTGGGGTACTGGGGCCACGTGCGAATCATGCCACCAACGGCGC
>JBBQSM010000241.1:0-5494 GCA_038234895.1 Gemmatimonadales bacterium
TCGGGACGGAGCAACTGGTTGATCGGCGGTGAAGCCAAGCAATACGACGGACCGTGGGAACAGCAGCAGCAGCTCGGCAAGTTCAGCGGTATCGCCCGTTGGACGTGGACGGGCACGCGCGACGAGTTCTCGGTGCTCGCCTTGGGCTACGCCAACGACTGGAACGCCACCGACCAGATCCCGCAACGCGCCGTCAGCTCCGGTACGATCAGTCGCTTCGGCCAACTCGATCCCACACTCGGCGGCGACGCCGATCGCTACAGTCTGTCACTGGCGTGGAAACGCACGCGGCGCGATGGCGCGATCACCGTCGATGCGTTCGCCGTGCGGCACGGCCTCAATCTCTTTTCCAATTTCACATACTTTCTCGACAACGTCGACGGCGGCGACCAGATCAACCAGACCGATCGACGCACCACCAGTGGCGTCAACGCGGAGCTCACGCGTACACGGCTGGTGGGCAACGTGCCCCATTTACTGCGTACCGGCGTGCAACTGCGTGCTGATGATATTGCCGTCGGGCTCTATCGCAGCAGCGACCGGGTGCTCACCGGGACCGTACGCCACGACGATGTCGTGCAAACCAGCGGCGGTGTGTACGCCAGCGTGGAGTCGCGTTGGCTGCCGCGCATGCGTACCGTGCTCGGCATGCGACAGGACGCCTACAACTTTCGCGTCACGAGCAACGATTCGCGGAACAGCGGTAACCGCTCCGCGACCATTGGCAGTCCGAAAGCCTCGCTGATCGTGCAACCCACCGCCGGACTGGAGCTCTATTTCGGCGGTGGACTTGGCTTCCACAGCAACGATGCGCGCGGCTCCACCATCACCGTCGATCCAGCCAGCGGCGAACCGGCCGACCGGGTCGATCCGCTGGTCCGTTCCCGCGCCGCCGAGCTCGGGCTGCGAAGCTCTCACGGAGAGGCACTGCGGACGACCGCGTCCGTGTGGACGCTCGATCTCGACAGCGAATTGCTTTTCGTGGGTGATGGCGGCACGACCGAGCCACAAGGTCGTAGTCGCCGGGTCGGTGTGACGATGGCGAACTTTTGGCGGCCAATCTCCACGCTCACGCTCGACACCGACCTCTCCTTCACCCGTGCGCGCTTTGCTGATGCGCCGAGCGAGGACCGCATTCCCGGCGCACTCGAGCAGGTCGTGACCGCCGGGGCAACTTGGGAGCCGCGGTCCGGCATGCATGCCGTGGCGCGCCTGCGGCACTTCGGCGCCGCCGCGCTCAACGAAGACAATAGTGTTCGTGGCACGCCGACCACGTTGGTGAACCTGAGTATCGGGTGGACCGTGCGCGGCATGCGGCTCACGGCCAGCCTGCTCAACGCCGCGAACGCCCGTAGCAACGATGTGCAGTATTTCTACACGTCACGCATCGCCGGCGAAGCCGGCAGCGGCGTCTCCGACGTGCATTTCCATCCGGTCGAACCGCGCATGCTGCGGTTTGGCGTCTCCCGGGGCTTTTAGACTAGGCAGCGGCGGTTCAGTCGGCCTTGGCCCGCCAACCGCTGCCCGTCCCGCTGTTACGGGGCGCTCCAGTCACCTAAACTCTACGGTGACGACGGGAGCGCCCCGTCTTGCGACTCTCCAATTCCTTCCCTCGCCAATGCGCTTCGCCCCTCGTACGCTGGCGGCCGCCGGGCTCTTGCTCGCCGCGTCCTGCCGCCCCGCCGCCAAGCCGGCTCCCACGCCGACCCCGGCCAACCGTCCCAACGCGGGCGGTAATGCTCCCACACCCGGCGCCCCCACACCTGCCACGCCAGGTCAACAACCGGGCGGAATCCCCAACCTCGGCGCCCTCGCCGGACTGGGCGGCGGTGGCGCCGAGCCCAACCCGCGCCCGTACGCCACCGTCATCACGCCGCGCGCCAAGTCCAAGAAGGGCGTCTTCGACGTCCATCAGATCGGCTCGCGTCTGTATTTCGAGATTCCGGCCGATCAGCAGGGGAAGGACTTCGTCATCACCTCCGTGCTTGCCGGCACCGCGTCCAGCATCGGCATCAACGGCACGCTCGGCACCGATCGCGTGATCCGTTTCGAACGGCGAGAGAACCGTATTCTTGTTCGCGACATTCAGTACAACAACGTCGCCACCGACAGCGCCCTCTCCACCGGCCGCGCCATGTCGCTCATCGGCGTCTTCCCGATCATCGCGGCACTCAACGTTGAGACGTACGGCAAGGACAGCGCCGCTGTTATCGAAGTGACGCGCATGTTCACCGGCGGCGTGCCGGAGTTCGTTGCCAATGGACGCCGCGCCACGGTGGACGCGTCGCGTTCCTACATCGAAAAGGCGGCCGCGTTTTCTCGCAACGTGAACGTGACCGCCATCCAAACCTTCACGCCGCAGGGCGGCGCACCGGGCGGACTGCCGAACATTCCGGGACTCAACCTCGGCGGCGCACAATCGGCGGTCACTGAAGCGTTCGCGTTTTCGATCGTGCGACTGCCCGACGTGCCGATGATGCCGCGCCTCATGGATGCACGCGTTGGGTTCTTTGGCGTGACCAAGACGGACTTCGGGTCGCCCGAACAGCGTGTACTGCCGCGCCGTTATATCGCGCGCTGGCGCCTGGAATGCTCCGACCAGATGGTCGGCAATCTCTGCGTACCCAAGAAGCCCATCACGTACTACGTCGACCCCGCCACACCGAACTGGCTCAAGCCGTTCATCAAGGCGGGCATTGAAGAGTGGCAGTCCGCGTTCGAAATGGCCGGCTTCAGCAAGGGGATCGTGGCGGGCGACGTGCCAAACGATCCCGACTTCTCCGGTGAAGACGCGTCCGTTGCGATGGTGCGTTGGTTGCCGTCGCCCGTCGCGAATGCCGTCGGCCCCAGCACGACCGATCCGCGCACCGGCGAAATCATCGATGCCGACGTGCAGATGTACCACAACATCATGGACCTGCAGCGCGAGTGGTACTTCTCGCAAGTCGGGCATCTCGACAAGCGCGCGCAGAAGTTCCCGTTCCCCGATTCGCTGATGGGGCGCTTGGTGCAGTTCGTTGCGGCGCATGAAGTCGGACACACGCTCGGCTTTCCGCACAACATGAAGGGCAGCTCCATGTATCCGGTGGACTCCATCCGCTCGAAGACGTGGGTCGCGAAAATGGGCCACTCGCCGTCGATCATGGACTACGCGCGCTTCAACTACATCGCGCAGCCCGAAGACGGCATCGCACTTGGCGATCTCGTGCCCAAGGTCGGTCCGTATGACAAGTACGCTGTGATGTGGGGCTACAAGCCCGTCGCCGGTGCCCTCACGCCGGAAGGCGAGCGCACCACGCTCGATGCATGGGCGCGCATGCAGGACTCGGTGCCCTGGTATCGCTTTGGCGGCGGTGCCGTCGATCCTGGTGAACAGTCCGAAGCCATCGGTGACGCGGACGCGGTGAAGTCCACACGCTTGGGCTTCAAGAACCTGCGTCGCATCGTCGATCTCGTCGAACCCGCCTCCACCTCGGACAAGACAGCCGACTACTCACTGCTGCGCGCCACGTACTCCGGCGTGCTCGGTCAGTGGGCGACAGAAGCGAATCACGTAACGCGTATTGTCGGCGGCTCGGACAAGCAGGAGAAGGCCGTTAGTCAGAGCGGACCCGTGTGGAAGCCCGTGTCGCGGGCGCGGCAGAAGGAAGCCGTGCAGTTCCTGAACGACGAGGTCTTCACCACGCCCAAGGCGATGATCAAGCCGGACATTCTCAGCAAGCTCGAGTCCGACGGCAACATCAATCGGGTGAGCGGCGCACAGGGTCGGGTACTGGGCGCGCTGGTCGCGAACGCAAAGCTGCAGCGCATGGTGGAGTTTGAAGCCGTCGCGTCGAACAAGAACACGGTCTACACGCTGGGCGAAATGCTCACCGACCTGCGTCGTGGTCTGTGGAAGGAGATCTATTCCGGCGCGCCGATCGACGCCTATCGTCGCCGGCTGCAGGCCACGTATGTCGAAGCCATGGCCAGCAAGATCAAGCCGCCTGCGCCGAGTGCGCAGGAATTGGCGCTCGCGCAGGCCTTCGGTCAGCCGCTGGTGAACACGCGCGACTTCCGTCCGTTGCTCAAGGAAGAGATGCGCACGCTCGACCGCGAAGTCGCCGCGGCGATCGGCAAGACGAGTGACCGCACGACGCGCGCACATTTGCTCGACGTGCGCGACGGTATCAAGACCATGCTGAGCACGGACAAGTAGTCTCGATCTGCTTCGGCAAGGTCCGCGAACTGCGGGTTATCGGTTTTTTTTGGAACTGCCGATAGCACGGATTTAACTGGGAAACGCACGGATACCACCAAAGATTTTTTTGGTCGTATCCGTGCGTTTCCCTTTTAATCCCTCTTATCGGCAGTTCAAATGCAGTGGCAGTTATCCCGCGTCGATCCGCCGGTTATCCGCCGTCACCGCTCACTGACTCAGTACCCCGGATTCTGCCCCAGATTCGGCGACGTGCGCGTATCACGCAGCGGGATCGGGAACAGCGCCTGTCCCGGCCGGTCCTGAATGCCTTTCACCGCCACCGCGCGCCCCAAGCGGTTGAGATCGGGCCAGCGGTCGCCCTCGAAGGCCAGCTCCAGTCGCCGCTCGAGTTCTATCTGCGTGAGTACCTGCGCCTGCGTCGTCACCTGCGTGCCCAGCACATGCGGCGCGAGACCGGCGCGCACGCGCACTTTGTTGTACGACGCCACCGCTTCCGGCAACCGGTTCAGTCGCGTCAATGCTTCCGCCTTGATCAGGATCAACTCAGCGAGGCGAATGACATGCACATGCTCCGTGCCCGGACGCGCTGAATACTTGTTGCCGTTCAGCGGACGGCCTGCATTGCCACTCGGGCGAATGCTCCAGGCCTTGCGCAAATCCCCCACCGGATACGCCGCATCAATGTTCGTACTCGGCGCTACCTCTGCACGTCCCACCTGCAGATAGTAGTTGGAGATGCCGTTGGTCTCGGTCGCGTTGTACGACACGCGCCAGATGTCCTCCGACGTGATCGTACCCGCCGCACTGAACAGGTCGGCATAGGGCACCACCAGCGTATCGCGCCCCGCCAGCACGGTGTTTGCTGCATCGAGTGCCGCCTGATAGTCGACGGTAGCGCTCGCGTTGCCGCTCAAACCGGCACGATAGAAGAGCACGCGTGCCCGGATCGCTCGTGCCGCATTGAGCGTCGCATAGCGGGTGTTCGTCGTGTTGCGAATCAGCGCCGACGCACTGTCGAGATCCTTGAGAATCTGCGTGTACACCTCGTTCACCGGTGTGCGCGTGTACGCCTGTGCTTCGGCGGGCGACGCGATCGGCCTCGTCGGCGTCGGCACGGCGCCCCAGTACTTCACGAGATTATGAAAGCCGAGTGCGCGCATGAGATACGCCTGCCCCATCACGTCACTGCGCACCGGATCGGTCACCGCCGACACAGTCGGTACGCGATTGATGAGCACGTTGTCACGGTCGATCTGTTGGTAGATCGCCGTCCACATGCCGGTCACTTCAGGG
>JBBQSM010000242.1:0-5445 GCA_038234895.1 Gemmatimonadales bacterium
GGCTGGTCCATTTCACGCACTGCATATCGCCACGGGCACCGCGGCCCAGCGACTGCTGGACGCCGGCGCCATTCCGGATGCCTGCGCCGCGGCCCATCTCGACGATGTGGATCTACTCGCAACCATGCTCGCCGCCGACCCAGCGCGCGCGGCGGAGCGCGGCGGTGATGGCCAGACGCCGCTCCACTTTGCGCGCTCACGTGAGGTAATCGACCTGCTCCTGAACGCGGGCGCCGACATCGATGCACGCGACGTCGATCATCGCGCTACGCCCGCCGAGTGGATGCTGGCGGGCTCGCGTGGTGCGGGGCGCTACGCACAGGCGCAATATCTCGTGGAGCGGGGAGCCGGCACCGACATCTTTTTGGCAGCAGCGCTGGGGCTCACTGATCGTGCGTGTGCGCTGCTGCGACAGGATCCCACGCGACTTCACGAACAGACCGGACGAGGGCGCTACGGCGAAATGCTGCCGAGCAGTTTTCATATTTACTTGTGGTCCATCGGTCGCGATCTCTCACCGCACCAAGTTGCCGCCCAATTCGGGCACGATGACACGGCGGCCGCACTCCGGTCGTTTGCGACGATGGGCCAGTGAGGTCCCTGCGCTGCGGAAACCGCTACGGCAAAAACGGGAACACGGACGAAACGGATCGAGGGGAACGACACGGGATACGATGAACAGCGCTGCGCCGTTCATCGTATCGGTGCCGTTCCGTAAGATCCGTAGCCTCCGTGTTCCGGCTGTTGCCGTTGCCGTTCGTAAAGCGCGACCGCCGCCTTTACTCCAGCCCGATCTTCCGTCGAATCTCCGCATTCGGCCCTTCGAACTTCGGGATCGCCACGTTGCCGATGTACCCAAGGTCTTTCCAGCCCTGCGGCGTCGTGTAAAACGCCGTGGCCGTCTGATCGCGAATGGTGTCGAAAAATTGTGCGGCGAACTGATGGTCCGGCTTGGCCTTCGGCAGATAGCAAATATCATCGCAAATCGCGGTGCGCTGCGCGTTGGTGGCCAGATGGAATCGCTTGCCGAAACGTGTGTTCGATTCGCGATCCAGCCACGCCAGTCCGCCACGCACGCGCACCAGCGAGGCATCGCCGCCAGGCCGGCTGGCCCATTCGTTGATGTAGGCCGGCGCACCCACCGTGGATGCCGCCGGGCTCTTGGCGTCGGCGGGGATGATCATGTCGCAGAGCGCCGCGAGCGTGGCGAGCTCGCGAAGTTGCAGCTTCTTCGGCCAGTCGGCCTTGGCTACCTGCAACACCGGATCACTGGGCGTGCCGCGCGGCCCTTTGCGCTTCGCTTGCGCTTCCTCAAGCAACGGCAGCGGCTCGCGGGCGACGGCGGCCATCGGCGCGGCCATGGCCGTCTCGGACAACATCGGCACCATCGCCGCCGCGGCCATGGCCTTGAGCGCCTCGCGCCGCGCGATGCCCTGCCCAACCGGTTTGACGTCGTCCGTCCCGTGATCGTTCGCGTCGTCGCGCATCAGAGATTCCCCCGCTTCAGTTCGGCCCCGAGATGATCGCAACTGCGCCATGCGAGCGCGAGAATGGACAGTGTCGGATTCTTATCGGCGTTCGACACAAACGTGGCGCCGTCGGTCACGAACAGATTCTTCACGTCCCACGTTTGACCGAACTCGTTGAGCACCGACGTTTTCGGATCGCTCCCCATGCGCACGGTGCCCACTTCGTGAATGATCGAGCCGCCTGTGGCGATGGCTTTGCTGCCATCGGTTTGCACCGTCCCTTGCACCGTGCCGCCCATCTTGTCGATGATCTCGGCGAACGTTTTGTGCATGTGTGCCGCCTGCTGCGTCTCATGCTCAGACCATTTCCAGTGGAAGCGCAGCACCGGAATACCCCACTGATCAACGGCCACCGGATCGATCTCGCAATACGAGTCTTCGTTGGGAATCATTTCGCCGCGGCCGTCGAAGTACATGAACGACCCGTAATACCGGCGCGCTTCTTCCTTGAACTTTTTCCCGTATGCGCCCTGCGTGAAGCTCTCCAGTCCGCCGAAAATGCCGGGACCGGGCATACCACGACCACCACCGAATTCGATGTGATACCCGCGCGCGAACGACATTTTTCCAGCCTTCTGGTCGCCGTACTTCCACCATGGCATGTACATGTGGATACCAGCGGTGCCGTCTTCGTTCACCGGCGGCAATCCTTCCAAACGCGGAATCTGCGCGGAGAGACCGGCGCCCACGGTATCCATGAGATACTTGCCGACCACACCGCTGCTGTTGGCGATGCCGTTCGGGAAGAGCGTGCTCTTGGAGTTGAGCATGATCCGCGACGTTTCACACGCGCTGGCCGCTAACACGATCACCTTCGCCGTCACGTGATGATCCACGCGCGACAGCTTGTCGATGTAGTGCACGCCCGTGGCCTTGCCCTGCGCGTCGACCGACACTTCACGCACCATGGCGTCGGTGATCAGCGTAACGTTACCCGTGGCCATCGCCGGCGGCAGCAACACCGTGGTGCTCTGGAAGTTCGCCTTAATGGAGCAGCCGCGGCCACAGTCGGTCGCGTAGAAGCAGGCCATACGCTCGTTCATGCTCTGCCGCAGCACCCGCTGCGCGAGCGCATTGCCCGGGTGCAGCTTGGCCGGTAACCGCATCGAGTCCTGACGCTGCGTGAGCACGGCACGGTGCGCGGGAATGACCGGAATCTTGAGCGGATCGCACGCCTGCTTGGCGAGCAACTCGTACGATCGTGCGGCCGGTGGCGGCTGCAGCACGCCCGGCGATGAGCGCGGTGTATTCTCGAGATCATCGTCACCGCCGTACACACCGATCAGCAGCTCCGTTTTGTCGTAATACGGAGCCATCGTGTCATACGTCATCGGCCAGTCGGCGCCGAGCCCGTCACGCGACTTGGGCTTGAAGTCGTATGGTCCCATGCGCAATGAAATGCGCCCCCAGTGATTCGTGCGTCCACCCAGCATGCGAGAACGCCACCAACTGAACTGGCTGCCCGGCGCCGTCGTGAACGGCTCGCCCGGCACGCGCCAGCCGCCGTCGACCGTCGCATCGTAAAACCCGAACGGTTTGTCCGCATTGCCGCTGCCGCGCAGGGGCGCGTCCTTGGGCGTCTGAAACATGGGTGTTTCAGTGACCGGGTCGTAATCACGTCCCGCTTCGAGCAGCAGCACCTTGAGCCCCTGCACCGACAGCTGGTAGGCGGTCATACCGCCACCGGCACCGGAGCCAACCACGATGACATCGTACTGCGGCGCAACTTTGGAACGGCGGGAGGACACGCGGAACACTCCTCTACGGGCGGGATTCTGAGGGTGCACCGGCGCACCATGCCCCAAGCTACCGCCGGGGCCGGAGGCGCGTGAGGCATTGCCGCATACCGGACGCTCCGCGCAGCAGCATTTACTCCGACCGCGACAGGAGCTCGGTCGGTGGGCGCTCCAGCAGTTGCTTGAGCAGCGGGTGCTGATACTGTCGACGCACCGTAATGGCCCAGAACTCCTCATAGAGCGTTGGGACGACGGCGTACTCGTGCAACGTGCCAAGGCGGAGCTCATCGATCACCACGACGGCAGGAACGAGGGCCACCGCGTTGCTGTCGCGCGCGAGGAGACGCAGCATCGCCATGTCGTCTACTTCGGCCGCGATGTTCACCCTTAGGCCGTACTGCTCGCAGATCACATCGAAGGCCGTGCGGATGGCGCTGTCCCGACTGGGCAGCAGCAGTGGCATCTGCTCAACATCGTCGGGAAACCGGAAGGGCGTGGTACGCCCCGGCGGACCCACCAGACTGACCTGCTGCCGAGCGATCCGTCGGCTGCGCAGGGGGCTGTCGGCATCCTCCTGCACTCGGCGATTGGACAGCACGAGGTCCAACGTATGCGCCTGGAGCCGAGACAGCAGTTCACTGATCGATCCGGTGTGCAGCACCAACTCGACCCCGTCCTCTCCAACCAGCGGCGAGAGGAACCCGCGCTGGAAGTTCCGCGAGAGGGTGGCGACCGCGCCGATACGGAGCACCTGCCGCTGCTCGCGACGCCCTTCGCGCAGGGTGGCGAGCAACTCCGAACCGGCGTCGACAATCGTATCGGCGTAGGCCAGCGCAATCCGGCCGGCCTCGGTTAACACGAGCGTCCGCCCCTGCCGGGAGAAGAGCTCCTGACCGAGCTGCCCCTCAAGTTGCCGGATCTGGGTGGACAGAGCCGACTGCGCAACGTTCAGCTGCTTGGCGGCGCGCGTGAGATTCCCCGCCCTGGCCACCGCCCAGAAGTAGTGCAGGTGGTGATAGTTCAGTCGTGAGGTCTGCATCAAATGTTCTCTAAAAAGGAACGAATAGAGATAATATATGTATTTTGAGGAACTCTGCAAAGGCTCTACGTTCCTCCGTGCACCCCATACCGGAGCGCGCGTATGCATGTCCCGTCGGTCATTCTCTTGCTCATCCCGCTGACATACCTGTCGGCGATGTTCCTTCCCAAAAGCGTCCTTGTTGCCCCGCCGCATCGTGGTTCTGCCCCAGTGCGTGCGGCCGGGCTCGCGTTGCTGCTGTCGCTTGGCGCGGCGGCGGCGCTGGGTATCTACGGCGCCTCCAGCACGCTGATCAGCGCCGGCAGCGTGCCACTGGCCGTTGGCCCACTCGGGCTCAGCGTGCGGCTCGACGCCCTCACGGTCGTGATGCTGCTGCTGGTCAATACGATCGGCCTGATCATTCTGCGCTTCTCCCGTCGCTACCTCAACGGCGAAGCCATGCAGTCACGCTACTTCCGCGCGTTTCTCGCGACGCTCGGAGCGGTGTCCCTGTTGGTCGTGTCGAACAATCTTGGTATGCTCGCGCTGGCGTGGACGGCGACCAGTATCAGTCTGCACGAGCTCTTGCAGTTCTACCGTGATCGCCCGCAGACGGTCATTGCGGCCCACAAAAAGTTCCTCATGGCCCGCGTAGCGGACGTTGGCATCTTCGGCGCCGTGGCCCTCTTGTGGAAGGCGACGGGTACGCTCGAAATCGACACCCTGGTGCAGCGCGCGGCCGAATGGTCGGTGATCCCGACGCCGGTGCAGCTGGCGGGCGTTCTCTTGGCTGCCGGCGTGATCCTGCGCTCGGCGCAACTGCCCTTTCATGGCTGGCTTATTCAAGTCATGGAAGCGCCGACGCCGGTTTCTGCCCTCCTGCATGCCGGTGTCGTGAACATTGGCGGGTTTGTCATGATTCGTCTGGGCGGACTGATGGGAAACATCGACGCCGCGCAGCTCATGCTGGTGGTGGTGGGTACCACCACGGCCCTGCTCGCCGGGCTCGTGATGACCACCCGCGTGAGCATCAAGGTGTCACTCGCCTGGTCCACCTGTGCGCAGATGGGCTTCATGCTGTTGGAATGCGGCCTCGGTGCGTATTCACTCGCGCTGCTGCATCTCGTCGCGCACTCGCTGTACAAGGCCTATGCCTTTCTCT
>JBBQSM010000243.1:0-5297 GCA_038234895.1 Gemmatimonadales bacterium
TCACGGACCGCTTCACGAACGGTCTCACGGTGTGCCGACGCAACCGGGCATACGAAACGCGCCGATTTTGGACGAATAGTTGGTCGCACCCTGCTTGTAGTAGTCGCCGACGTACCAGATCGTGCAGTCGTCGCTCGGGTCTACCGCCGTCTGACTGTAGTCTTCCCAGCGCAGGGTATTGGTCTGCGACGCCTCGCCTTCCACGAGCACCGTTTCGCGCAGCGAGAGCGTGCCCGTTGCGTCACCAGCGAGTCGTCCCGCGAATCGCTGTCCGGCAAAGTTGGGTGTGCCGCCAAACGAGTAGCCGATGCCGATATTGCCCCTGCTGTCCATCGCGGGACTGGCCATCCAGCGATAGAAGCCGTCGGGGGCATACGTGCCCTGCTGATGCAGCCGAAGCGGACTGTTCGCGGTGGCACCAAGTCGGAACTCGTACCAGCGCACACCACCGCCACCGGCCGTCGTGTTCACGGAGTGTGCAGCAACGATCGACTGCTGCGCGCCGATGCGCCGGTAGACGACACGGGCCATCAGCTTGTCGCCCTGCGCGTCCAGACGGCGATCGGTGCCAGGCTGCGGCACACAGCTGGTGAGCTGGCCGCCGCAGAGATACTGGTACGGCGCGACGGCGATCCGCACCGGACCGTTCACCTTCGTCTTGGCCGGATCGGTCCAATCGACGTGAAACGTCCACGCGTAAATCCCATCGTCGGCGAGGTCGCCTTTGAGCTGCGTGCCACCGGCGGCCAGCATGATGTTGGGCGCGCCTACCGGCGGCAGTTGGGTGCCGTCAAGATCGGCATTGTTCAGAAAGTTCACGCCATCGATGATGACGCACTGCTCGGTGGCGTCGAGCCCTTTGAGCATTTTGGCGCGGTCCACCACGCACGCGTGCTTTTGAATGACCTCGTCACCGGTGCTCGTGGGCACGTAGTAGCCATCCGGCCAGACGGCAGGACGCGGGTAGTCGGGAAAGAGCGGCCGGATGAACTCGTAGCGATAATAGGGGCCGAACGGGTCCGACGTCGTGCTCACCGCGTAGCACATGGCGTACGTACCCTGCTCCTGCGGACGTGCGGCGGGTTGGGCGGGGCGGGTTGCCGGCGTACCGGCAGCAGGCGGCGTGGCCGGATTGGTTGGATTTGCTGGCGGCGTCGGCGCAGTCACCGGCTCATCACCGCGCGACGGCTGGAAGAGCGGCGTGGCGTCGCCCGGCTGACGCAGCTGCCCCGGCTGACTGCGACGCGCGGGCTCTCCCGAACGCCCCACGCTGGGTTCGTTCTGGCGCACCGGCACGCGCGAAAAGATCGGCATCACAATGAGCCAGCGGTTGGCCAGCTGATCGTAACGGGCAACGGCGTCGCCGTTGTTGCGGTTCTCGCACGGCCCCCCGAAATCGCGAAAGACGTTGCGCGTCTCCACCGGGCCGTACAGCACCTGACCCGATGTGGGATACTTGCGCCCCTTCTTGCTGAAGATGGCCATGCGCGAATTCACCACTTGCACGACATGATCCGGGCCCACGGCAAGCGAATTGTCCGACGGATTGCGCACCGTGGCCGTACCCTGCGGACCAGTGAAGCCGACGCCCAGCCCGTCGAAGCTGGCCACGAGCGTGGCGGCCGCGCGCGTGCCGGGAGTGCGCTGCTCGACGTCGGCGGCGCCGACCGGGGTGCCCGTCACCGCCTGCGTTCCGCGCTCCGACGCTTCGTGCCCGCCCGGAGGCGACAGCGTGCCGCGGCGCGCATCGGGATCGACCGGCTTGCCGCCGCCGTCGGGCGCGAGCCGACGGAGTGGTGCCGACTGGTCTCGTGCAACCGCGTGGCGCACGGTGACCTCGCCGACCACATTCGCCTCGACATTGCGAAGCTCGGCATTGCGAAGCTCGGCATTGCGAAGCTCGGGACCGGCGCAGGCGGCGCTCCACACGAGGACGACGGCAAAGACGCCGACCGAACGGATCGGACGCGGCGGGTGGACTCGGTGGGCCATGTCATGCATCCTGGCGAAGGTGGGGGCCGAATCGGCATTGCGCAGGCGCGTATATCGTATCCAGTATCCCTATTGACCGCCAGAGTCGGCGGCACCCTGTTCCGTCCCAGCACGCCCCATTCCGGCCCGCCCGCATGATCCCTGCACCGCGCACACAATTTCGCAGCAGGTCACGCCTTTCGCTGCTACTTGCCAGCGGCGGCGCGCTGGCCCTGCTCGCCGTCGGCGACGGGCACGCGGGACCCAATCGCTACGGACATTCCGATCGGGTCGAACGGCACATGCTCCCCATGGTGTCCACCGGACCGCTCGATCCCAGTTGGCGACCCGACGGCGGCGCCCTTGCCTACGCGACGCGTGGCGATATCTGGACGGTGCCCGTCGCGGGCGGGCAGGCGAACGCGCTGACCGCCGGCCCGGCGTACCACTTTGAGCCGGCGTGGAGTCCCGATGGACAACGCGTGGCGCTGACGATGGACCACGACGGCAATCTCGATATCGGCGTCGTGAACGCGACCGGTGGCGCCGTCGAACGCATCACGTCCGACGTGGCGGTGGAGGTGCAGCCAACCTGGTCGCCTGATGGCAGCGCGCTGTATTACGTAAGCGCACGCGGCGGCGGCGCCGGCGGTGGCGGTTTCGCGATTTGGCGTCGCACGTTTGCCGACGGTCGCGACGAACGGGTGGTGCGCGGCATCCAACCTGCCGTCTCTCCCGACGGCACGCAGCTCGCCTTCGTGGCCGAGGTGCCGGGACGCCTCGGCAGCGGTGGGCTGTGGGTGATGACGCTACCCGCCGGCACGCCGCAGCTCGTGCACTACGAGGAGACGGAGTATCGGGCGCGCCCGCGCTGGACGCCCGACGGGCGCTCGCTCCTGTTCGTGTCCGACGAGCGCGGTTCGAACGATGTGATGATCGTGCCCGCGGCGGGAGGGAATCCGATCAGGCTGACCGTCGATGAGCGAGACGAGTACGCGCCGGTCGCGAGCCCGGACGGCACACGCATGGCCTTCGTCTCCAACCATGCCGGTCCGACCACGCTGTATACCGCGCCGATCGGCGGCGGTGCGCGCGATCTCTGGCGTGCCGTGCCTATGACCAACAGGCGCCCGCGCCTCGCCACAGGCACCGTACGCATTCGGGTGCTCGGCCCCGACGGTCGCGAAGTACCGGCGCGCGTGACGGTCGACGCCAGCGACGGTCGCGCATACGCACCGGCAGGCGGCTTTCACCGCATCGTCGCCGCGACGGAAACGCACTACTTCCACACGACCGGTGCAGCGACGGTGGAAGTCCCCGCCGGTCGCACCATGATCGAGGCGGCACGCGGATTCGAATACGTACCACAGCGTATCGCGGTGGATGTACCCGTGGGCGGTGAACGCGCGGTGACGCTACGGATGCGTCGCTTACTGGACCTGCCGGCGCTAGGCTGGTATTCCGGCGACACGCATGTACACGATCTGCATCAGGGACAGCAGGGGCTCACGCATGCGCAGTTTTTCGATCAGCTGCGCGCGGAGGATCTGCACGTTACGAACGCGCTCGTGCACATGGACGGCACACGTCTCATGGGCCGCTGGAGCGATCTCACCGGCGCACCACATCCGCTCTCCACTGCCCAGTACATCCTGCAGTACGGACAGGAGTATCGCGGATCGCTGGGGCATATCTCCATGCTCGGCGTACGGCGCTACATGCTGCCATTCACCGGTGGTGTGCGTGGCACGTCGTACGCGCAGCCCGAACTCGACGCATGGTACATCGATTCGGCACGTGCGCAGGGCGGGATCGGCGGCTTCGGGCACCCGTACATTTCGACCGTCAAGGATCCAGCGACCGCCGCCAGCACGCTCATTCCAGTCGACATCGCGCTCGGTCGCGGCGACTTCTACGACGTGGCTGCGCTTTGGTCCGACGAGATCGCATCATCGGAGCTGTACTACCGTCTGCTCAATTGCGGCTTTCGCATTGCCGCCACCGCTGGCACAGACAACTTCTCCGACGTGGGTCGCGATCCGCCGCCGGGGGCCGACCGCACGTATGTGAAGGTACGCGGGCCGTTGTCGCTGGCGTCATGGATGGCCGGCATTCGCGCGCAACGCACGATTGCGTCCACGGGGCCACTGCTCGACTTCACCGTAGCCGGACGAGACCCGGGCGACTCCCTCGCGTTGGCCGGCGGCGCGCCAACCGCCGTGCCGGTACACGCCGTCGCGCGTTCAATTGCGCCGATGTCCCGACTCGAGATCATCGTGAATGGACGCGTGCTGCACACGGTGGAAGCCGGCGATTCACTGCGTCTGTCGTTCGATGCGCCGGTGGACGTACCGGCGGGCGGCTGGGTCGCGGCCCGTGTGATCGGGCCGTCGTCGCGGTACATCACGGACAGTTACGCCTTCGCGCAATCGAGCCCGGTGTACGTGGTGCGCGATGGTCGGCGATTCGTGGACGCGGAGGACGCACGGTTCTTTATCGAAACGATCGATGCCATTCGCACCCGGTCGGAACGCGGACCGTGGCGCACGCCGGCGGAGCAGGCGCGGTTTATCGTGGCGCTTGATAAGGCCCGCGCGGTGTATCAGCAACTGGAGAACGACGCGCGCCGCCCGCGTTGACCGATTGAGTGGTCAACGCGGTTGACACGACGGTATTCAGACGTGCGCCAGCGACGCCTCGGCATGCGGCGCCATGACGTCGGCGCGGAGCGCGAGTTGGCGCCGGATGACTGCCAGCGCTTCGTCCAGCTCCTCGCCCACGAGCTCGAGACGCGGCGGACGCACCACCGCCGAGCCGCGACCCACTTCTGACTGCACGAGCTTGATGAGCTGCACGAACTTGGGGACCGTATCGAGTCGGAGCAGCGGCAGGAACCAGTGATACAGCGCCAGCGCTTCCTTGAAATGGCCTGCGGCGGCCAGTTCGTACACGCGGACAGATTCTTCCGGTAGTGCGTTCACGAGACCGGCGATCCAGCCGCTGGCCCCCATCGGCACCGCTTCGACGATCATGTCGTCCATGCCGGCGAAAATCTGCACGCGATCGCCCAAGGTCTCCTTCAGTGCGGTGACGCGGCGTACATCACCACTCGACTCCTTGGTCGCGTGCAGATTCTCGTGTTGCGCGGCGAGCTCCGCCAACTGCAACGGCGTCACATCCGTGCGATAGGCGATCGGATTGTTGTACAGCATGCACGACAATCCGGTCGCGCCGATGATCGCGCTGTAGTGCGCCTTGGTCTCATACCAATCGCTGACGTACACGTAGGCGGGGAGCGCCATGATTCCCTCGCATCCCACACGCTC
>JBBQSM010000244.1:0-5271 GCA_038234895.1 Gemmatimonadales bacterium
GCCGCCGCTGCTCATTCACGCGAGTCACGACGAAGTCCTGCGCGACGACAGTGTCCGTGTCGCGGAACGCGCGGGAGCGCACGGCGTCGAGGTCGAGCTGCGCCTCTGGCCGCACGTGCCGCATGTCTGGCAGTTCTTCGCAGCGATCCTGCCGGAAGCACGCGAGTCGCTGGAGGCCACGACGCGCTTCATCACCACACGGGTCCAGCGCAGGCTGCGCGAGCGGTAGGGATAAGAGACGGCAGCGGCGTGCCGTTCATGTCGCACGCGTGACGTTCCATGCCCGGGTGCGCACCAGATCGCCTCACAGTAAGCGACCCCACGCCTCGTGCGTGACGAATCGTGACCGCAGTTCGCACAGGGCGTCCAACCGCTGAATCCTGTGCTCACGACTCTCATGTACCGACCCCCCGACTGGACCCCGCTCGAACGTGCGCTTGCCGCAGAGTTCGGGCCTCGCGCCGCGAACGCTGCCGCATCGTTCTGGTTCATCGGCTTCGTGCCCGGACCGGACGACGTCGGAGAACTGCGGTTATACGAGCACAGTCGCACGCACCGGCGCGTCGTGCTCGATCGGGACGGCCGTGCGTACCGGTGGTTCGACGAGATCGCCGGGTATAGTCGGGTCGTCGGCGAAGGCGTGCTCGTGGACGCGTGGAGCTGAGGTACGTCACGACGCTTCAGCGACGTCACTGAAGCGCCGATACTGCTCAGAGAACGTGCGTCCGTCTCCGGATGCACCGCGTCCCCCGATCCCGCCGAGTGTCGTCTCAGATCCCGGGCATTCCCGCGTCAGGTAGTGCCGGCGTCGCCGGCACCTCGTCCGTCGCGCGCGTCGCCCCGGCGCGCGCGTTGGTGCCGATTGCGCCCACGGAACCGCGCGCCGCCAACCCGCTCTCCGGAACACCCCTCGGCCGCAGCGGCCTCGATCTGGCCGATCTCTTGGGGACGCAGGACTCCGTGGCTGCAAGGCAGCGGACACCCTCCGTGGCACTCGAGGTCGGGCTGGAGCGAGCGCGTGGCGCCCTGTTGCGCAATCTCGCCGGCGATGCGCTCGCGGCGCTCGACCTCGTCTGGGAGGGCGCGCGGCGGACGGAAGAAGGCTGGTATCTGCGGGGAAGCGCACTGACTGTCCTCGGCCTGCCCGGCGAAAGCGATCGGATCGCACAGGAGGGATTGCACGCTCGCCCGGGCTCCACGGCGTTGCGATTCCTACAGTCGTTGGCGCGGCTGGCACTTGGCGATGTCGCTGGCGCGCGCCACGCACTGCAACCGGCGTTGCAGACGGCGCCGAACGATCCGCTCCTCTTGGTGCAACAGGCCGTAGTGCAGGCGAGGCAGGGCGACAGTCGCGCCGCCGACGCATTGTTGCAGCGGGTGATGCGCATGATGCCGGACCATCCGGCGCTCGACTACGGACGGGCCGCCGTTCGCGCGGCGACCGCCGACGTCACCCGCAGCGTCTCCCGCGCCACGCCGCCGTTGGGTCAGTCGGTGCACGACGCGTACGGGCCCGCCGATGGGGACGGGGCATGGCCGGATATGGGACTGGCACCGTCGCCCGCGGACGACGCAGTGGTCACCGTGGATGCGGCTCTGGTCGAGCGCGCCGGCGATGTTGTGGATGGTGCGTTGGAGCGATTCGGCGCGCGACTGCTGCATGCCAACGAGAACGACGTGGCGCGGGAGGGCCGGCTGCTCGTTCGCGCATTCAGCGCCGGCGGCACGCTCGCCTCGGCCTGCAGCGCCGAACAGGCGCACGCGGCTCGCGGGCTGCTGACGGCCGTCGTGGGCGTCTTGCTGGGGGAGTCCGGCGAGGGAGCACCGCCGCTGCGCGCGCTGCTGCAGCAGATCATCGGCGCGCTGCGCGACGGGCGTACGGTCGACGCGGAACGCGCGCTGCGTCGCGCAGGAGCGGTCGCGAGAGAGCCGACCGTTCGGCTGCTGCAACTTCTCGTGGGCAGCGCACTCGCACATTCGACCGCGGCCACAGGGCCGATCGGTCAGGAGCTTCGATCCACCGACGGTCGGGGCACGCCCGCGAACAGTGGTGTCGCAGTACAGCGCGTAGTACACGGAGTAGTGCAGGGCATCGTGCAGGGGGTGGTGCAGGGACCATCGGAGGTCACGCCGCTGGTGCCGGTGCGCCTTGGCCTGGCGCTACTGACCGAAACGGCCGAAGAACGCTTCGCCTCGCGTGGACTGGTGCCATCGCCGTCCATGAGCGGGCAACCGGCCGCCGTATGGCAGGCTGCATGGCAGGCCACCGACACCGCGCCGCTCGGGCAGGTCACGGGGAGCTACCGCGCCGTACCGGGACACCACGACGTGGGCGAGGGCTGGGGCGCGGCGCAGGCGACGGCGGCACTGCACACGACGCGCCCGCGCACCGACCTGCGTTCAGGCGCCGGCGTCCGTGCCGTGGCGCTGCTCTGTGTGGGACTGGCAGCCGCGGCCCTCTCCACGGGTAACAGCGTGGTGGCGATTGCGCTCGGGATCGGCGCGGCCTGGCTGGCGCTGCGCCGCAGCAGCAGCCGCCGCCGCAGCAGCCGCAGCCGCAGCAGCAGCGTCAGCAGCGGCGGGCGCGCGGACGGTCCGCGGGACCCGCTCGGCGAAGCCGGTGCGCGGGTCGAGGAGGCGTATGACGTCGGTGTGCGTGACGCGGGTCGATACGACAGCAGCCACGGCACCGAGCCACGGCGATAGATTCACCGTAGCGCGGACGCGGGATGCGTTGCGCGCGTTCGTGGCTGCGCAGGCATGCGCGCCGACCGTCGTCGCCCATTCCCAGAGTATTGCCCATGACTTCGTCGTCATCCGCGCCGGTCTCGGCGTTTCTCCGTCATCACTACCGTCATTTCAACGCGGCCGCCCTTATCGATGCGGCGGATGGCTACGTCGCGCACCTCGACGGTGGTGGTAAGATGATGGTCACACTCGCCGGTGCGATGAGCACCGCGGAACTCGGCCTCTCCCTCGCCGAGATGATCCGGCAGAACAAGGTACAGGCCATCACGTGCACCGGTGCGAACCTCGAGGAGGACATCTACAACCTCGTGGCGCACGATCATTACGCACGCGTACCGAACTATCGCGACCTCACACCGCAGGACGAACAGGCGCTGCTGGAAAAGCATTTCAATCGCGTCACCGATACCTGCATTCCGGAGGCCGAGGCGATCCGTCGCATCGAGCACGCCATTCTCGACGAATGGACCAACGCTGACCAGGCAGGTGAGCGCTACTTCCCGCACGAGTTCATGTATCGCATTCTGCTGAGCGGCAAGCTTGAGCAGTACTATCAGATCGATCCGAAGAACTCGTGGATGCTCGCTGCCGCGCAGAAGAACCTGCCGATCATCGTGCCGGGATGGGAAGATTCCACAACGGGTAACATCTTTGCGTCGCACGTAATCGACGGCAATATCAAGAATGTGCACACCGTCCGCAGCGGCATCGAGTACATGATGTATCTCGCCGACTGGTACACGAAGAGCGCCACGGACGACTCCACGATCGGCTTTTTCCAGATCGGCGGCGGCATCGCCGGTGACTTCCCGATCTGCGTCGTACCGATGCTGCATCAGGATCTCAAGCGCGAAGAAGTGCCGCTGTGGGGATACTTCTGCCAGATCAGCGATTCAACCACGAGCTACGGTTCGTACTCGGGCGCCGTGCCGAACGAAAAGATCACGTGGGGCAAGCTCGGGATCGACACACCCAAGTACGTCATCGAATCCGACGCGTCGATCGTTGCACCGCTCGTGTTCGCGCTGGTGCTGGGGATGTAGTGGTGCGGCGTGGCTGGGTGCGCGGTCGCACGTAGGGTCGGGCAGATCGCGCTGTCAGGGCGTTTGCCCGGTCACCTGCGGCACGCGCAGTCGCTGTCCCACGCGGATGTCGTCGTTTTGCAATTGGTTGAGCTGGCGCAGTACGTCGGGTGACGTCTCAAAGCGGCGCGCCAACCCCGTCAGTGTTTCCCCGCGGCGCACGATGTACGTGACGTACACCGCCGCGGGTGCGGCCACCGGCCGGTTGCTCGCTTCGAGGGCGGCCATGTCGCCGGCGATTGCGGTCCGCGCCGCCGCGCTCGCGGCAGACACGGCGAGTGCCTTTGACCATTCCGCATCGTCCACCAGAAAATCCACCTGGCGCAGTGGCATGCGCAGCACGAGCCCACGTCCGTAGCCGCGTAGCAGCGTCCGCGGTTCGAGCGTGAACGCCCGGTCGTACGGATAGCTTTCGACCAGCAATTCGCTGGGCCCATCTTCGATGGGGCGCAGCAACGGCGTGGGTGGCGCGCCGACGTAGAGCAATCGCCGGTCGGTGGCTACCACGATGCCGAACGATTCGCGCCACATGTCGGTCCATCGGCGCTGCGACGCAAAGGCACTTTCGACGACGCGCTCATCGCGTCCGAGCAACGCGCGGACCTCGCGCTGCGCTGCGTCACGCGCCGTGCGACGCGCGCCGATCGGTGGAACGATGGCGGCCGCCGCCACGAGACCGGCAACGCCGAGCAGTGCGGTGCTGCTCGTGAGCGCAATGAACGCGCGCACGATGAAACGTCGCGGTGGCCGCACCTGCGGGACGCCGCCTCGGAACCAGCCGCGCCGACGCGTCCCGGTCGGCGGCCCCTCTGGGGACGCACCGCGAAGGGCGTCGGTTGCCGCGGCGTCGGATGACGCATGTGCGGGGGGGTGGGCGCCCGTGGAATCACTCATGCTCGAATGATGACGCAGAACGCGAGTTTATGGATGAGATCGCTGGTTTCGCGTGCCGCCCTCTTGCAAATACGTATTTGCAGTAGCAGGTTGCTCCTCGATGGTCCCTCCAACTTCTGGGCGCCGCGTCACGGTTCACGACGTCGCCGCCCGCGCCGGTGTCTCCCAGCCCACCGCGTCGCTCGTCCTTTCGAAGCATCCTCGCGCCCGCGTTGCCGCGGCGACGCGTCAGCGCGTGCTCGATGCGGCCGCGGAACTCGGCTACAAGCCGAACGTCGTCGCGCGCTCGCTCGCCAGCCGACGATCCTTCGCGCTTGGCGTAATCGTGCCGGACGTGCGCAACCCGTTCGTGGCCGACGTGGTTACCGGGGTCGAACGCGTGGCGGCGGAGGCAGGATACGCCGTCCTGCTGTGCGATCAGTCGGCGCGCACCGTCCTGCAGCACCTCGACACGCTGCGCGCGCGACAGATCGACGGCGTGCTGCTCGATGCGATCGGCGCCGCCTCGCTGCCCGCCGATGCGCTGACCGGCGTCAACGTCGTGCTG
>JBBQSM010000245.1:0-5196 GCA_038234895.1 Gemmatimonadales bacterium
CTTCGCCTTCTTGACGGCGGTCCGGAGCGCAGAACGCTGCGCGCGATTGCGCACGGCTGCCGCACGAGACTTCCGCAGATCCTTCTTTGAAGACTTGATATTCGGCACGAAAAACTCTCCAGCTGCGAAGCAAGAAAAGAAACGAGAAGACAGGTCCGTCCGTCGGGACCGCTCGAAGACGCCGAGTCGATCATCGGCAGACTGACAAACGTATAGCCGACGGGGACTTGGGTCAAGAACCCCCCACGCTCCGGTGCCAGCGCGCCGGCAGCACGCCGTGTCACGACTGTTTTGACACCCGGGTTGTCCACAATTACGTTACGGTTCAGTCTTGCTTGCAATCACCGGTCGTGAGACCCCTCGCCCCCCGCCGCGTTGGACGCCATCCAGCAGTTGGTCCTCGTCGCGCCCATGCTGTTGTTCTCAATGGTCGCCCACGAATACGCGCACGGCTACGCCGCGTTTAAGCAAGGCGACTCCACCGCGTACCAGCTCGGCCGGCTGACCTGGAATCCGCTGAAGCATATCGACCCGTTCATGACGGTGCTGCTGCCGGTCATGCTGGCGCTGCTGGGCGGTCCGATCTTTGGTGGCGCCAAACCGGTGCCGGTCAACCCGCGCAATTATCGCAACTACCGCCGCGGCGACATCATCGTCTCCATGGCCGGGGTAGTGACCAACGTCATTATTGCCTTCCTGTGCGTGCCGTTAGTTGTGCTGGTGGGGATGCTGGGACACGCGCTGCCCGATCTCGCGCGTCCGCTGGCAATTCTGCAGCTGATGCTGGAAGCCGGGGTGTTTATCAATCTTATTCTGGCTGCGTTCAACCTGATTCCCATTCCGCCGCTGGATGGGTCGCATGTGTTCAAGTATCTCCTTCCGCCTCGGTGGGCGCTTCAGTATCAGCGCCTCGGTGCCGTCGGGTTGCTGCTGCTCTTCGCGCTGCTGTCGTTCGGACGGCCGTTGATCACCGCATGGCTCTCGCCGGCGTTCTTCCTTCGGGCGGTTGCCCAGAAGCTCTACTATGCGTACGTGCTCCCCAACCCCTTCGGCACGTGATTGCTCCCAGTTTTCGCGTCCATGACGCAGATGCGCCGACGTTCGTCGTCGAGCTGAGCCACTTCACCGGTCCGCTCGACCTGCTGCTCTCGCTGATCCGCGACGAGCAGTTGGACATCTACGACATTCCCATCGCCCGTATCGCCGAGCAGTTCCTGGCGCGTATCGGGTCGCTCGGTCTCGACGAGGCGGCAGACTATCTCGAGATGGCCGCGCGACTGCTGCGCATCAAAGCGCAGATGCTGCTTCCGCGTGCTGATGGTGAAGACTCGTGGGAGGATCCACGCGCCGAGTTGGTGCGCCGGCTGCTCGAGTATCAGCAGATGCGCGAGGTGGTGGATCTGCTCGAACATCGGGGCGAGGAACGACGGCATCAGTTCAGCCGCCGCTGGATTCCGCAGGCGGCCGACATCACGCCCATCACGGCACCGCTCTCGCTCTCGCTCGGCGAGTTGCTGGCGGCCGTGGACCGGGTGTTACGCACCACCAAGGAACCAACGGTGCATGACGTGGTGCCGCGTTCGCTCGATGTGGCCGGTGCAATGGGTACTATTCGGGCGGTGCTCGCCATGCGTCGGGAGGCGCGCTGGTCCGATCTGATCGGCAGCGATCCTGAGCCGTGGCAGATCCTTTCCGTGTTGCTCGCGTTGCTCGAAATGGCGAAGCTGGGTGAAGTGCGGATCGCGCAGCACCGTCCTTTCAGCTCTGTGGAGATCCGTCGTGACGCCATTAGCGAAGCTGCTTGAAGCAGCGCTGTTCGCCGCAGCGCGCCCCATACCGCTCGATGCGCTGGCGTCACTCGACGCGGAGTCGAGTCCGGCGGCCGTCGCGGCAGCGCTCGACGAGTTGCGCGAGCACTACGATGTCGATGGACATGGTGTCGAACTGGTCGAACAAGGCGGCGGTTGGCAGATCCTGACACGCGCGGAGTTTGCCGAAGCGATCGAGCGCGCCCAAGTGGCGGTTCGCCCGCAACGCCTTTCCGCCGCGGCACTCGAAACGATGGCAATCATCGCTTACCGGCAGCCGATCGGCCGCGCGGAGATCGAGGAGATTCGAGGCGTAGCGGTCGGCAGCGTGCTCAAGTCGCTGCATGAGCGCGGCCTGATCGACATTGTGGGGCGTAGCGAAGGCATCGGGCGTCCGTTGCTCTACGGCACCACGGGGCAGTTTCTGGAGCAGTTCGGTCTGCGCCACCTGGAAGAGCTACCGCGCGCCGACGAACTGGCGATCGCGCTCCGAGGGGCGGGTCAGTCCGTCGTCGCCGAGTGACGCGCCCCGGCGATCGTTCCGGTGGTGCGGGGAAAGGCCCGCGGAGTGGCAAGTCCCGACCAAGTCCCAATCCTGCCGCGCGCTCGAACGCGCCGGTGAAGACGCCGCCGCGTCCGGCCGATGATCGTCCCGCGCGGATCAGAAAACCGGCACCCAAGCGCGCCGCGCCCGCCGTCGCAGGCGCGGGCGGCGCCGGTGGTACGGTCAAGGCAGCACCCGAGGGACCGATGCGCGTGCAGCGCGCCGTTGCGCGGGCGGGTCTCGCGTCGCGGCGCGAGGCCGATCGTGCGGTGGCCGAGGGGCGTGTGCGTGTGAATGGCGAGGTCGCGGTAATCGGCCAGGTGGTCGACCCCACGCGCGACAAGATCACCCTCGACGGTGACGCGGTGCGCGCCAACGTGGAGCAGCACCGCTGGATCGTGCTGCACAAGCCGGCGGCGGTGATGACGACGCGGAAAGATCCCCAAGGGCGAGCGACCGTTTTCGATCTCGTGCACAAGGTGCCCGGACTCGTCTACGTGGGAAGGCTCGACTACATGACCGAGGGGGTATTGCTGCTCACCACCGACGGTCGGGCCGCGCACGCGCTCACACATCCGAGCAACGAAGTCGAACGCACCTACGTGGCTACCGTGCGCGGCGATGCCGCAACGGCGGTACGCGAGGCCCGTCACGGCGTGCAACTCGAAGACGGTTTGGTTGTGCCCCGCGACGTCAGTGCCTCGCCGCTCGGCAACCGCCGTTGGGCCTTCGAGGTCACGATCGCCGAGGGGAAGACGCACGAGGTGCGGCGCATGTGCGATGCGCTTGGTCTCGAGGTGGAACGGCTTGTCCGCACCAGCTTTGGTCCGGTCAAGCTCGGAGACCTGCCGCCGGGCGAAACGCGCGCGTTGAGCACACGCGAACGCGCGGTGCTCGAAGCCCTCATTCCAACCGCGTAGGGCAACCGGCACGGAGCCAACTCGTGTGTCGCGGGGTACAGGGCGATATGTGCCGACGCGCCGGACTTGTGTCGTTGCCTCCGTTCGCACGGTTAACGTTCTGATCTCCCCGATCCGCTCCCGGGTCGGGCCTTTCATCGCATTCCCGAGGAGCAGGACCACGTGACCACGAGCGTTGCCGCGTCGGCCGATGCGGCTCTGGTGCAGGGTGTGCTGCGCGAAGTCGCGCGCCGTATCGTCGGGCAGGAGTACATGGTCGAGCGATTGCTCATCAGCCTCCTCACCGGCGGGCACGTGTTGCTGGAAGGCGTGCCGGGACTGGCCAAGACGCTCACGGTGCGAACGCTCGCCGAAACGGTGAACACGTCGTTCCAGCGCATCCAGTTTACTCCCGACCTGTTGCCGGCCGACGTGGTCGGCACGCAGATCTTCGATCAGCCGAGTGGTGAGTTTCGCGTCAAGCACGGACCGATCTTCGCGAACATCATTCTCGCGGACGAAATCAATCGTGCGCCGGCCAAGGTGCAGGCGGCGTTGCTGGAAGCGATGCAGGAAAAACAAGTGACCATCGGCGGCACCACGTACAAGCTCGCCGAACCATTTCTTGTGTTGGCCACGCAGAATCCGATCGAACAGGAAGGCACGTACCCGCTCCCTGAGGCGCAGGTGGATCGCTTCATGTTCAAATTGCGCGTGGGCTATCCCACACGCGCCGAGGAAAAGGAGATTCTCCGGCGGATGGCCGGCGGCGATAAGGTGGTCGTATCGCCGGTCGCGTCGCCAGAAGACCTGCTCGACGCGCGCCGTCGTATCTCTGAGCTGTACATGGACGAGCGTATCGTGGACTACATCGTCGAGCTGGTGCATGCCACGCGCGTGCCCGCCGACGTCGGCGCGCCCGATCTCAAGCCGTTGATCGAGTTCGGTGCAAGTCCGCGCGCCACGATCGCGTTGGGGCAGGCGTCGCGTGCGCATGCCTTTCTGCGCGGCCGGTCCTTCGTGACGCCCGACGACGTGAAGAGCATCGCCCCGGACGTGTTGCGCCATCGAGTGCTCACCTCCTTCGAGGCGGACGCAGAAGGCGTCACGAGCGACACGATTGTCGCGCGACTGCTCGCCACCGTCGAGACGCCCTGAGCGTAGTGCCCGCGACTCCGCCGTCGATGCCGAGCCCCCCGCTGACCGATCCCGCGACCGGCCAAGGCGCGGCGCAAGCGAACGCGGTCACCGCTGTCGCGTCGGCCGATGTGCTGCGGCAGGTGCGTCGCATCGAGCTGCGTACACGGCGACTGGTGGACTCGAGCTTTGCCGGCGAATATCGCTCGCTCTTCAAGGGCCAGGGCATGGAGTTCGCCGAGGTGCGCGAATACCAGCCGGGCGATGAGGTACGGTCAATCGATTGGAACGTGTCCGCGCGCATGGGGCGGCCGTTCGTCAAGCGCTACGTGGAAGAGCGCGAGCTGACCATCATGTTGGCCGTCGATATTTCCGGATCCGCCCGATTCGGTACGCGGGCTCGCTTCAAGCATGACCTGGCGATCGAACTGGCCGGTGTGCTCGCGCTGGTGGCGACGCGCAACAACGATCGCGTCGGGCTGATGCTCTTCACCGATCACATCGAGCACGCGCTGCCGGCCCGCAAAGGGCGAAAGCATGCGCTGCGTCTGATCCGCGACCTGATCGCCACGACACCCACCGGCACTGGCACGTCGGTGGTGGCCGCGGTGGACCGTCTGATGCGCCTACTGCCGCACCGCTCCGTGATCTTCTTCTGTTCCGACTTCATGGCCGACGACATGGAAAAGCCGCTCGCGCGACTCGCGCAGCGCCACGATGTCATCGCGGTGTCGCTCGAAGATCCGTCGGAGCGCGTACTGCCCGATATCGGCCCCGCGCGATTTGAAGATCCGGAGACGGGACAGCG
>JBBQSM010000246.1:0-5156 GCA_038234895.1 Gemmatimonadales bacterium
GAGTTCGCCGCGCAATCGCTGCGCAGCGGTGCGGGGTTTCCGCTCTGGAGTCCGTATCTCTTTGGCGGCATGCCGTACGTGGCGGCGATGCACGGCGACATTTTCTACCCGACCTTTCTGCTGCGGCTGCTGATGGAAACCGGCGCGGCGATGACGTGGGGGATGATCCTGCACGTGTTCCTCGCCGGCTGCTTCGCCTTTCTGTTTTTGCACCGCGCGTTGGGTGTGGGCTTCTGGGGCGCCTTGCTTGGCGGTCTGGCGTACGAGATGGGCGGCAATGTGGGCGGACTCGTCTCGCCCGGTCACGACGGCAAGATATTTGTCGCGGCGCTGCTGCCGCTGGCGCTGTTTTTCGTGCATCGCGCGGTGCGTGACGGGCGGGCGTGGGCGTGGGGTATGCTGGCGCTGACGATCACACTCGGCGTGCTCACCCCTCATCCGCAATTGTTGCAGTACCTGCTACTCATGTGCGGGTCGTATGCGCTGTTCCTGGCGTTTACCGCGAATGCCGACGGCGTGAAGTTGCCGGGCGGCACGGCGCTTAAGCGGTTGGCGTTGGCCGGCGTGGCGGTAGCGGTGGGCATGGTGGGCGGTGCGATTCAGTTCCTCCCGTTGTTCGAGTACACGCCGTGGTCGCCGCGCGCGGGCGGAAAGGGGTGGGATCATGCGATCTCGTATTCCATGCCCCCCGAAGAGTTGCTCAACACCTACCTGCCGCAGTTCTCAGGCATGCTCACGCTCTACTCGGGGCGCAACGGTATCCATCTGCACAGCGAATATCTGGGCGTTGTGGTGCTGTTGCTGGCCGGGTTGGCGTTCGGCACGACGTTGATACGCCGCAGCATGCTGTGGTTCTGGGTTGGTGCGCTGGTCATTTCGCTGCTTTGGGCGCTGGGCGGTTACACGCCGTTTTTCAGCATCGTGTACGCGCTGGTGCCGGGTACGACGTACTTCCGTGCGCCGAGCACGATGTTGTACGTGGTGTCGTTCTGTGTGTCCGTGTTGGCGGCGTTTGGGGCAGACCGCGCGCTGCATGGCGGTGTGACGTCGCGCTACGCGATCGGCTGGCTGGTGTTTGGCGTGCTGATGGCGGCGCTGGCCAGTGCGGGTGCGATCAACAATCTGGCGGGCGCGTTTGCGTTGCCGGGACGTGAAGAGCGTGTGGCGGCGAACGCGACGAACATTGTGCTTGGTGCGTGGCGCTCCCTGGCCGTACTGGCGCTGAGCGCGGGGGCGTTGCTGTTGCTGGCGCGCAAGCGCATTACGCCGGGAATGACGGCGTGGGCATTGGTCGTGATCGCTGTGATCGATTTCTGGACCATCGAGAAGTCGTACTGGCGATTCACCGAGCCGGCTACTTCGCTCTATGCTGGCGACGCGACAACGGATTTTCTGAAGTCGGCACCCACCGGTCGGGTGTGGGCCGTGGCGGCACAGCAGATGACCGGCACACGTCGCGACCCGTTTCTTGGCAGCGGTGAAGGCAAGGGGACCGGGTTCATGGTGCACGGCATTCGCAGTGTGGCCGGCTACCATGGCAACGAACTCGGTCGGTACGATGAGCTGACCGGCTGGGACACCGAGCAATACGTGCAGCGCATGAGCAGTTCGCGGATGTGGCAGTTGCTGAACGTGCGCTACCTGTACACCAACGCGCCCGAGTCGCCGTTGCCGGGAGCGCCGCGTCTGGCGGGTCCCGTTCGCAACGCGGCAGGCGAGATGGTGTCGGTATACGGCCTGCCGGGCGAGAATCCGCCGGCGTGGGTGGCGCCGATTGCGGTGGAGATTCCCGATGAGTCGGCGCTGCCAACATTGCTTGACGAGCGATTCGACCCGTTGCGGGTGGCGCTGGTTTCGCCGGGAGCCGGAGTGCCCGTGCAGCCCGCTCCTGCGAACATGCCGGAGCCGACAGGGATCGCGGTGACCGCGACGACGTGGACGCCAGGGCACATCGTGTTGGCGCTGGACAAACCGGCGCAGGCGGGCGCGACGCTGATGGTGTCGGAGAACTACTACCCGGGATGGACGGCGACGGTTGATGGAGCGGCGGCGCCGTTGGGTCGGGCTGACTACGTGCTGATGGCCGTCGGTCTGCCGGTCGGCGCGAAGTCGGTGGAGCTACGATTCGCCAGCGCGCCGTACGAGGCCGGGCGTATGCTGACGCTTGCGAGTCTGTTGCTGGCGACGATCGCGGCACTGGCGGGGATCGCGATTGAGCGCAGGGCGCGCGTGTAGCGGGATCGCGAACGTCGCGGGAACGGCGGATCGCGAACGTCGCGGGCTTCGCCGCGAGGGGAAACGGAGCGGGGGAGAGGTCGAGGCGCGCCGGCGGGCCTGGACTGTTTGTTGTGGGGGGAGAGCGCTAGCACTGCTCCCGAACAACAAAGCGCGAGCATCTTCGCGGTGGCGATGTCGCCGCTAATCGCACGGTTCCACTTGCGGCGCAGCCTGCGTGATTCGCGATCCGCCGTTGCGTGACTGGCGCCGCGCGATCCGCCGCGTCTCAGTCTTCGACGTTGGCATTCGAGTCGTACTGCATGGCGCCAGCGATGTTTCCCTCGGTGTCGCGAAACCAGAACAGGTGGCCGACGGTTGGAATTGTGGTCCGGGGCATCAGAATTGTCCCGCCATTCGCGAGCACGGCGGCTTCGGCGGCCCGCGCGTCCGGTACAGCGATCGAGCACTCGAAGCCGATCATCCGCTCTCCGTCGACCAGCGTACGGCGCTGCTGAAGCGCTCCCATGGGTGTGCCGGGCAAGCGATCTCCGCTGTCGATCGTCCAGAAGCCCGGCGGCCCCCAGGCGTTGAATGACCAGCCGAAAACCGCGGCGTAGAACCGCTGGGCCCGCGCGGTGTCGTCCGCATTGATGGCGAAGTGTCGCACGGGAGTGGGCACGCGTGGGGCTGAGGACATGGGCGGTCTCGGGTGTGGTGGCGTGGGGACGACGCGGGTCGAGGGGCCGTCGGTCTGGCGCGATCGACGCCGATCGTTCCGGCCAATGTGAACATTCCCTGAGGTGTGTGCTTGCGGCAGATTGCCAAACCATGACGATTTTCCGCCAACATGCATCCGCCGATGAGCCACAGTTGCGGGCGATGTCGGTTGGCTTCGATTCCGGCTACCGCTGGTCGCTGGGGGCGAGCGGCTGGGGCCTGGTGACGTGGGCATCGCGTGGAGTCATCTCGGTCACGGTGGCCGACGCGCTCTGGGTGGTGCCGCCGCAGCAGGCATTGTGGCTCCCGCCCGGTGTGGCGCACGCGGTGCAAATGGCCGGGCGTGGGACGCTGCGACAGCTCTACCTCGCGGACGCACGCTGTCTCACCTTGCCCAGGGTCCCGCGCGTTGTTCGTGTGCCGCCACTGCTGCGCGAACTCCTGCGACGCGTCTGTGCGATGGGCACCCTCGACGTGCGCGACGCTCGGCAGCTGCGCCTCTTCGACATGCTGCTCGACGAGTTGATCACGCTGGATGTGCATCCGGTCGAACTCCCGATGCCCACCGACGACCGGGCGAGGCGTGCCGTGGAGTTTCTGCGCACCGACCCGGCGGCGTCGCAGGACGCGGAGGAGATCGCGCGTCGGGCGAACGCCAGTGTACGGACACTCGAACGACTATTCCGTACCCAAACGGGCTTGTCCTTCGGTGTCTGGCGTCGTCGCGCGCGGCTGGTACGCGCGATGACCATGCTGGGGGACGGCGCGACCGTGACGCAGGCAGGGATCGCCGCCGGATATGCGTCGACGAGCGCATTCGTCTCTGCCTTTCGCGCGCTCGCGGGGGTGACGCCGGGGCGCTACCGGGCCGGAACTCGTCAGCAGATGGGCACGCATCCCTAGCGGCGTTGCCTCGGAGCGATCGCCGGAACGGCAGATCGCGAACAACGCAGGAACGGCGGATCGCGAACAACGCAGGAACGGCGGATCGCGAACGACGCGGGCTGCGCCGCAAGGGGAATCGGTGCAGGGGAGGGATCCTCGCGTCCACGGCAGCACCGACGCGTCGGGAGGTTGGAACGCGCAACGACGTCGAAGTTGCGCGGCTCCAAGAAAAGATCGCGGATGCACGACGAATTGCGATGTCGCCGCTGCTCGCACGGTTCCACTCGCGGCGCAGCCTGCGCGGTTCGCGATCCGCCGTTCCAGGTTGATTCGCGCCTCGCGATCCGCCGGTCGCCGCGCCGTTAGCGATCCTGCACGAACGGCGCGGTGACATCAGGCATTAACGCACGCCGGCGCCGGACACAGGCGTGGTGTACGCCCACGGCTGACGGGCCAACGCACGCTTGCGCGGATACACCTCGTCGAGCGTGTTGGCGTCGTACAGGCGGCCGTTCATCATCACCATGCTGATCGTGTTCGTGTTGCGAATGTTGGCGAGTGGATCTTTGTCGAGCACGATGAAATCGGCAAACTTGCCCGCCTCCAGCGACCCGATTTCGGTGCCGAGCCCGATCGCTTCCGCGCCGACGATGGTCGCCGAGCGGAGTGCGTCATGTTCGCTGAGACCGCCCGACTGCAGCAGCCAGAGCTCCCAGTGCATGCCGAGTCCCTGCAACTGGCCGTGACTGCCCACGCCGATCTTGCCGCCTGCTTCAACGGTCTTCTTTACGTCGGCCGCGTGCTGCCACATCGCATACTCCTCTTTCACCGCGAAGCCGGCCGGTCCGGGTGCGTTGCCTGCGCCGCGACGACGGATCTTGCCATCCAAATCCACCGGATGCGTAAAGTGGCGCAGTTTTGCATCGTCGATGAGATTCTCCGTCTGGTAGAACCACCCCTCGCCGAACGGTCCGCCGTACTCGACGATCAGTGTGGGTGAGTTCACCACGCCGGTTTCCTTATACCATTGGAACACGTCGTTGTATTTCGGCGTGATCGGCAACGTGTGCTCGATGCCCGGATACCCATCGATCCCGTGCGTGATGTTGAGCTTCTGATCGAGCCCGCCTTCGGTGGTGGGCATGATGGAAAGCTCCTTGGCCGCCATGATGATCCACTGCCGCTGCTGGCGGTTACCGCTCATGTACATCTTGAGGGTCTTCGTGTCGTAGTACTTGGCGTAGCGGGCCATGATGTCGCGCGCATGCGCCAGATCACGCACCGGCTCCGACGAAAAGACACCAGGGCCCGTGGTGTAGATACGAGGTCCGATCATG
>JBBQSM010000247.1:0-5153 GCA_038234895.1 Gemmatimonadales bacterium
CACATTGGCAGCGCGGTACGCTCGCCGAACCGGCGGCGCACGCGTTGTTCGAAGAGCTGTCGGACTTGCTGGATCTCGCGGTCACCACGTGACGTCAATGTCGAGCCGAACGCGATGAAGTTGGACTGGAAAAGTGGGTTGGGGTTCGCCTTCAGTGCGGTGCTGCTGTGGTGGTCCCTGAAGGGTGTGAACCTCGGCGACGTATGGTCGGTCTTGCGCACGTCCAACGTCGTGCTCTTCGCGTTGAGTCCGATCGTCGGGACATGCATTTTCCCGCTGCGCGCGCGCCGTTGGCGGACAATTCTCGAACCGGTCGCCGGACATCTTCCGTTCGGTCCCCTGTGGCGCAGTACGGCGATCGGGATGATGATGAACAACGTCTTCCCGTTTCGGGCTGGCGAGTTCGCCCGCGCGTACTCGCTGACGCGCGAAGTGCCACGCGTTCCGATCACGACGGCGCTCGGTTCCCTTGCCGTTGATCGGATCTTTGATGCGATCGTCATTTTCGCGATGATGTTCGCGGCGATGCTCGATCCGCGGTTTCCCTCAGGCGTTACGCTGGCCGGTCGCACGGTACCCGAACTGGCGCAGGTCGGCGTGGCGGCCATGTTCGGGCTGCTCGCGGTCTGCTACGCCATGGTGATGCAGGCCCCGCGTGTGCTGTCGCTTGTGCGATGGATTGTCCATCGCGTGCTGCCACGCTTCGAAGACGCGATCGTGAGCTTCGTCGAAAACGCCATGGGCGGACTCGCCGTGCTCCGCGACGGCCGTCGCTTTTTGGCCGTGCTCTGGTGGGCGATCGCCCACTGGGCCGTGAATGCCGCCGCCATCTACATCGGATTTCTCGCCGTCGGCATGGACGTCCCCATCAGCGCCGCGTTTTTCCTACAGGGCATCGTGGCATTGGCCGTGGCGGTCCCGAGTTCGCCTGGTTTCTTTGGCGTGTTCGAGTTGTCATCGGTGCTCGGTCTAGCGGTGTACGGAGTGGGTGATAAACTCGCCGTAAGCTGGGCCATTGCCTACCACCTACTCAGTTTCATACCCATCACGATTATCGGCGCGGTGTATTTCGCGCGACTGGGGCTGAGCGTGGGGACGTTGAGCGGCAAGCGCGCCGACGCCACGCCATCATGACGTGCGCTTCTCGCACTGAACGCGCCTACGCCAAGATCAATTTGGTGCTCCGAATTCTGGCGCGGGAAGCCAGTGGATACCATGGCATCGAAACGCTGTTTCAGTTGCTCGACCTGCACGACGTCGTGCACGTTCGCGTAGGCCCCATGACACGGTCGCTCACATGCACCGGCCCCACGATACCCGCCGCTGGCCTTGGACCGGCCGAGCAGAACTTGGCGTGGCGTGCCGCGGTCGCCTATACCACGGCTAGTCAATGGCAGACGGGCTGGGACATCGTCATCGAGAAGCAGATTCCGGTTGGTGGCGGCCTCGGTGGCGGCAGTGCTGACGCCGCGGCCGTGCTCCGTGCCTTTGAAGCCGTGAGTCCGCGCCCGCTTGGAATGGCGCGACTAGTCGCGCTCGCCGGCACCCTCGGCGCCGACGTGCCGTTCCTGGTGAGCGGCCACTCCTTGGCATGGGCGTGGGGACGCGGGGATCGCCTCTTGCCGCTACCCGCGCTACCGCCCGCGCGCGTGTGGCTGGCCACGTTCGCCGAGGGGGTGAACACCGGCGCCGCCTACAGCGAGTTCGCAAGGGCACGCGAGACGCGTGGCGACACCGTGCCGGCGTTCGCCTATCCGTCGTCTGCGTTTAGCAGTTGGGAGGCCATTGCCGCGATCGCGCACAACGATTTTGAGGCGGTCGTTAGCGACATGCACGCGGGCGTGGGCTCGCTGCTTCCAGAGCTTCGAAACATCGCAGCGGCGCACCGGACCAGCGGGGCACCAGCAATCGGGATGATGAGCGGCAGTGGCGCTACCTGCTTCGTGTTGCTGGCAAATGGCACGATGTCACTCGAGCTGCCCGGCGCGGGCGCCGTACTCCGTACAGTCACGCGCTAATCGCGGCCGAGCGCCGCTGACTCCACGCCAAACGCAACAGTCCGCCGGTCTCGATCGTGACCGGCGGACTGTTGTTGCAAGGCAAAGAAATCAGACCGAACGACGCCGACGCGCGATGCCCAGCAATCCCAGCAACCCGCTCGCCATCAACACATAGGTGGACGGTTCGGGCACCACCGTCGCCGTGGCACCACTGATGTAGAACTGATCACCGCCCGTCTGCTTGTACCGGAAATAGAAATCCCGTCCGGTGGAGTTCAGCGCAAAAGTCCCGGTGCCGGCGGGTAGGGCACCCGTGGTCCACGCACCACTATCCACGCGATACTCGAACGTCGAGTTGGCCAGCCAACCGGTGACGTTGTGCCCCTCGGATCGCATGACGAGCGTCGAGAAGAACACATTGTTCGCGAACGTGAGTCGGAGCATCTCACCGGCCGTGATGTTGTCGTCGGCACTGTTGCTCGGTCTGTTGCTCCCGTCAAACTGGTGATACACACCAAGTCCGGCGCCGATCCTATTCTGCGCGTTGAAGCGGCTCTCCTGATCCTGCACCACCATGCCATCAGCCAGCACTTCGTTGAAGTAACCGCGCGCATTTACCGACACGCCGCTCTGAAAGAAGTTCAGCGACCCACCGCGGGTGCTGCATCGGTCTCCGGACGTACAGGCGTTCCCAAGATAGTTCGTTGGGACGGTTGCCGTGAGATTCGCAAAGTCGAACGTCGCAGTCTGGGCTTGTGCGGAGGACGCTGCGGCAAATGTCGCGATTGACAGGAGGGAGGCGCGCAAGGCCGTGAGTCGGATAGTCGTCATTGAAATAGAGAGAGGCGGATATGAGTGGCGATGCATCGGATTGCTTATGCAGACGAGCAACAATGGTGCCACCGCTCAGCGGTCGACAATTGCCCCGCAAACGCGAATTCGTACGCGAAATCGCGTAGAATCGTGCTGACTCCATGCCTCAGTCGTTGCGATAACGCAACACACCTGTCGACGCCTACGGCATCACCGCGCGCTTCCGAATCTCGTCAGTCAAGAATGCTTCGAGCGCCCCGGTCGATCCGCACAGCACCGCGTTCCTGGACACGCCTGCCAGGTCCTGCGCCCCAGCGAGCATGCCGACCCGTACGCGGCTCTCGGACGGACCGGCCGAGTCGACCCAGACGAACAATGCCATCGTGACGCGTCGGACGTCGGCGTACTCACCGCTCATTCCCGAGCCGCAGCTGAGGTACTGCGACAGACGTACGCGCCCGAGCAGCCTCATGATCGTGAAGCCTTCGCTGCCCAACACACCATTCTGCGGTTCGTTCACCGAGAGTGGCACCTTGAGCTCCTCTAACACGGCGGCGGCGGCCCCGTAGGTCAGCGCCGGCGAGGTCGGAACGGACACCGGAGCCGTGGCCACGGAGTCGATCAACATGGGTCGCAGGTTGCCGGGCACTCTGACTCGGATCGGCGACCCCTGCGCGACCGCGACACTGCCGACAGGAGCCAACAACATGGCGCACGCGGCGAGCGCGGCGAGTGTGCGTAACGGTGTCAGCATGGGCGGTAGGCTCGGCGGAGCGTCAGGAGAGAACGGTCGCCGGGAACATACGGACAGCACGCGCGATCAAGCCAGCGCCGCCTGCGCCGGTGGAGCGGTGCGATCGCCGGTTTGCCGGTATTCGCCGTCGGCGTACAGTTCCCACGCCGTACCGTCTCGCAGATACGCATCCAGAATCGCGTCGAGCCGCGTCTGGCATGACGGTTCGACGACCGGCACCAACACTTCCACACGCCGCCGGAGATTCCGCGAGCGCAGGTCCGATGACCCGATGAGATACTCCGCCCTCCCGTCGTTCTCGAAGCGGTAGATCCGAGAATGCTCCAGCAGACGCCCCACGATGGACGTCACACGAACGCGGTCAGAGACGCCGGGAACGCCGGGTCGCAAAATGCAGATACCACGTACGATCAGATCCACCTGCACGCCAGCCTGCGACGCCCGTTCGAAGGCCTGCACGATCTCCCGGTCTCCGAGTCCGTTGATCTTGATCGTGATTCGCGCCGGTCGCCCGGCCTTCGCGTGTTGAATCTCACGTTCGATACGCTCCAGCAACCCCGTCAGCAGCTGGTGCGGCGCAACCAGTGCACCGTGCGGCAGCGCAGGCGGCGGCGCGTGACGCTCGGTCAGTCCCGCGAAAAACACGTCCATCGCATCGACGAGTTCGGCCCGCGACGAGAACAGACTGAGGTCGGTGTACTGCCGTCCCGATCGCGGATTGTAGTTGCCGGTGCCCACGTGCACGTAGCGCACGGCGCGATCGCTTTCCACACGGGTCACGAGGGCGACCTTGGCGTGGACCTTGAGGCCAGCGATGCCGTACGTCACGTCCACACCCGCGGCCTCGAGTGCGCGCGACCACTGCACATTGTGCACTTCGTCAAAGCGCGCCTTGAGTTCGACCACGACCGCCACCCGCTTACCGGCGAGGGCCGCCTTCACGAGTGCGTCGACGATGGGCGAAGGATTTCCCACGCGATACAGCGTCGCTTGGATCGACACGACATCAGCGTCGTCAGCGGCCTGTTGAAAGAACCGCACCACACTGTCGTCGAAATCCTCGAACGGATGGTGCAACAGCAGGTCGCCATCACGCAGCAGCGTGAACATTGAACGATCACCCACGCGTAACCGCGCTGACATCGGCGGATACTCGAGCGAGGGATCCTCCGGCAATGGCAGCGATTGCAGACAGCGCAGGTCGAGCAACCCGTCCACGTGCTGGACCGACTCCACCGTCAGCTCCATGTCTCGGCCGATCGCCTCTCGGCGCAATGCATCGAGGATCACCGCGCCAACCGCGTCGGGCATCGTGCGCTCCACTTCCACACGCACCGCCGGATTGTGCACCCGACGTTCCGTCGCCAACGCCACGGCGCCCAGCAGGCTACCCGTTTCGTCGTCCATCAGGGGGAGGTCGCCGCCACGCGTCACGCGGAACAGATACGCGCTGTCCACGATCGTGCCTGGATGAAGCAAGTGCGCATTGGCCCGCAGCACGTCCTCGATCGCGATGACCGCGCCCGCACGATCCGGCACCGCCAGCAAACGCGGCATGTCGACGGGTAAATCATGTTCAACCAAGT
>JBBQSM010000248.1:0-5129 GCA_038234895.1 Gemmatimonadales bacterium
CTCGAGCAGATCGTGGCAAGCGTGCGCGCCGCCGTCAAGCTGACGTACGTGCAGCTCATCACGCATGGCGCCATGTTGTCGCTCGAACGCGCGCAGTCGCTGTGGGATGCCGGCGTGGACCAGTTCAACATCTCGCTCGACTATCTCGACGAGCGCCATGACCGCGCGCGCGGTATTCCCGGGTTGTCTGCCAAGATTCTCGATATCGTGCCGCGCATGAAAGCTGCAGGGATCGGCGGGGTACGCTTCAATACGGTCATCAAGAACGACAACCTCGATCAGATTCTACCCATCGTCGAGCGGGCGGCTGCACTCGGGGGCGGTGTCAACTTTTCGCTCTACACCGATTTCAAGAACGGCAACCGCGACTTCATGCTCGGCGGCGCGCAGGCGGCGGAGCTCGATCGCGTGGTGGCGGCGTTGCTGGCGTACAAGCGGAAACGACGCGGTGTGATCACCAACTCCGACTACTACCTCGAGCAGATTCCGCGCTACGTGCGCGGCGAAATGACCGAGCCCTGTCAAAGTGGAAGCACCACCATCCACATTGATCCGCAGGGCATGGTGCGGCGGTGCCCCGATTTCCCCGCCGACGGCCCGTGGCAGGAGTACAAGGGCTACGCGCCGATCGATTGTAACGCGTGCTATTACGCATGCCGCGGCGAGGCGCAGGCGCCGTTGCGGCTGATGTCGAGAGTACGTGATGTCATGGCCTGACAGGGGCTTGCGGCCCGAGGGAGAGCCGGAGCGTCTGACGCAGACGTCGCTGTTCCTGAATGCGGCACAAACCATTACCTGCGCCGGACCGGCGCGGGCGCGTCGTGGCGCTGAGATGAGCGACGCAGGATTGCGTAGCGGCGTGGGTGTCGCGGTGGAGGGCGCACGTATCGTGGCGGTTGCCCCCGACGACGCGCTGCGACGGCAGTATCCGCACGCGCGCACCATCGACTGCGAACGCGGCCTGCTTGCCCCCGGCTTTGTCGATTCACACACGCACACGATTTTTGGGAAAGCGCGCTACGAGGAGCAGGAGCTGCGCGCGACCGGCGTACCGTATCTCGAAATCGCACGTCGCGGTGGCGGCATTCACGCATCGGTGCGCGACCTGCGCGCACGCACCGACGCCGAGCTGTTCGCGCTTGCCCTGCCGCGACTGTCGGCGTTGGCCGCTGGCGGTGTGACCACCGTGGAGATCAAGTCCGGCTACGGACTCTCCGTTGCCGACGAACTGCGATCGCTGCGCGTCATCGCGCGATTGTCGACGTCGGTTTCGCAACGTATCGTGGCCACGTGCCTCGCGGCGCACGAAGTGCCGATGGAGCGCCGTGACATCCCGAACGGCCGCACCGGCTGGATCGATGAGATCATCGCGGAGATTTATCCGCAGGTGGTGGCGGAACGGCTGGCGACATTCGCTGATGTGTTTTGCGAGCCAGGCGTGTTCTCCGTGGACGAGACGCGTCGACTCATGGGGGCGGCAAAGTCGATGGGGCTGGCACCCAAGCTGCACGCCGATGAGTTACACGATGGCGGCGGTGCCGCGTTGGGCGCAGCGATTGGGGCGCAGTCCGTCGATCACCTTGCGGCCATCTCGGCGGGCGGCATCCGGGCGCTGGCGGCGTCCGAGACTGTGGCCACCCTGTTGCCCGCGACTATGGTGTTCCTGGGGACGGGTCGGCAGGCACCGGCGCGCGCGCTGATTGAGGCGGGGGTGCCCGTGGCACTGGCCACGGATCTCAACCCCGGCACCTCACCGCTCCAGTCGTATCCGTTGGTGCTCACGCTGGCGATCAGCGAACTGCGCATGTCAGCGGCCGAGGCGTGGATCGCCGGGACGGTGAACGGTGCTGCCGCGCTTGGGCTCGCCGGTGAAACGGGTCAGCTCGCCCCGGGGTTTTCGGCGGATATCGCGGTGCATCAGGTGGACGACTATCGCGCGTTGCCTTACTGGTTCGGCGAGCGTCTCTGTCGAGTGGCGTGGGCGCGAGGGAACGCTTGTCACCCTCTCGGGTGATTCCTAGCTTCCGCCACACATTTGCCGTGATTGCCCGCCCGCCGACTGGGCGCATGAATCGTCCCCGGGAGAACGTCTCGAACGCATGTCCAACGCCGCGAAGCACCGGAAGAAGGCGGCTGAATTCGAGCAGCTGAAGCAGATCGACCGGGCCATCGCGTCGTACGTGCGCGCGATCGAAGAGAGCGAAGCCGACGGCGAGGATGTCGATGTCGCGCTCTTGAACAAGGTCGGCGATCTGGCACTCCGGCAGGGGCGTGTCCCCGACGCGGTGACCTACTATGAGCGCGCCGTCGAGCACTACGCCACGGCGGGTCTGTTCAACAACGCCATCGCGCTGTGCAACAAGATTTTGCGCAATGCGCCCGGGCGATCGAATGTCTATTTCACGCTTGGCCGGATCTGTGCGAAAAAGGGGCTCCGCGGGGACGCGACGCGCAATTTCCTCGACTATGCGGCCCGGATGCAGCAGGAGGGGCGCATCGAGGAAGCGATGCGCGCGCTGGCCGAAGTGGCCGACCTCATGCCCGAGCTCACCGAGGTGCGTCGTCTGGTGGACGAGCATGCGGTGCGTGCCGGCGTTGCGTTGCCTCGTCGACGCACGCCGTTGGCAACAGAAGCCGTGGTCTCGCCGGACCCCACCGGTTACCAGAGTGACAAGTCGTCGGACCTGATATTCCTCGAGGTGGACTACGGCGCCGCCCAGGCCGGTCGGACGCCGCCCATGACGGCCGACACCGTTGCTGCGCCGACCGGGGTATCTGCGGCACCGGCTGTGGCGGCCTCGCTGCCGTTCATCGATCTCGCCACTCCCACGGTGCCGCTCGATCAGTTTGCGTCGCCGTTGGTCGGAGACTTTGAGCCGACGCACGATCTGGAGGGGGCGTCGGCACTTGTCGAGGGCGCCGACGCGCGACTTTCGGAGTTGGACACGGTGGGCGGGGCCGATCAGCTGTCCACTCGAGGAGCGGCCGTCGCAACAATCACGGAGCAGCTGGATTCGGTCGATCGACCGAGTGCGGACGCGGCGGAACTGTTGGTTGGTCTGGAGCCGGTGGAGTTCTCCTCCGTTGGCGATGTCGGCGGCGAATCGCTCCTCGAGCCGGTCGGCGCGCTGATCGAGCTGGCGGCCGAAGTCGCGAGCGAAGACGCAACCGTGGACTCTTCCGGTCCCGAAAGGTTCGATCTGCTCATCGATCCGATCGACGACGTGCTCACAGAGGCGTACGAGGCACCGGCAAGCCAAGCGCCGGCAGAAGCGCCGGCAGAAGCGCCGGCAGAGGACGTCGAGCCGACGGCACTGGACGAGGTGCTGCCGGACGCTGTCCTGTTTGACGTAGTTGACGAACTGACGCCGTTCGACGCGCTGCTGACGTTCGATGAACTCGTCACGCTCGACCAATTCACGCCGCTCGACGAGGAAGCGTTGCTGTTCCTGGACGTCGACGATGGTCCCGCCGACGCGGATATCGAGACCGACACTGCGCCTTCGGAAACGTCGGACATCGTGGAGCTGCCGCTCTTGCCCGCGCTCAGTGCCACACTCGATGCGGCGCTCGAGGCGGGTGCGGAGGCCGCGGCTCGTGCAGCGGCAGACGGCGAGACGCACAGCCGTCGCCCGCCGTTCCGTCTCGACCCTCACGACTTCATCTTGCCCGGTGAGCTTCCGCCGCTCGTGGTGGATGACGCCGCAGTGACCGCTGGCCTGCGCCTCGCTGCGTCAGCGGTGGCTGCGGCCCTTCCGTCGGAGTTCGCGGCGGATGTCGCGCCGACGTCGGCGCCGGCCGTGTTGGATGCGGGAGAGGTCGAGGAGCGCGACGAGATCGACGAGACCGAGGCCCTCGCCGGGGTCGTAGCGCCGGTCGAGCCAGAGCACGTCGCCACTGCTGCGTTGCCTGAGCCGTTCGTCGCCGGGTCACTCACGGAAGCAGCGTCGACGCCCAATCCGGAGCCGACTTCGGAGACAGCGCGAACGGCGGGAGCCGTCTTTGACGCCGCGCGATCGGCCGACGAGGACGAAGCGCACCATCTGATCGACTCGCCCTCCGCTGCCACCGACGATACGGACCGGTCGGCGGTGCGACTCACTCCGTCGCTACCGATCGCTGCCGTCGCGGTCGTGGCCAATGCCGTCGCCCGTTCGAGGCGCGACGAGTTGCACGCCGCCGCGGCCGCCGCCCCGCAGGACTGGGCGCTACGTCGCCGTCTGGCCGAGGCGCTTTTTGAAGCGGGGCAGCGTGATGCCGGGTTGTCGGAACTGGAAGCATCACTGAACGGCTTTGTTCAGAGCGGGGAGATCGAGTCGGCGGCTGATGTGTCCGAAATGCTCGTTGGGGTGAGTCCGGAACGAGTCTCGTACCATCAGAAACGCGTCGAACTGGCGATCCGGCTCAAGGATCAGCAGCGGTTGCGCTTTGCCTACCTCGACTTAGCCGATACGTTGGTACGTACGGGAGAGGAGTCGAGAGCGCAGGCAGTGTATGTACGGGTGCTCGAGATTGATCCACTGGACGACCGGGCGCGTACGGCGCTGGGCAATGCGGCGCCGCCGCTGCCCGTGCCGAAGCCACCCGCAGCACCACAGGACAGCTTCGTGAACCTCGCGGACTGGCTGCGCGAGGATACCGGACCGGCATCCACGCGCATGCGGATGCGCGAGCCGGTGGTAAGCGGAGATGAGGAGGCCGACTTTGCAGCCTTGCTCCGGCACTTCAAGGACGGGGTCGCGCGTTCACTTGGGGACGAGGATTTCGAGAGTCGCTACGATCTCGGAGTGGCGTACAAGGAGATGGGGCTTCTCGACGACGCAATCGCCGAGTTCCAGAAAGCGCTGCGCAGTCGCACCCACCGGCTGCCGGCCTATGAGGCACTCGGACAGTGCTTCGTCGAGCAGGGGCAGTATCAGGTTGCGGCAACCGTACTTTCGCGGGCGCTCCACGAACCCGGACTTTCGGACGAGCAACGGGTCGGAGTGCTCTATCTTTTGGCATATTCGTGTGAAGCCCTGCAGCGGTGGGGCGAGGCCCGGAGCTATTTTCAGCGCGTGTACGCCACCGACATCAATTTCCGCGACGTTGCCGCCCGACTGGCGGCCCTCGAGCAGCTAGCGTCATGA
>JBBQSM010000249.1:0-5109 GCA_038234895.1 Gemmatimonadales bacterium
CGAGGCCAGCATTGGCGCGCCACCGCAGTCTTCGACTGCGTCATGCAGAAGGGCCGCGATTGCGGTGTCTTCATCGCCACCCGCTTCGATGACGAGTGCAGTCACGGAGAGAAGATGCGCGATATAGGGAATGTCGGTCCCCTTCCGCCTCTGCGTTGAGTGTGCGTTGGCAGCGAACGTCAGGGCTTCAGTGAATCTCGGTCCCAAATTGAGCTCCGGGGTTCAGGTGAGCGGTCGAAACGAACGACCGGGGGGCGTCGCAGAGGCGCGCTGGTTACGTGCGTCTGGGATCGCGTGGCGGAATGAGCGGTGTGTGCCTAACCGCGCTGACTCCGTCAAGCTACCGCCGGGGTCTGACACTGCCATTCCGTCTGTTCGATCGGGGGCGGTTGCGATGGTCGCCGTTTGCGTCTGGGTTGCGACCGCACATTTGGCGGGAGAAGCTTCGACGCTTCCGCCATCGAGAGGTTCAGCTTTTGTGAGGGCTTACAACCGAGGAATAGCGCCGCTCTGATGCGCCGCTGTCGACCCACTATCGAACGCTCATCGCCGTGCCTCGCGGCGAACGTAGCTGCTGACAGGCACAGGAGCGGCGCAATCATGGCGCGCAATTCGTCTCGCATCCCAACTGAACGTGCGGGCCACGCGAGGCCGGTAATCATGCGAAGGGGGTAATACGGTCCGCAACTCGATGCCGCGAGTCACTGACCGTCATGTGCGTTGTCTGAAGGTCCTACTTCCGCAGCGCGAACGCGACATACGAGGAACCCGGTTCGGCCGATCGGTCACGTGACGCGCTGGTTGCGATGACGACGAACTGTCGCCCGCCGACCATGTAAGTCGTGGGTGTGGCCACACCGGCGAAGGGCAGGGTCGCTTCCCACAGCACCCGTCCCGTGGCGGCATCGAACGCGCGGAACTTGCGGTCGTAGATCGTGGCGCCGATGAACAGCAGGCCGCCCTTGGTCAGGATTGGGCCGCCGTAGTTCTCCGAGCCGGTGTCGGTCTCGCCAGAGGCGGCCAGCTTCGGGTACTGCCCCAGCGGAACGCGCCACAAATAGTTGCCCGTGTTCATGTCGATGGCGCTCAGCGTCCCCCACGGTGGCGTGACGGCAGGGTACCCCTCTGCATCGACGAACTTCTTGTACCCGGTGAAGACATACTCACCGGGCGTATCCTTCCCGCCCTTGGCCGCCACCATCTCCCGTCCGGCGGTGCCCGCTGCAGGTGAACGCAAGTAGGCCAGCAGTGCCTGGATCTTCGCAGCATCGATCTGTGCGGCGAAGCCAGGCATCCGACCCTTGCCGCCCATGATGACGCCGGCGACATCACCTTCGACCCTCCGATTCAGTATGCCCTCTAGCGACGGGAACGCGGGTGGACTGCCCTTGAGGTCCACGCCGTGGCACGCAACACAGTTGCGGACGTAGAAATCCTTGCCGCTGCCTGCGCCGCCAGTCGTAGAGCGCGTCGCGAGCCCGCCCGTCCAGGGCACGTCGTTCGCATTTATGAACACCACGCCACGCGCGGGATCCACGGCCTGACCGCCCCACTCGGCGCCGCCGTCAAAGCCCGGGAAGATCACCGTCTGCTTCGTGAGCGAGAGCGGCATGAAAGGACCGTCAACCTGCATATGCCGCAGCGCCTTCAGCGCGGCCGCCCGGGCGGCGGGCGAGCGGTTCGTCACCGAGTCAGGTGTCAGCGTCTGGCGCGCGAATGGCTTGGGCAGCACGGGGTGCGGCTGCGTCGGCCAGGCATGCTCGCCCGGGACGTCGCTCACCGGCACCGCGCGCTCCTCGATGTCGAACAGCGGTCCCCCGGTCTCACGGTGAAACAGGAACAGGAAGCCGTGCTTCGTCGCCTGCGCAACGGCATCGACGGCCTGCCCATCTCGCTGCACCGTGAGCAGCACCGGCGGGCTGGGAAGATCGCGGTCCCAGATGTCGTGGTGCACGAGCTGCTGGTGCCAGCGGTAGCGACCCGTCGCGGCCTCGAGAGCGACGAGCGAATTCGCGAAGAGATTACTTCCCTCACGGTCACCGCCGTAAAAATCCTCCACCGCTGATCCCGTTGGCACGTACACGATGCCACGTGCGGTGTCGACGGCGACACCGGGCCAGGAGTTCGCGCCGCCAGCATCAGCGAGCGCTGACGCAGGCCACGTCTCGCTCCCGCGTTCGCCGGGCTTCGGGATGAAGCTGAATGACCATTGCAACGCACCGGTGCGCGCGCTGTAGGCGCGCACGGCGCCCGGGGCGGAGGGCTTCGACTCCGTCGTGCGGAATCCCACGATGATCACGTCGCGGTATATCGTACCAGGTGTCGTCATCGCGACGGGCAGGGATGTGGCTGGTCGCCCAAGGCCTTCGCGGAGGTCGACGCGCCCCTGTGTTCCGAACGTCGCAACCGGTGCGCCGGTCATGGGATCGAGCGCGGTCAGGTACGCGCCGGTGCCGACGAGCAGACGGCGTTCGACTCCGTCCTGCCAGTACGTGAGTCCACGCACCGGCTGCTGATTCGCGTCGGGAAGCACCCGCTGCCAGCGTTGGATACCAGTCGCGGCATCGAGCGCAATGATCGTCTGGGCGGGCGTGACGACATACATGATCTCGCCGACGATCACCGGGGAGGTTTGCAAGCCTCCCGGGCCGGTGTCGAAGCGCCAGACCTGCTGGAGCTGCGCTGCGTTCGCGGTGTCGATCTGGTCGAGCACCGAGTAGTGGTCGCCGGCGGGGCTGCCGCCGTAGGTGGTCCAATTCGGCAAATCCGCCTTCTTCGCACACCCGACCGCCAGTGTCACGAGCATCGCAGCGGCCACTGTGCATGAGACTCTCGTGACCATTGGATCCCTCAGGAGCGGGCGCTTTCGCCCGTGTGGAGGCCGGCGGCGGGTGGGTCGCGGGAATCTGACCGGCGGGATCGGCGCGCGGGAGGGCACCGCACGTCGTCGTCGTCACTCGGGATGAGTGCCCGCTACCAGCACCGAGTGGACGGCGACCGGTGTCGACGTCGACTCATGCACGATGCGCGAAATCGCGGCCGACATCGAGGACCTGATCTGCCGCTCTGCCGCTCCGGCTCTGCAGGGCGCAGCGGTGGCGCGCGAGAGGCCCCTTCGGGCGTGCTCGACTGCGATGCGGGGGTCGATATCGGCATCGGCGCGTGGGCGATTCTGACCTCTCACATGGCCGTCAGCGGCGCGGTCCTGTTCGTGGTCGGCTACCGGCAGGGCCGGTTTGAACGAGGTATTCGAGCGCGCGACGCTCCGAACCGCACAAACAAAACATGGGGGTAAATTAGGCGCGCCTTCTTTGGCAGAATTGTCAGATCGAGCGTGCCACGATGCCGACTGTCGCACTCCAGTCAGCGCACGAAGCGCGGTCGCGCTGCGCGTCTCAATCGACACCGCTGCAATGAGTTAGCGTATCCGATCAAGAGGGTATATATTTCGAGTCTCAGCACCTGCCCGGGTGGCGGAATCGGTAGACGCAGGGGACTCAAAATCCCCCACCCTTCGGGGTATACGAGTTCGAGTCTCGTCCCGGGTATTGCTTCACACGCTGCACCTCATCAGGCCACGCCGTCACGCGCCCTGCGCCACCGCCTGCCCCCGCCCGCGCCACCAGGAATCAGCCGGCGCCACGGCCTGTAACTCCTCAGTCACAGCCAGCCTGTGGTGCGGTCGTATCCCCCCGATGCCCCCGATCGCGCGCTTATTTACTCCTGCGGCCAGCCGCCGTCGTCGCGCGATCACTCTCGCAACGTCAGCGGGGGTCGGTCGGGGCGCACGGTCACTTTCCCGAGCCCATACAGCGCGCGGCGAATGGAAGAGGTCGCTAGCGGTTTCAGCATTCGCGGTTGCGAGCCTGTCTAGCTTTGTAACGACGGCCCGCGGTCGCGGTAATTCACTTCTGGAGATTCGGAATGAAGAAATTCTTTGTAGCGTCGATCGTTGCGGTGGGTATTGCCGCGACCGCGACGATTTTGCCCGCCCAGGGAGTCACGACCGGTTCGCTCACGGGTCGCGTCACAGCGCAGTCGAGCAAGGAAGGCGTCGCTGGCGCGCGCGTGCGAGCGCTGCACCTTCCCTCAGGCACAGCGTATCAGGCGCTCACGCGCTCAGATGGTCGCTATTCCGTACCCGGCATGCGCGTCGGTGGTCCATACACGATCACCGCGACCACCATCGGCTTCGCGCCACGGACTGAGACGAACGTCGTAATTCAACTCGGCGTCGCCACTGAGGTGAACTTCGTCATTGCCCCCGCCGCCGTACAGCTCGCAGCTGTCTCCATCACGGCCCAGAGTGGTGGTGTGCTGAGCTCGTCGCGCACAGGTGCCGCGACAACCGTCAGCCGCGACGCCCTCGAGCAGCTTCCGACCGTCAGCCGCTCCATCAACGACTTCACGCGCCTCACCCCGCAGGCCTCGGGCCAGTCGTTCGCCGGCCAGGACAGCCGTCTCAACAACATCACCGTCGACGGATCCTACTTCAACAACTCCTTCGGACTCGGCTCGGGTGCCACGCCCGGCGGTCGTACCGGCGTCTCGCCGATCCCGCTCGACGCCGTCGACCAGATTCAGGTGAACGTCGCGCCATTCGACGTGCGGCAGGGCAACTTCGTTGGCGCTGGCGTGAATGCCGTGACCAAGAGCGGTACCAACACGCTGTCTGGCTCGCTCTATCGCCTGCAGCGCGACCAGAGCTTCGTTGGCGAAAACGCGGGTCGCCTGCCGTTCAACCGCGGAACGTTCGACTTCGTCCAGACAGGCGTACGCCTCGGTGGTCCGATCATCAAGAACAAGCTCTTCTTCTTCGTCAACTACGAGCAGGATGAGCAGACGCGCCCAGGCACGAACTTCGTCACCAACACGGGTGGCCAGCCGACCGTTGGCAACACGACCCGTGTCCTCGCGAGCGATGTCGCAGGACTCACGACGTTCCTCAAGGATCGCTTCCAGTACGAGACCGGCCCGGTCAACGGGTACAATTTCGAGACGCCGGCCAAGCGTGTGATTGCGAAGGTCGACTTCAATGCGAACGACGCCAACAAGTTCAGCCTCCGCTACATCCAGCTCGATTCGAAGACGGACGTCATCGCCTCCAGC
>JBBQSM010000250.1:0-5054 GCA_038234895.1 Gemmatimonadales bacterium
CGCCCGCACCGCATCCCGTTCGGCTTGCACGACCTGCATCAGTCGCTGTAGCTCTGCGACGGTGAAGCCCGCGCGCCGGAGTCGACGGATCTCCTGCACCGTGGTCAGCGTGCGCACCCAGGTCATCGCCAACGCCACCAGGCCGAAGGAGAAGACGCTGGCGTTCCCGTACCCGACGAGTCGGTAGTTTCCATACGCCAGGAGCACGATCGCTACGCCGGCTCGCACCAGAATGGCCATGAGGTCGGGCACGAGCAGTCGCACGGCAACAGGTACTTCGGCGGTGGCGAGCTGCGTGGCATCAAGGGCGTCCACCAGGGCTTCGGCCGTGGGGTAGCGGTCCGCGGCATCCTTGGCGCAGCACCGGTCCACCACCGCACACAGCGCCGACGGCAGCTCCGGGCGAACCGATATGGCCGGTGGCACAGCCTCGGTAAGCTGCCGCACGAGGATGCGCTGGGTGGACTCACCCTCCATCGCCGTACGTCCACTGAGCGCGTACCACGCCACCAACCCCAGCGAGTAGAGGTCGGCCCGACCGTCGACATGATCACCGGTGGCCTGCTCGGGGCTCATGTACTCCGGCGTCCCCACCACCTCCCCCACCCGCGTGAGCCCCGGCTTGTCTTGCACCGGCGTAATGGCGCGGGCGATACCAAAGTCCATGACCAGCGCACGGCCGGTGGCCCGCTCGATCATGATGTTGTCGGGCTTGATGTCGCGATGCACCACGCCTCGCCCGTGGGCGTACGCCAGGGCATAGCCGACGTCCTGAAGCAGCCGCACAACATCGCGCTGCGAAAGCGGCCCCTCGCGCGCCACCCGTGCTGCCAGCGATTCCCCCTCCACAAATCCCATCGCGAACGCGAGCACCTCATCGCTCTCCTCGATGGCGAACACCGGCACGATGTTCGGATGTGAGAAGCCCGCGGCGAGGCGAGTCTCCCGCAGGAAGCGCTCGCGCAGTTCGGGTACAGCCGCGAACTCCCGGGGAAGCACCTTGAGCGCCACCGGGCGGTCCAGTTGCGTGTCGCGCGCGAGATACACGGTGCCCATACCGCCGCGGCCGAGCTCACGTTCGAGGCGATAGCGATGCGCGAGGGTACGGGTAATGGCAACGACGTCGTCACTCAGGGGCAGCCGTCCGGGCAAGGGGTCTATAGACAAAACGAATGCGCGGACCGGCAATACGCCACTGGTTTCTGATCTGGTACAGATCGCCCGGGGCATGCATCAGGTCTGTGCGCACGCACCTCGCGCGACAATCGCCGCCGCCGCGCGCCCACGCGTAAACAGGTTGGTCCGCCGGGTCCCCGCCACGTCGCATTGCACGATGTTCACCTGGTCCGCATGCAGCTCGGACAGCAGTTGGTTGCTGAGCCGGAGCGTAGTGAGCGCGGCCACCGGCGCCGTCACTCGAAAGCAAAGCAGGTACGCCTCTTGCACGCGACGCACGCCGCAGGATTGCATTGGCAAGCGCGCGCCGGACGTATTGGTTACCGGCATGCGTGCTGACGCGTACGCCACCAGCTCCCGCAGCACCAACGACGAGTCGCGCGGCGGCGTTCGTCCCGCAAACCGCGCAACCGACAACGAGAGATCATCGGCGAACGCGCGCACGGTCAGCGTATAACCGTTTGCGTCCGCCGTCACGACCGTGTGCGTCGTGTGAATGGCGTGCCCCGCCGCCTGACGCACCGGCAGAGCCAATACCAACGTCGTAACAACGGCCAGCAGCGCGCGTGTCATCGTGGCAGTCGCTCCCAGGCCCACACCGATGCCACCAGCATCACACCCACCGACACGCCAGCCAATCGCAATGGGAACGCCTCACGAGACGGCGCCGCGGCACGCAACAGCGAGTCCGCCGCGCGAAACACAAGAGCGATCACACCCAACGCCACCAACTGCCCCGCTTCGATACCCAGATTGAATCCGATCAGCGGCACCGCAATGGAATCTAAAAAGAGTTCACGCAGGTAGCCTGCGAAGCCCGCGCCATGCACCAAGCCGAACAGCGCGGCAAAGACCACCCGGTTTCTCGAAAACACGCCGGCCGCCGCATGCTCGCGCTGCACGAGATTCTCGATCGCCGTGGCCACGATCGTGAGCGGAATCAGAAACTCAACCAGCGACGGTGACAGCACCAGCGTGTCGGTGACTGCCAACGCCAGCGTGATCGAGTGGCCCACCGTGAATGCACTCACCACCCATGCCACCTGCCGCCAGTCGCGCGCCCGGTAGATCGCGGCGAGTACCAGCAGAAAGAGCACGTGATCCGCCGCATCCCACGCGACGATATGCCGAAATCCGAGCGTCGCATACGCCAGCAGTTCCGATAGCATCAGCGCCCCGCCGTGACAATGTTTGCCGACTCACCGCGACGCGCCACACCGATCACGCGCGCATGACGCCGTAACAACGGATCGGGTGTGTTGAATCGCATCGCCTGCGCCATCAACGTACGCGCCTCTCGTGAGCGGCCGGCACGGTGCATGGCCCACGCCGCCAGATCATACCCGTACACGTCTTTACGTGTCTCAAGCTCAGCCTGCGCCCGCGCCAGCACATCGGCGGTCTGCTCACCACGATCGAGCAGGAACAAACTCCACGCACGGTGATACTGCCCTGATTGCCCAGCCGCGACCACCGCCAGCACCTGCTCGTATTCGGCGGCCTTCTCCACCTGCCCAAGCGCGCGGTACGACTCGGCCAGCAAGCCAAGCGTGCCCGGTTCCATCTGAATAGCGATCGCGCGTTCGCCCCAGGCGATCGCATTCAACGGCGAGGCTTCCGCCGCAGCCAGCCGAGCCATCGCGGCCATCAAGCGATGGTCGTTTGCCTCGATGGCCAGACCGGCGCGAAACGCATCCGATGCCGCACGCGCGTTACCGGCGCGCAGCTCCAGATCGCCCACTCGCAGGTGAAACCACGCCTTGGTCTCGCTGGCAATGTCTCGACGCGACACGGCTTCGTCGCGCGCCGCCGTCATCACTTGACGCGCCTTCATGACGTGATTCGTAAGTTCCAGCCATCGTGCCAGTCTCGGCGCGACCGACAGATTGGTCCGCGCACTCCACACATACGTGAACATGGCGGCCGCAGTGCTATCATCGCCCACTTCCATGGCCACTTCGCCTAGCAGTGCCCGATACTCCGGCTGCTCAGGCTCCCAGGCCACGACCATTCGTGCCACCGCAAGCGCTTCCGTAAAACGATGCTGGGCCAACAACGTCGAGGTCAGCGTCACCGCCGTTCGCGCGTTGCGATTGGTACGCAGCGCCAACGACTGGCGCGCCAACGCTTCCGCGTGCACGTAGTCGTCGGTCGGCCCACCCTCTCTCGCACGCTGCAGGTGCAGCGCGGCGAGGTGTCCAAGTGCCAGCGCACTCACCGGGTCCGCTTCGAGTGCCTGATTCCAGACATCGATCTGCACGTCCCGCTGCGCACGCTCCTTAAATCCGAACACGCGGTCCGGCGATGCGTCGGCGGCGATCGCGGCCGGCACAGTGAGGTCGACCGCGGCCATGCGGGTCACGGTCACTCCACCAGCGGCCACCACTGCGACCGCGACCGCCACTGAACACATCGCCGTTCGCGAGATCATCGTGCGGCTTCGAGATACGGGAAGGTGGTCGGGTACGTGCGCAAGGACGTGCTCACGTTGTCCGAAGTAAGTCCCGGCAACACTGCAGCGGCGGGATCAAGCAGGTTGCCGAACGTTGCCGTCAAACCCGCATCGACCACGTCATCCTTGAGATTGCGACCGCCGTATCCGTTCGCGAGCGCCCAGCTCAACCAACCCGACGTATTCGCCGCGCGATTTGGGAACACCATCAGCATGTCCGGCACGAGCACAGCGCCGAGCGTGTTGCCGATCGTGTTGCCGCGTCCGAACGCATCCGTGAAGGCTTTGATCTTCACGCGGAAGCCGTTGTTTACGTCGGTGACCGGTGCGGTCGTGTTATGCAAGCCGTGATCGCGCTTGGCAAAGAACACTTCGCTCACCAGCGGATTGCCAAGGCGTTCCACCTGCGAGTAGACACGAACCGACGTGCCATCGGGTCCGGTCATCATGTTGTTGTCAGTGTCGTCACTGCACGCCGCCATCAAGGGAAGGGCGAGCGCGACGGACAGGGTGCGAAGCGTGAAGAAGCGGCGCATGCGTGAAGCTCCGTATTGTGTAAGAGGCGTATTCATCGGCTGATCGTGCCCCACACGCCGAACTTGGCGGCGGCGTCCGCGCTCGACTGTAGCTGTGACTTCGGCAGTTCGATGGCGATGGCGAGTGTGTTGAACGGGCGCAGGAAGTCGACGCCGGGTGAGCGGAATGCCGTGGCCGTCGGGGTAGCCGGTCCGGAGAGCGGGCCGGTGGACGGGCGGCGATCGGGCACGATGTTGAAGAACTGCTCAAGGTCGATCACAAACGGGTCAGCGCGCACGCCGGTGAATACCTGCGTCCCGGTGGCCGATCCGCCGATGCTGCCAACCGTACCCGTGACAACCGGGCCAGTGGTGACAAGCCCTGACTTCGTGCCCGTCATCATGGGTGCCACGGGTCCACGAATCGTGTACCGCTGCGCTGAACCGACGCCGGCATCAAACGTGATCTGGAATACGAGATCTTCAACGGCATCGCCATTGTTGTCGACCTTCAACTGATACAGCAGATCGGGATCGAACGACGCCGTTTGCCCAGCGATGGGGCTCGACGTCGTCAGGATGAGCGCAAGTCGATCGGCACTTGAGCCCGGAAAGGCGTAGACATCATTGATGTCCATGCGCGGATTGAGCTCGACTTCAGGCGTATCCTGATGGTCGGATGCGTATACCGCTCCGGCGACGCCGAGCGAGCCGGCGGCCAGTAGCACCGCGACCAGACGCGACACACGCGTTGTAATGAATGATGGAGCCACAGAAGTGTCCTCGTGCATGAGAAGGGGGACCGTACGTATGGCCGCGACCGCCGCGATCCACACATGGACAACCAGCGCAACGTCGGTCATCACGAGGGCTACGCCGCGGATCGACGGTTGGATCTCTGCCACCTGTGG
>JBBQSM010000251.1:0-4998 GCA_038234895.1 Gemmatimonadales bacterium
CATCGCCCCATTCCGCCACGTTCAGGTACAGCTCGAGAATGCGGTCCTTGGGCAGCGTGCGAGTGAGCTCCACGGCCAGCGCATATTCGCGCAGCTTGCGACGCGGTGTGCGATCGGCGCTCAGGTAGAGATTGCGCGCGAGCTGCTGCGCGATACCGCTGCCGCCGCGCGAAAAGTCGCCGTGCAGCACACGCCCCAGCAGCGCACGCTGCGCCGGCCATCGTAGTGTGCCGTTCCGGAAGAACTCCTCGTCTTCCGCGAGGACGACCGCGCAGGCCGCGACCGGCGCGATCCCGTCCATCGGCACCCAAACCTGTTCGCGGACCGGATGTCCTTCGGTGCGCGCCGTGCGCATGTAGTTTGTCTCCACCGGCGCGGTCCGCTGCAGCGCACGCACGTCGTCATGACGCGCGGTGGCCGTCAGCACCGTGTCGGCGCCCCCGAGCAGGATTGCCACCACCACCGACCAGAGGATGATGCGCGCACTGTTCACCGGACGGGATTCGTCGGCTTCGCGTCTGTCGCGATTGATGTCCGTTTCACTGCGTGCTCTCTCCGTGAGTGTCGTGCTGTCGATCGTCGCCTGCGACGCACAGGACCGACGCATTCCGTCTCGCGACGGCCCCCTGCAAGTGGACGTCACGTTCCCCACCGACAGTACGCCTGTACCGGCTGTGGACTCGACCCCACTCTGGGGGACGGTGGGAACGGGTCGCGCGTCACTCGCTCTCAATGGCCGTCCGCTGCAGGTGGAGCGCAACGGCACCTTCGCCGCCTTTGTTGCCGTACCCCCAGGTTCGCGGCCGTCCCTTCGTCTGGTGGCGCGCACCGGTTCCGATTCGGTCGTCCGCACTATCGTCATGCAGCGTGGTGCTGGCCAGGCCCCTGCGTCAAGCACCCCACCCGAAGGTGACGTACGCGATTGGGCGCGCTGGGTCACCATGCGCCGGCTGCCGAGCGATACGGCCGATAGTGCCACACAGTGGCGTCCGATTTATTCGCGATGGCGTCCGGGTGGCGATGTCGCGCTGCCGCTGCCACAGGGGATGCGCCTGCTCGCCGACCGACGCACGGATCGTTCGTTGCGACTACGCCTCGCGCCGGAGGAGCATGTGTGGATTCCCGTCATCGATGCCGACACGGTCACCCGTCCGCGCTCGGCGGTGGTAACAGCCGGACCTCCGCGTACCCTGTTCGATTCTGCCGGTGTCCTTGTGTCCGTGACGCTCTCCGACCGGCTCCCGACCAGCGTCGAGCTCTCGGCGGATCACCTCTATTGGACCATCTACGGCGCATCGTGGGCGGCCCTGCCGGCCGCGCTTGCCGGCGACGGGCGCACGGTGCGCCGCATCGTGGCCAGCGACAGCGCACCGGAGCGATTGGTGCTCGACGTGCAGCTTGCCGCGATGCCGCTGGGGTGGCGCACGGAATGGCACGACGGCGCGTTGCATTTGCGCCTGCGTCCGGTGCCGCCGCGCTCGGCGTCGTCCACGCAACCGTTACGCGGTCTCGTCGTCGCACTCGACCCGGGCCATCCCCCCGACGGCACGATTGGGCCGTCCCGTCTGCACGAAGACTCGGCGACCCTTGCCGTGGCCACGGTTGCCGCCGAACGACTGCGCGCACTCGGCGCGACCGTGCAATTGACACGCACCGACCGCGCGCCCGTGTCGCTCGAGGCGCGCGCGTTAATTGCCGAGCAGTCGGCGGCGCAGCTGTTTATCTCCATTCACCTCAACGCGCCGGGCGCAGGACGACCGCCCGAGGCGGTGCACGGAACGCAAACGTACTGGATGCATCCGAACGCCCGTACGCTCTCCGCCATGCTGCTGACGTCCGTGGCCGGTGCCATGGAGCATCCGGCGCTCGGCTCGTATCAGGGCGAGTTCGCCGTGTTGCGTCCGGCGTGGGCAGTGTCGGTGCTGGTGGAAGGGAGCGGGATCGTGCTGCCGGAGCGCGAGGCCTTCCTGCGGACGCCGGCCGGGATTGGTGCGTACGCGCAGGGCATTGTGGACGGCGTGGTGCGCTGGATGGCGTCGACCGAGGCGCGTCAAATGCCGGTGCAGATGTATCGCTGACCGCTACAGGTACGGTGACAGCAGTCGCGCCAGTCCGTCGCGGATCTGTATCGGCAGCGTGCGCGCGTGCAAGTCGCCTAACGTGAGTGGAATGCCGTGCTGCATACGCGACGTGACCATCATCTCGAGCCGCTGGGCGAGTTCAACGTCGTAGCACTCCAGATTGTGTTCGAAGTTCAGGCGCAGGCTGCGCGCGTCCCAATTGGTTGAGCCGATCAACGACCACACGCCGTCGACGACGAGCAGCTTGGTGTGGTCGAAAGGCGGCGGCGTACGCCAGACGCGGCAGCCGCTCTCAAGCAGTGCGGTCATCTGCGGCATCGTCGCCCAGTCCATCACCCGAACGTTATTGCGGACGGGAATAATCAGGTCGACGTCGAGTCCGCGCAGCGCGGCGACACGCAGCGCCGAAAGAATGCGCGCGTCCGGCAGAAAATACGGTGTCACGATGGCGATGCGCCGTCGTGCAGCCGCCAGCGCGCCCAGAATGATCTCCGGCATATTCTCGATGTCCGAATCCGGACCGTCTGGCACGGAGCGCGCAGTGACGTTGCCCGCGGAGACGTCGCTGCGGAAGGAGTGCTCAACGTCGGACAACGCCTCACCGGTGGTGAACGTCCAGTCCTGTTCGAACGAGCGCAGCATATCGGTGACGATCGGCCCCTCGACGCGAAAGTGCAGGCAGCGCACCGGCACGGCGGGAGCGAGCGACAGCTGATGGCCTTCGCGGATGTTCATCCCGCCGGTGAAGCCAACGCTCCCGTCGACGATAAGCAGTTTGCGATGGTTGCGCAGGTTGGCGTAGCGCATGAACAGCGCGCCGCGCGTTGGGAGAAAGGTGGCGACGGGTACGCCGAGCGCGCGCAACCTGGTGGGCATGGGCGGACGGGAATAACGCGCGCCAACGTCGTCGATCAGCACGCGCACCAGCACACCGCGCCGTTGTGCGTCGGCCAGCGCCGCGCTGAACTGCACGCCCACGCGGTCGTTGTCGAAGATGTAGCTGGCCAGCAGCACCGAACGCTCCGCGCCGGCAATGGCCTCAAGCATGGCCGGATAAGCGTCATCGCCGTCGACGAGTGGCGTGATGCGGTTGCCGTGGCGCAGCGGCAGCCCGGTAACCGCTGCGCCCAATCGCACCATTTCGTCCATGGCCGGCGAGCATTCGAGCAAGTGCGCCGGCAGTTCGTCGCGAGCTGGCACGACAGCAAGCGCGGTATCCGTGTCCCCTTGCGACCAGAGTCTGGCCCCTGCGCGTCGAATGCGGTTGACACCAAACGCGACGTAGAGCGCCGATCCGACGATCGGCGCCAACCAGACCAGTCCCACCCATCCGATGACGGCCGGCACTTCGCGCCGACCAAGGACCGCGTGCATCGTGACCGCCGTCGCAGCGAGCACGTGTACGATCGAGACGATGGCCGGCCAGAAGTCCAAAAAATGCCGCAGGGGCGATCCGGAGAAACGTGAAAGTCGGGACTACGCGTCGCTGCGTGCCGGGTCGCGGCCCGTGGTGTTTTCGCGCGACGTGTCCGCGACGAGCGCGGCAGGTGGCGCGCCGGCCAGGGTGCCGGCAATACCCTGCAACATCGCGTCGGGATTGATGCCGTACTGTGCGGCCGCGGCTTCGAGCAGACTCGACATCGCGCCCAATCGTTGCTTTGCCGCTGCTGCAGTTCCCGTGCCGTCGCCCGGATCCATGACCACCAGCCGATCGATACGGATATTACCGGCAGCTTCGGCGAGCCGGTCGATGAGCGAGGGCAATTGCTGCAGGTACAGCAACGCGACGCCACGATCGCCTGCCGCCGTCATCTGATCCATCACGGCCTTGAGTGCGCGCGCCTGTGCTTCACCTTGCGCGATGACCGGCGCGGCGGCGGCTTCGGCTTCGGCGCGCGCCGCTTCCGCCCTCGCGCGGGCCGGCTCGATCTGTTCCACCTGCAAGCGAACCCGCGTCACTTCCACCCGCGCTTCCTGCACCGCCTTTTCCGCGCGCGCCTGCGCTTCGTCGGCCGCCGCACGCGCGGTGCGTTCGGCGATCTGCGCCTGCTGATCGAGCTGGGCCTGCTGCACGCGCAGTTCGTTTTGTGCGGTGGCAACCATCATCTGCGACTGCGCCCGGGCCACGTCGGACTCCTGCGTGGCGCGTGCCTTCTCCCGCTCCGTTTCTGCCGTGGTGCGGGCTTCGGCAATCTGCGCATCGCGCAGGACTTCGGCGGTCCGAATGCGTCCATAGGCGCGCAGATAACCCGCTTCGTCGCTGATGTTCTGAATCTTGAGCATGTCCAGCTGCAGCCCCAGCTTCTGCAGGTCGCGCGTGACTTCCTTCATCAACTCTGCTTCGAACTTGACGCGATCTTCGTTCGCTTCTTCCGGCGTGAGCGTCGAGAGCACGCCGCGCAGGTTGGCGGCGAGCGTTTCCTGTGCCAGTTCGGCCACCTGCGTCTGGCTGCCCAGAATGCGCTCCACGGCGTTGTTGAACACCTCCTCCGGCATGGAGGCGATCTTCACGTTGGCGACCGCCTGCACATCGATCGGAATGCCGCCGCGCGCGATGGCGTTGCGCACGCTGATCGTGAGCGGAATGGTGTTCAGCGTCATCCACTGGATCTGCTCGAGCACCGGAATGCGCACCGTGCGCCCGCCGCGCACCACGCGATAGCCCACCGTACTGCCGTCGGTGAGCACGCGTCGGCGGCCCGTGATCACCGCGACCATGTTGGGCGGCACAATCACGAGCACGAACTTGGTCAGCGCCACGATACCGAAGATGAGCGCGAGCACGATCGCCACGCCGCCCACCGAGAAGAGCAGATTTCCGAGATCGTCGGGCACCGGCAACTGCATTGCAATACTCCGTGACTTGGGGTGAGTGGACTGCCGTACGGCAGTCAGGGCTCAGGCGTCGAGCGGACGC
>JBBQSM010000252.1:0-4907 GCA_038234895.1 Gemmatimonadales bacterium
GCCCAAACGACGCGGGCGTGGCAGGAGGCGGGCAATCCCCCGCCACTGACGCTGACCGTGTCGGAGTGGCAGCGGTCGGCGGATATCTTCCCGATGGAGTACGCCGACATCCTCGAGCGTCACCGGGTGTTGCATGGCACGATGCCGATGGACGGGATCGCGGTCCAAGTGGCCGATTTGCGCCTGCAAACGGAAAACGAGGCGATGGGCAAGCTGTTGCGGTTGCGGCGCGGCGTGATGGTGGCAGGCACCGACGCGAAGCGGCAGACGCAGTTGCTCGATGCCAGCTACAGCGCGCTGCTGGTGATCTTTCGTGCCGTACTGCGGTTGCACGGCGTGCGTCCGATGCGCGACGGCGTGCAGGTCATTCGCGCGGTCGCACAACAGTGCGGGTTTGAAGCGGCGCCGTACGAACGGGTGTCGGCGTTGGTGCGCGGGACTGCGGTGCCCGAGCGTGAGACCGAGTCCGTGTTGGCGGGGTACGTACAAGGGATGGAATCGCTTGTCGCGTATCTCGATCGTTTCACTCCGCCGGCAACGGCAGTCGATTCCCTTTCCTCTTGAGGATGAACCAGATGAACACCGTGCAGTCTTCGCGCATGCCCCGTCGCCTGCGCTCGCTCGTACGTGCATTGCCCCTCGCGTTGGTGCTGGCGTCGCCGCTGGCGTTGACGTCGTGCGGCTACAACTCGATTCAGTCGTACGACGAACAGGCCGAACAGGCCAAGAAGAACATCGATGCGCAGCTGCAGCGTCGCGCCGATCTGATCGGCAACCTTGTGAACACGGTGAAGGGACTCGCGCAGCAGGAGAGCGACGTGTTCATCGGGATCGCAAAGGCGCGCGCCGGGTTGACGGGTGCGTTGCAGAAGCCGGGTGGGTCGGACCCGGCTGAGTTGGCCGACGCGAATCAGCAGCTCACCACGGCGATGCGCGGTCTGAACGTTGTGATCGAAGCGTATCCGCAGCTCAAGTCCGACCAGGCGTTTCTCAAGCTGCAAGACGAGCTGACGGGTACGGAAAACCGGATCGCCGTGTCACGCACCGACTACAACGGCGCCGTGCGCACGTACAATGAGTACATCCGCAAATTTCCGGCAGTCATGACCGCGAAGGCGACCGGTGCGAAGCCGCGCGCCTACTTCGAAGTGACCGACGCGGCGGCGCGCGTGGCACCGACCGTGGACTTCAGCAAGCCTGACGCCAAGTAACGCGAACAACGGCAGGGATCGCGAGTAACGCGAGAACGCGCGAACGGGCACGGTGCCTGTTCGCGCGTTGTCGCGTTGCCGCAGACGGAATTTCAGGTTGGGGGCGGGCCATTTCAACCTCAAGCGCACCAACCCCACCGATCGCGAAAGCGCCCTCACCCGCTCGGTTCCACTCGCGGCGCAGCCCGCGCTGTTCGCAATCCCTGCTGTTGTTCGCGACCCCTGCTGTTGTTCGCGATCCCTTGTTCGCGAGCCGCGCCGTTCGCGCTACCGGTTTTTCTCGTACATCAAGTTGCGCGGCGCGACCTTCCAGTCGTACCAGCGATATACCGGATACCCATTGTTCACCGCAGGGTCCACCTTGTCGGTCATCATGCGCGCACGAACCCGCAGGCCGATCATATCGTTGCCGTCATTGAGCGTGTCCGTGTCCAATCCGCTGTATCCGGGCGCTTCGCGATTCCCCGTAAAAAGAATCGACGTCTGAAAGTCGGTCGTGCCGGTCGCCAATGCGCGTCCGATCGGTGCCCCCGACGCGTCGAGTTGCTCGGCGCGCATCAGCGTATTCGTGGACACGTCGCGCCAGTACACAACCGCCTTCAGCTTCTGAATCGTTGTACCGGATCGCGTGAGCAGCACACTGTCAATTCCCGCCGAACGGCCGAGCAGCCGGTTCATCGCCAGGAAATCCACGCGAAAGCGTCCACCGCCCGAAGCTTGGACGTCGGTGAGGTAGAGCAGGCGCCGAGTGGTTCCGATCTGCAGGCGCGCCAGGTCACCGGCTGCCAGCTGCAGTGTGCCGGCGCCCTGAATGAACTCGATGCAGGTGGTGCCGCAGGTGCCGCCAGGCGGATAGTTCGGCAGCGTGTCGCCGTCGTCGAAGATTGGATAGACCGGCGCTTCGACATTCGTGAACGGCACGGAAAGAATCGACAGCGTATCGCCGAACGAACCGACCGTGCCGAAGGTCGGCGTGCTCTCAATGGCCACGCCCGCTTCCTGCGCGTCACGCGCCAGCGACATACCAACGAAGCGCGCGTTGCGATCTACCGATTCACGGACCGTCCACCCACGGCGTGTCTCCCAGCTGCGCATGGCGAAACTGGTAGCGGCCGTGAGCACCACGACGCCGATCGTCATCGACATCAACAGCTCGACGAGCGTGAATCCGGAACGTCGACGTGTGATCATTGGGCCGCCAGTCCGTTTCCACGGTAGAAGGAGGTGGTGAGCGTCACTGGCTGCGTCCCACGCGGATACACCACGGCGACGTCCACCTGGAGCAGGTTGTTACGCGTTTCCGCGACGGTGAGTGTGCGCACGAATGCGCCGGTCGCCGACGCCTGCCCGTCCGAGTCCAACCGAGCGGCCGTCTCCGTCTGGACCGTCCACGGATCGCGGGTGCGTACTTCTTCCATATAGCTGCGCGCGATCGCGATGGCGTTCGTGCGGTTCTGCGCGAGCGTTTGCATGGTGATGGTATTTCCACTGGCCGTGGCCAGCGACGTCATACCCACCGCCAGCAGGATGATGGCCACGAGCGTGGACACCAACGTGAAGCCGCGCGCGATGCGATCGGGCCGGCGGCGCATCGTTCGTGCGCGCGACGGCATCTGGATGCTACTCATTGCCAACCTCCGTTCTTCCACGTCCACAGACGGACGCTGCCGGATGGTGAAACGGCGACGGCAACGACTGCCGACTGGTCCGCCGCATGGTGCAGATACACGGTTCCCGCTGTGCCCATCGGTGACGGGAGTCCGCGCGTATCGAAGTCGACGTCATCGTTGGCGAAGGTCACGCCGCCACCCGAGCTTTCGCCCGGTAGTCCCGTGGCCGTTCCGCGTCCGATCTCGATGCGCGGCGGCAACGAACGCTTGCCAAACGCTTGCAGCGCGAGTTGCTCGGTGTTGGTCTGGGTAATCGTGCTGTCGCCGTCGTCGTCCAGAAATCCGGAGTACGACGAGCTTTTGGTCACCTGCGAGAAATGGATGCGCGCGATGCTGCGTGTGGACAGTGCGCGCGTGCGCGTCAGGTCGATGTCCTGTGCGAGCTGCATGCCGGCCAACTGCACTTCCGTGGCTTCGGACACGCGCATCCGCGGCACCACGATCGTCATCATGATCCCCACCACGGCCACAACCATCAGAATTTCGATGAGCGTGAATCCCCGCGGTGCGCCGCGAACAGGTGCGTGGAGACGGGCGCTTGTGCGTGACATGATCATCTCAGTAGAGCGGACGGAACGCCGTCTGCAGCACCGTACCCACGGACGGCGTGCCGGGTGGCAGGCGTTCGGGGAATCGGAAGTTCACGTCGAAACTCCAGGCGCGCGTGGGAGCGGAGTAGTAGGCTCCCGGGCCGTAGCCGACGTTGGCAGTGTTGCCCCAGAGACCCGTGGAGAACCGGTTCGTGTACAGGGAGACGAGCGAGCCGGTATAGCGGAACGTGACACCACCCCAGTGCTCGAGAAAGCGCGGGAAGTTCTCCAGACCACCGCCGTAGATACCGCCACCGCAACCGGCACGGGCATAGTCACAGGGAGTCGGCGAGTGTCCGGCGAGAATGGCCGCGTGCACTGTGCTGCCGCGCGATGTTCGCTGCGTCATCGTCTGTTGCATCGCATCGCACCAGCCGGTGTTCGCGCTGCATCGGCCGGCGAGGCCGGTCGAGTCGCGCATGCGCACGTTGGGCGGATTGCTCAGGAACGTCACGGCGTCGCCCATCAGCGCAGCTGGCCGCCACACGTTGGTGTTGTAGTCACCAAGCACGTACATCGGACGCTCCGTCACGATCGACACGCCGCCCGTATCCGCGTTGGTAGACGGCATCGGCAACCGTGCACCCTGCCGCAAGCGGACGGCGACGTAGTCATTCTGCGCCGTGGTGTTGGTGTTCGTAAATTCGAAATAGATGATGCGCGGTGCGCGCTGCGCCGGTGCGCTGTCCGACCAGATGCGCAGCGAATCCATGTGCACGTCGAGCAAGTCGGGACGCAGGTCCTCGCGCCCTTCGTAAAACGCGTTCACACGCGGCTTGAACATGCGACGGCAGGCCGCTGCGGTCGGTACGGTCATGCCGCCGGTGCGCTGGATGGTGATGAAGTCGCAAAAGTTGGTCTTCATCGCTACCGTGTCCGCGGCGAACGTTTCGTACACCGACGCGTCGATGGTCATATACCAGTCGGCCTTCCAGGCCATTTTCACGTCGCGTACCATCTGGGTATCCGTACCGTCACGCGGCATCACCAGCGTGACTGGCGGCATGTTCACCGGCAGCGGCAGCTTGAGCGGACGCACGCCGTGCGCCGACGTCATCAGCCGACCGTTGAACTTTTGTTGACTGCGCGTGACGAACGTCGGACCGAAGTGGCTGCGCGAATCGAAATCGAGCAGTACCGCCGTGCCCGCCGCATTGTTGATGCGCACACCATTGAGGCGGTTGTTGGCATCCTTACGGTTCCAGAAGACGCTGTCCGGTGTGGTCAGCTGACTTTGAAAGCCTGCGCTGGCCGACGATACGTACAGATTGCCGTTGGTGTGTACCCATCCCGCGAAGGTCATGGGGGCGCCGGGATTGATCTCGAGATCGTTCTCGTAGAACACACCGAACTGGAAGAGCGGAATCGTCTGCGCATTCACCGACAGTACCGCCGTCGCCTTGTTCCCCGACGAGTCGCGCGCCGTGACCGAAATG
>JBBQSM010000253.1:0-4807 GCA_038234895.1 Gemmatimonadales bacterium
TATTCGCCTCTACGTCAACAGCTCCGAACCAACGATCGGCAGCGGCCGCCGCATGCAGTTATCGGTCTGTCGCACCCCCCTCATCGCGTTCATCGACGATGATCTCACGCTGCACGGCGACGTGCTCGGCGCGATCGAAGAGGCGTTGCGCTCACACCCGATGGGCATCGTGGGACTACCGTCGTACGAAGAAGACACCGACACGCGCTTCAAACCGCGCGATTCTACACCCCATGTGGATGTGGATGGCATTCGTTTTATGCCGATCCAGGGGATGCTGGTCGCCGGCTATCGACGACTGTTCGCGGACATCGGAGGCTTCAATCCGCGCCGAGAGTTCTGGGGCGAATGGACAGAGCTCAACGTGCGCATGTGGCGGCACGGATTTCCGACGGGCTACGTGCTCGACAAGGCGTATCTGCGCCACTGGCACAAAGCACCGGAATCGCCCACGCGTAACATGAGCGGACGTGAGCGTCATGTACTCTGGGGATTGATGTGCACCGCGCTCGAATACGATGCGGTAAACATCAACGAAGCCACCGAGGCGTTCTGGCGACTCGCACCGGATCGGTACCTGACGTACTCGTTCGGCGAGCAGCCCAGCTCCAAGCTGCTGCTGGCCACGGTGCTGGAGTTGATGCCGCGACTCTCGCGCGAGTGGCCGGCCATGCATGCGTTCGCCGAACGGGCGCGCGAGCATCCATTCCAGTTCAAACCGTTCGAACCGCTCAAAGAAGAACAGGTGCGCGCCGTCATCGCCCACGCTGAGCTGTCGATCAATCAATATCGCCCTGACATGCTGTCGCCGTCGCCGGTGCAGCCGCAGGCAAGCGATGTCCCTACCGCGCGAACTCGCACGTGGATCAAGGGCCTGGGCAGGGCAATCCTTGGACGGTCCGCCTCGTAGTCAACGGCGGAGTGTGGTGCCCGTGCTTAATCCAAGGCGCAGCACGCTCGACTACTCGACGCGCTGCGCCTTCATCGCGTCCACGCCCCGTGTAACGAGCTCGGTCAGCGTCGGCAGGTCCACGTCGCGCAGTCGCTTCACGTACAGGCACGATTTGCCGTGCTTGAACTTGCCGAGCTTGCTCATCAAATCAGGGAACGATTCCACGCCCGGCATGATGTAGAGGGAAAGGTCGTTCTTACGCGCGGCGAAGGCGGTCACCGGCCAGTCGCCGGAGTGCCCGCTGGCGTACGTGTAGCGATAGCGACCGAATCCCACGATGCCGGTTCCCCAGATCACCGCTGGCTGTCCGGTGATTTTCTGCATCAACGCGGCGACCTGTGCGCAGTCGGCACGTCGCTCGGCGTCAGGCACCCGGTCGAGATACGACTCGAGCGTTTCATTGGTGGGTTTGGTCTTGGCTTCCGACATCGTCCTTGTCCTCGTAGCATAGTTTCGCGCCGATGCTGCGGAAACGAAACAGGGCGGGGAGACGATGACCGTCTCTCCGCCCTGCTCTACGTGCATGCTGCGTGTTATAGCAGCGACGCGGTGTTACACCGAACGACGGCGACGTCCGAAGAACGCAATCGCGACCAGACCGGTGCCCATGAGCGCCCACGTGCTCGGCTCCGGCACCGTGGACGTGATCATCGTCGAGAAGTAGCGGCCGCAGTTGACGCAGTTGTCCTGCGTCCAGATCCACTGCGCCTGCGACGAGATCGTCGGGAACTGATTGCCCCACGGTCCTACGCCGTTCGTGCCCTGGCTGATGAGCGGCGCCGGAGCGGAACCAACAGGCGTGGAGAAACTGTACGGCGCTGAAACCTGCGGACCACCAGCGGCCGGAAGCGTGGCGCCGAGACTGCCAGTCCAGTTGACCGTGTTCGTGTTCAGCGTCTGCTGGCCGTTGGCGAACTGGAAGCCGCTGCCGGCGAGCGAGAACGAGCCGAGCACGCCGGAGATCACGCCGTAGTCACCGGCCGCGATGTGCAGGTAGTAGTTCTGCCCCGGCGTCAGCGCGATGTTGTTGAACGAATAGGTGCTCGGCCAGTTGTTGCCACTCACGAGCGCCGTACCCAGCGAGTTCGCGCTGTTGCTGAGGTACGCCGTGAAGTAGTTGTCTACCGTGAGGTTGCCCGAGAGCGTCTGCGCCTGCACCGCGGGGGCAAAGGCCAGCGTCGTGGCGCCAAGGACGGCGGCAAGCACCCGGCTGCGAAGTCTTGTCATCTATCGGGAAAGCTGGAAGAGGAGTTAACTGCGTCTACGGAAATAGTGCTCCGCAACACACTGTGACCAATGTCGGCATTCGAGCCCTGATCGTCAATAGCATGTTCGCCGTTTCTGCAGGTCTCCCCCTTTCCGCGGGCTACGAATAGTGATTGCACGCTGGCGTACACACCGGTTTCGGGGAGTGCTCGCCTCCCGACACAAACGGCTCGGCACTCTGACGCTGTCGTTTGCCATGTTGGCGAGCTCTGCCATTGCGCAGCGCGCTCCGTTGTTGGAGTGGCCATCGGGAAATGCACGAGCTCGCTTTGAGATCACTATTCCCGCGACGGTCAGGACCGGTCCCACTACGGGCCGCGCCTTCGTCATCCTCTCCCGGTCGAACGAGCGCGAACCGCGTCTGCAAATCGGGCGTGTCGGCGCGCCGATGTTCGCACGGGATTTTGCTCGCGTGACACCAGGGCAGCCGATTGTGGTGGACGGCACCGACCTCGGCACGCCGGTGGCCGATATGACCGATCTGCCCGCGGGCGAGTACTGGGTGCAGGCGGTCGTCAACGTGTACAGCGAATTCAAGCGCGCCGACGGGCATACCGTCTGGATGCACGACGACCAGTGGGAAGGACAGGCGTGGAACCGCTCGCCCGGCAATCTCTACAGTGTGCCGCGCAAGCTGCGTATCGATCCACGCGCCGCGACCACGACGCGCATCGCGGTGACCGAAGTCGTGCCGCCGGTGGTTATCCCCGCAGACGACGAGTACGTGAAGCGCTTCAAGTTCCAGTCGCCGCTACTCACCAAGTTCTGGGGGCGTCCGATTTATCTGGGTGCCACGGTGCTGCTTCCCAAAGGCTACGCCACCAGCACGATTCGGTATCCCGCCAATCATGTGCAGGGGCATTTCTCGCTCGCCGCACCATACGGCTTTGATCGCGACACGACGTTCCGCAACTGGTGGCTGGCCGACGATACGCCGCGCCTGATCGCGGTGACGTTTCAGCATCCGACCCCCTACTTCGACGACTCGTACGCGGTGAATTCGGTGAACGTGGGCCCGTACGGCGATGCGTTCCTGCAGGAACTCATCCCTGAATTCGAGAAGCGCTACCGCGTGATCTCGGAGCCGTGGGCGCGGTGGCTGTCGGGTGGATCGACCGGCGGATGGGAGGCGCTGGCGTTGCAGGTATGGAATCCCGACTTCTTTGGCGGCACGTGGGCCTACTGCCCCGATCCGGTGACGTTCACCGATGTCGAGGGCATGAATCTCTACAAGGACGCCAACGGCTACTACAAGCAGGTCACCGAGTGGCATCGCACGCCGACGATCAACTCACGCGAGATTAACGGCGAAGTGCGGCAGACCGCGCAGCAGCGCGCGTGGATGGAACTGGTCAACGGCACCAAAGGACGCAGCGGCGGACAGCTCGACATCTGGAGCGCGGCCTTCGGTCCGCTCGGCCCCGACGGCTACTTCAAGGCCGTCTTCGATCCGAAGACTGGCGTCATCGACCCGACGGTGGCCACGTACTGGAAGGAGAACTTCGACATCCTCGAGTACCTCAAACGCACGTGGCCGACAAACGGACCAAAGCTCGTGGACAAGCTGCACATCTACATCGGCGACATGGACAATTTCCACCTCGATCGCGCGACCCGGGAACTCGAATCATGGCTCAAGTCCACCACCAACCCGCATTACGAGGGCTATTTCGTTTGGGGCGATCAACGCGGGCACTGCTACGCAGGACCTGGTGGCAACATGGCCAGACTCATGGACATGGCGGAGTACGGACTGCGGCACAAGCCGGAAGGGACAACCACACCGTGGTGGAGGAACCACTGATGACAGAAGTTCTCGCACGTAGTCGCACGAGATTTGCCGTGCTGTTGGCCGCACTGACACTCACCAGCACGTCGCTTGCTGCGCAGGTGCGCACGCTTACCGGTAAAGTGCTCGAGGAGGGAAGCAACGCGCCGATCGTTGCCGCACAGCTTCAGGTGCAGGGCACCAATCTCGGCACGCTTTCCCGCGACGATGGCGCCTTCACCATTGTCGGCGCACCGGCAGGCAACGTCGTGCTCGTCGTCCGGCGTCTTGGCTATCCGATGCGCAATGTGCAGGTACCCGCCGGCACCAACACCATCGAGATCATCCTGAGAAAGGACGTGCTCAACCTCGATCAGGTCGTGGTCACCGGTCAGGCCTCCGGCATCTCGCGGCGCAACCTCGCCAACGATGTCGCCAGCGTGAGCGGTGCCGAAGTGAACAAGGTGTCGGCACAGTCCATCGAGAATGCGTTTCAAGGCAAGGTCGCCGGTGCGCAGATCTCGCAATCCACCGGCGCACCGGGCGGCGGCAACCGCATTCGTATCCGCGGCATCTCCTCCATTCTCGGCTCCGCGCAACCGCTCTACGTCATCGACGGTGTCATCGTCAGCGACGTCTCCATCGGCTCGGGCACCAACAAGGTCACGCGTGCGTCAGGGACGGGTATCTCGGTCGGCGCGCAGGAGAATCCGGTCAATCGTATCGCCGACCTGAATCCGAACGACATCGAGAACGTGGACATTCTCAAGGGCTCTGCGGCCGCCGCCATCTACGGCTCCAAGGCATCCGGCGGTGTCATC
>JBBQSM010000254.1:0-4764 GCA_038234895.1 Gemmatimonadales bacterium
TCCACCCCTGTCACCCCGCGCACGCCCAGCACGAGCTGCGGCGCACCACTCACATGCATCGGCCCGTCGAAGAACAGCCACGCGTCGGCGCGCAGTGCCTCCTTGTGCTGCCGCAACTGCTCGCCGAGATGATCGTTGCCCGCTTCCTCCTCGCCATCGAGAAAGAATTTCACGTTGACGGACGGAGTCAGCCGCTGCGCCTTCATGGCATCGAGCGCCGCCAGCATCGCGATGATCGGTCCCTTGTCGTCACTCGCCGAGCGGGCGCGGATACGCACCTGAGGATCGACCGTGTCGCCACGCGCAGGCAGCGGCACGGCATCGGTGGCGACACTGTTCACGAAGCGGCGCAGCTCCGGCGTGAACGGCGCGCCGTCCCATCCGCCGCTCGCCACCGGCTGTCCGTCGTAGTGCGCATACATCATGACCGTGCGCGTCGCGCCCGGCGCCTTGAGCTCACCGGTCAGTGCGGGGTTGCCACCGCTGGCGGCACGAATCGGGCGGAGCGCTACGCCGCGTTTGGCGAAAGCCGCCGTCAGCGCCTCGACATTGCGTTGGATGCCAACCGAATCACTGGCGACGTTGGGAATCGACAGCAGCGCGAAGGCGTCGTCGAGAATCTCACGCTCGTGTGTACGCCGCCATGCGTCGATGGAAGGTCGGACGGACGTGGCCGCCTGACCCTGCGCGGACTGGGCCTGAATCGGTGCCGTCACCAACAAGGGTGCGGCAACACAGACGGCCTGCACCACCCACAAGGTTCGCCGGCGCGCGGCGCGCATGCTGACTGAGAGGTATGACATGCGAGACAACATGCATGACGCGCCCGCCCGGCGCAGCAGCCGGGCCAGATACCCGGTCCCTGCGACAACGCCGCGTCACCCGCCCGACTTGGCCAGCAGCGCGATCCGTTCACGTGTGGACACCACCACTCCGCCCGCCGGTTCGACCGTGATGGCGAACATCACCGCCTCGCCAACGGGCAGCCGCGCGCTCACGGGCACGAGAATCTCGCCGCCCCCGGTCGGCACGTCGAACACGCCACCATCCACCGGATACCGCTCATCGCGGCGCTTGTCGAAGATCCACAGTTGGTACTGCCAGCGTGCCCGGTCGTTCGGGAGCAAGCCGACCAGACGCATCACGCCGGATTGGGCGGACGTGCTCCACACCACGTCGCCCCCGGCGCCATACGCCGCAGAGTCCGTGGTCGCGGCCCACTCGAGCCTTTGTACATCGGCCGCCTCGGCGAGCAACGTGGCGCGAATCTGTTTGGCCGACGGAGCTGACGTGACCGAAGCGCGCGGCACCAGCAGCGCGACGATGAGCACGGCGGCCGCAGCCGCCCAACCCGCCCACTGCCAGCGGGTGCGCTGCCGCCGCGGTAGAACGATTGCCGGTTTCACCATGACTTCGCCGGCCTGTATGACGCCTTCGGCGAGTTCGGCCGGCAGCGGCTCGGCGGGCATTTCCGCGTGCATCGCGGCGGTGAGTTCGGCCATGACCAACTCCCACTCCGCACTCTCCGTGCGCGGACCGTGCTGGGGACTCATCGTTTCGTATCCTCGCGCGTCGCGATTGTGGACTGCAGCAGCGCACGGGCGCGCAGCAGACCGCGACGTATGTGTGATTTCACCGTACCAAGCGGCAGGTCCGTCTCCCGCGCGATCTCGTCGTGCGACTTGCCGTCAAGCAGCGACAGCTCGAGCAGGCGACGTTGCGCGTCGGGGAGCGTACGCAGCACCGCGCGTGCACGTTCGGCGCGCGAGGCGAGATCGATATCCGCATCCCCATCGCGTCCTGTTTCGTCTTCGACGTCGAAGCCGGCCGGAAATGACTCGAGCGTTGGCGCCGTTTTGCTGCGACGTGCACGATCGATCAGCCGTCGCCTGGCGATCATGGCCACCCAGCCCGCCTCGGTAGCCCGCGTCGCATCGAAGCGGGAGGCCGACCGCCACAGATCGATGAAGATATCCTGTACGGCATCTTCGGCATCGGAGGTGTCGGCCGACCAGCGACGCGCCAACGACCAGACCAGCGCACCGTATCGGTTGACGCACTCGCGCACCGCCCGTTCGTCGCCCGCCGCGATGCGCGGCAGCAACGCCGGCAGCTCGTCACCGCCGGCAGGTCGCGCCTCAACCAGCGCCAGCCGCGCACGCGCCGTGACCGCGCCGCTCAGCGCGCGCTCGTCGTCCATCCGCACGCGTGATGTTCCGACCATTCCCTCTCCATGCGAACTCCGATCAAGCGGCACTGTCACTCCACGGTCATATGAGCCTTCGCACCAATCGCGAAACCGGATGCACACCAACGAAACCCCGGGCGAGTGTCCCGCCCCGCGAATTGGACAGCGCGTTGGTGCATCCGGTTGGTCGGAACGGACGAAGGACTGCCCGTTCACGTTCGCTTCGATGCCTCATTGCCCAGGAAGGTTTGCATGCGCACCCCACGGATCCTGTTCCGCCTCCTCGCCGCCGGCGTCATCGGCGCGGGTCTGGCCCCTGTCACTGCCGCACACGCGCAGCACAACAGCCGCCCCGGACCGACCATTCCGCAGGTGGCCAAGACCGCCGGCAGCTTCACCACGCTCCTCGCAGCCGTCGAGGCCGCAGGGCTGACCGAGACACTGCTCGGCCGCGGTCCGTTCACGGTCTTCGCTCCAACCGACGACGCGTTCCGTCGCTTGCCTGGCGGCACGGTGGATGAGTTGCTCAAGCCGCAGAACCGCGACCGTCTGCGCACGATTCTCACCTATCACGTGGTGGCGGGACGCGTCACCGCCGCGCAGGCGCGCACGGTCCGCTCCGCGCAGACCGTTGCGGGACAGAACGTGCGCGTGAGCACCGATGGCGACCTGCTCCGCATCAACGACGCCACGGTGCGCATTGCCGATGTGCCGGCAAGCAATGGTCTCATTCACGTGATCGACCGCGTGCTCATTCCCGCCGAACCCGCCAACGAAACCAACTCGAATGCGTCGGGTGGCAACGCGTCCGGCAACAGTGCCGCCGCGCTAATCGATCTGGCGATCGCACGCGGTGCCCCGCTCTACAACGACGGACAGCCGGCGGCGACGGTGGCCATCTACGAGGTGGCGGCCACCGCGCTGTTGGCCGGCGACGCCGTGAGCGACGACGCCGCCCGCGCCCTCCGTACCGCACTCCGCGACGCATCCCGCAACGGCAGCGCGCGTGAAAAAGCCCTCGCGCTGCGCGCCGCACTCGACGACTCGCGTCGCAAGCTCACCGGCCGCATGTAGCCGTATGTAGCCGTATGTAGCCGTATGGAGGGTCAGAAGCCGATTTCCGCAGTCACATGCAGCGCGCGTGCCGGCAACACGAAATACCGCACGCGCCCCGAGCCGGAGACCGATCCACTGCCGAACTTCTGCGTGTCGCCGAGATTGACACCGCGCACGGTGAGCGCATAGCGTCCGGCGGTCAGTCGTGCACCGGCATCCAGTACGTAGAAGTCGGGGAGCACCCGATCGGCGCTGCTGGTGTTGTCGAGGAAGGCGCGCGACTGGTATCGGCCTTCGACCAGCAACGACAGCGCACGGTGCGGCGTCACTTCGACCCGCTGCGCCGCGACGAATCGGGGCGTGAGCAGCGGTTCCACGTTGCGGCGCAGCACCGGTGTGCCGCGCGAGGAATCGGTGAACTGCCGAATGCGATTCGTACTCCACGCCACGTTGCCGCCGACCGACAGACGCGGCAGCGCACGCCACGTCCCGTCCAGCTCGAGGCCGCGCCGGTAGCTGCTGCCCACATTGCGGCGCAGGATCGCACCCGATGCCGTAGGGGCACCGATCCGGGCGATGTCGTTCGTGAAGTCCATGCTGTACACGTTGGCCGACAGATCGAACGCGGTCCTCGTGAGGTTGATTCCCAACTCGGCGTCACGCACCGACTCCGGCTTCACGCGCGTGAAGTCCCCATAGTCGGCCACGTTGCCGGCGTTCAGGTCGTCGTCGCCGGCCAGTAGATCGCTGCGCGCCGGTTCGCGCGTCGTGCGCCCGTACGAAGCGAAGGCCGACACGCCGTCGGCCACGCGAATTGTCACGCCGGCCTTGGGATTGAGAAACGTCCAATCGATTGACCGTTCCGTGATGCCGGCGGCGGCATCCGGTTCGTAGCGGAACGTGGCGTGGCGCGCTTGCACATCCACGAACCACCGGGCACGCCCCCGCTCGAGCGTCGCCTTGGCGAATGCGCTCGCATCTTGCTTGTGGCCGGTGTTGTCGTAGAGCGTGGTGGCGAGATCGGGGCGCAGCCACGCGCGGTGGGCGCGCTGGTACGTGTTGGCGTTGATGCCCGCGTTGAGTTGCAACGCGCCACGCTCGTGATTGACCGCGCTGGTCACGCCGTACCACGAATGCATGAGCCCGAACCGGTAGCGATCGTTGCCGTCGAAGTAGTCGTAGCGGCCGTCGGCGGAATTGCGGTACACCGTGGTGTTGAGCGTGGTGGTTCCGCTCATGATACGGGTGTAGGCAAGCGAGACCATCTGCTGACCGAACCGGTCGAGTTCATCGGGCGCCAGCGGATTGAACCGGCGGTTTTGCTGCAGTTCGGCCAGTGTGGCACCCGTGTACGACAGCGTATCCGCCAGCAGTCCGGCCAGTGCGGTCACTTTCAGGATGTTCGTGCGCCCGAACCAGCCCGCGCCCACGAACGCCGAGCGCCCTTCGACACCACTGTGGTCGCGATAGCCACTGGTTTGTTGTGCGCTTACTCGGCCGTATGTGGCAAAGCCGTTGCC
>JBBQSM010000255.1:0-4673 GCA_038234895.1 Gemmatimonadales bacterium
CGACGCGCGCCGCGTCCGAGTCCGCATGTATCGAACGCGTACGCCCGGCGCCGTTTGACGCAACGACCGGCACCAGCAGTTCGAAGGGGGCGATCGCAGCCGACGCGACCGCGTGCCGACTGAGCTGCAGCCGCTCCGCCACGCGCCGGCGCGCCTCTTCGTTCACCTGCGGACCGAACTGCACCAGCAGTCGACCGGGGACCGGAGAGACGCCCGTTTCCGGGCCGCCGCCGTCGAGGTGGTAGACGGGCGTGGCCATGACCACGTTTGCCGGCTGCCCGGACAGCGATAACAGTCGGCGAGCCAGGGCATCGATTCCATCACCGCGGGGCGCGACCCGTACAATGCGTGTATCGGACGTCAGGCTGGGTACGAGACCACTGCCGGGAAGCGGCTGCTCAGATTCGATGGCCAGCCGACGCAGAAATTCATCGATGCGCTCGCGGTCGTGCGTATCAAAGCGCAGCACCAGTCGGTCCGACTGCAGGAGATACACACGCTGCGTGGGCGACGCGCCAAGCACGACGCGCGAAGGGTAGGGCATGGTGGGGCCTCTTGCCGAAACTCGGAACCCGCCTGACGCAATCGCGTTCCGGGCGGGGGGGAGCAGGCAGGGTACGACCAGCGCCATCACCGTTGCGTCAACTTTCCGTCATCTCGACGACTGACGCACGGGCTGCATATTGACCAGTCAGCCTCTGCGGCACACCGCCGCAGTGCTTTCCTTCGATGTCCCGCCCACTGATGCTGCGACTCACCACGTTCGGAAGTGTTCTGCTTCGGCAGCACGGGGAGATGCACGTCGGGGCCGCGAGCCAGCGGCGACGTCTGGCGCTGCTTACCCTCGTCGCAGCCGCAGGGCGTGGTACGATCAGTCGGGACAAGCTCGTGGCCTACCTGTGGCCCGAGACGGACGCGGAGCGGGCTCGACATTCGTTGCGACAGGCGATGCACGCCGTCCAGCGAGCGCTCGACGTGGACGGATTGTTTATCGGTACCGAAGCGCTGCAGCTCAACCCATCCGTCATGTCGTCGGACCTGCTGGACCTGCACGATGCCGTGGAGGCGGGTGCCGACGAACGGGTGGTCGCGCTCTGCCTGGGCACGTTTCTCGACGGCTTCTTTCTCGGCGATTCCCCACCGTTCGAGCAGTGGGTGGACGACGCGCGCACGACGTATGCCCGACTCGTTACCGGAGCGCTCGAGCGGTGCGCGGAACGGGCCACCTCGCGAAACGACCACGCCGGCGCGCTGCCGTGGTGGCGACGGTTGGCCGCCGAACATCCCCTCAGCTCGCGCTACACGCTTGGTGTGATGCGCTCGCTGGCGCACACCGGCGACGCGACGAGCGCCCTGCGTTTTGCTGCCGTGCATCAGTCCCTCGTGCGCGAGGAGTTGGGGGCGGAGGTCGAGTCCGCCATTCTCGCCCTCATGGTCCAACTGCGAGAAGGTCGATTCGGTGAACGGACCGACAAGACGCTGACACCTCGCAGCAGCGCCGCCGACATCTTTGCCTCCAGTCGGCAGAAGGCGCTGGAGAAGCAGCGCTCGTGGTTCGACACCGCCTTCGGTGACCGTTTCGTTATCGACGCGGGACGGCGTTCGGCGGGCGTGTCCGTGGTGTACGGGGCGTACGACCGCTTGCATGAGCGCGAAGTGGACATTCATCTCGTCGATCCGTCGCTGGCCACCGTCGCCGACGCGGGCCGTCTCATCGGTGGGCTCGAACGACTCGTGGCGCTGCGGCATCCGCGACTGGTGCCCTTCTACGAAGTCGGTTCGCACACCGGCTCCATCTACTATGTGGTGGGTCGCGCGTCCGGTCGCTGTCTGCGCGACGTGCTCGATCGCGACAAGCAACTGCCGGTGCGCGACGCATTGCAGATCGCCGACGACATTGCCGCCGCGTTGCAGGGCGCGCACGAACAAGGGGTCCTGCACGCCGACCTGCGCCCGCGCTTTGTCTACACGAGCGACGAGGGCACGTCGGTGGTGGGTATGGGCATCGCGGATGCGCTCACCGTCGCCATTTCGCACGACCAGACCTCGTCGGCGCTGCGAGTCGGCTCGCCGGCGTATCAAAGTCCGGAGCAATTGGCCGGCGACACACGACTCGATGCCCGCGCCGACCTCTACAGTCTCGGCTGCATCCTCTATCAAATGCTGGCCGGCGACGTGCCCTTTGCCAGCACATCGCCAACCCTCGTGGCCAGCCGGAAGTTTGCGGGCGCCGTCACGCCGGTGCGGGAGCACCGCGACACCGTCGATCCCACCCTCGACGCCGCCGTCCAGCGCTGTCTCGCGCGCGCGCCATCGGACCGGTTTCGCACCGTTGCCGAGTTCCGTTCGGTGATCGCACCGTGGCTCGCGACAACGTAGCGGCAGACGACGGCCCGCCTACTCCACGCCGCCTGCGTCAGCGATAAGCTGGAGCGCCGGCGCGCTCACGAAGATGGGCGCGTGAAAGCGTCGACCCCACGAAAGCGGTGTGACATCGCGATAGTCATGTCGGGCAGGGTCGCCGTGCCCGGGATGCAACGATTTCCAGATGGACGCCCGCACATTCACGTCTGCACCGTGCGCGAGTAACAGCTCGGTCATCGGCGCGACGAACGGACCGCGCGACTGGTAGTTCATCCAGAAGTTCGGTTGTGAGACCACGGTATTGAACAGCGCGCTATAGCCACCAAAGCCGCTCGCGCCCACCGCCGAACGCGCGTTCACGTCGAAGCCGCGTGCAAGCAGCCAGCGCGCGATCTCAAGCTCGTCGTAGTCCACGGCCATATGCAGCAACGTCGTGCCGTCCAGCGGCGTACCCACGGTGGCGTTCGCCGCGTCCGTGCATCCCATCTCCGCCGGATAGATCTCGCGTTGTGTGAAGGTGCGATGCAACACCGAGGGATCACGCGCCAGGTGGGCCTCCAGCAGGTCGATCCGCCCGCGATGCAACGCCATCGTCGGCGTGTCGGGGAGTTCGAGTCCGCGCGCCGCGTACAGCTCCAGAATGGCGTGTTTGACGGCAGGTTTACGCGAGTCTGTTTCCAGCACCACGTCGACCGGCGCGAGGCGGCGACCTTCGGCATCCAGCACGCGCGCACCGAGTTCGAGCAGGAGCGCCGTGCCCTGCTCGTTGAGGGTGTAGGCCGGACCGCTCAGCGCGTCGTCGGGTGGAACCGGCGCTCCGAGCCACGCGTGCAGCATGCGCACCGTCTGCACTTGCCCTTGAAGCGCAGCCCGATCGAGTGCATGCTCGAGATCGGTGGCGCCCAGTTGGTAGAGCATGCGGATGATGTCATCGCGCCCGAGGTTTGCCGCGTACGATAGCGGAGCACCCCAGTTGCTGTCTGCGCGAAGGAGCACAGGCTCGTGCAGCAGTGACGGATGCGCCGTGACGAGTGCGCGGACGGTGTCGATGTCGTCTCGCCAGATCGCGTCGGCTAACGAGACCGCTTGCATCAGCCGGGTCCAGTCGTTGGCTTGGTATCTTTCGGCGAGGTGCTGCTGCGCGCCTGCGAGCGAACCGGTGGTGAAGGCAGCAGACGACGCGCCATCTCCGGCACGAGTCTCCTCGAGGAGCTGTTCAGCTTCCTCCTCGAGTGCGGCCGCGTCGGGTCGCACCGGTAAGCGACGGATTGGCAACACGGCTCTCTTCTCCCGTGACGCGAGTGGTGTGCGCACGGGAGGTAATGTAATGCGACTCGTGCAGGCAGTTGCCCGATGCGCGCTGCTTCAGTCGCTCCGCACAGGTTCGGCACCGGGCACATGTCGTACGATCGCCATGCCCAGCAGCACGGCGACTGCACATGTTGCTGCGACGACTGCACCCGATGACGGGATCGCCAGCCAGGCCAGCGATTCCTTGGCCAGACCGGTACTGCCGAGCCCCGGCGCGCGGAATCCGGCCCACATCCAAAAGACGGAGTAGCCCAGACTGCCCGCACCCAGCGCGCCGCTGAGCGCGGCGGCCACTTTGGGCGACGTACCAAGCAACACCAGCGTGAGTGAAAGTCCGATCGTCACGGCGCCGAGCGCGCCCGCATGCAGATGCGCGCGCTGCATGTAGCTCCATGACTTCTCCAGCACCGCCTTCGCCGCAGCGGCGTCCTGCTTGTAGACGGTACTCTCCACCGCCGCAGCGGAAGCGTTGAGGCGACTCTTGATCGCGTCTTCGTTGAGCCCGAACACGACGCCCATGAGAAATCCGAAGAGCAGCGTGAGCACACCGAGCAGGAGTCCGGTGAGAACGGGGCGGATGCTTGCCGACGTGATCGCGGCAGGGGTGGATCGAGAGGTGGATCGGAGTGTGGTCATTTTGGATGTGGTGAGCGACCTGCACGATGCGACGACTACTGCTTGGGCTTGGACGGGTATGCGATGTACTCGGACGGCAGCGTACCGGTCAGCGCGCCGAGCCACGTGACGATCGAGTTGACCTGCGTTGGCGAGAGTTCCTTGCCAAGCTGGTGATGTGCCATCAGCCGGACGGCATCGACGAGGCTGGCGGTGGAGCCATCGTGGAAATAGGGGCCCGTGCGATCGATGTTTCGCAGCGACGGCACCTTGAAGACGAATCGATCCATCGTGTCTTTCGTGACCAGATAGCGGCCGCTGTCCGCCTGCGTATACCACGCGTTCACGAGACCCGCCTTCATGTAGCGATCACCACCCACGTA
>JBBQSM010000256.1:0-4609 GCA_038234895.1 Gemmatimonadales bacterium
CCGACTCCGTGGTCCTGATTCCCACGCTCACGTTGGATTTCACTCGACGCACAACGGTCGCCACCCGGCGCGATATTCAGCGACGGGTGGAGGCTTTGGCCCGCATCCGCTTGCAGACCGACAGCGTGCAGGTCCGCTGACCCAGGGATAGGCGAACCGAATTGCCATGGAGCCTTTACTGATCGCGGTTTATCAGTATCTTCCGCGACATCATGATGGGTTCCCTGCTCTTACGACTTCGCCGCGGCACAGGCCGTCGTCTCGTTGCTGTGGCTGGCGCTATCGCTGGCGCCGTCGCCCTTGCCCCGTTCGGGTCGGCGCTGGCGGCTCAGGCAACGCCACATGGCGCGGCGCGCCATCTCCATGGCATCGTGGAAGACGAAGTCAGTGGACGGCCGCTTCGAAACGCGACCGTCACCGTGCAGGCGTCGCCCCGCGCACGCGGTACGACCGCGCAGGCCTTCAGCACGCGTTCCGACGACAAGGGACGGTTCGACTTCCGCGATCTTCCCGCCGAAGTGGTACGACTCGGGGTGCGCGCGTTGGGTTTTGCGCCGCACGAGGAGCGGGTGGATCTCACCGACGCCGATCGGTTGATCACCGTGCATCTCACGGTGGCGACGACGCAGCTGCAGGAAGTGGCCGTGCGCGCCGACACGATGGCCGAGCGTCTCGGTCGCGTGGCAGCTACGAGCACGCTGGATGCCGCGGCGCTGGCGGCCACGCGCGGCCAAACGCTGGGCGAAACCATCAAGAATTTGCCGGGCGTTGCGGTCATTCAATTCGGACCGAGCATCGCCAAGCCGGTGATCCGTGGGCTCAATTCGCAGCGGGTGCTGGTGATGAACGCGGGGCTGCGTCAGGAAGACCAACAGTGGGGCACAGAGCACGCACCGAACATCGACAGCTTCGAAGCGAGCGGTGTGACCGTTATTCGCGGGGCGGCCACGGTGCTGTACGGCGCTGATGCACTGGGTGGCGTGGTGCGCGTGGATCACGCATCGGTGCCCGATAGCGGTGGTACACACGGTGACATTGCGCTCAATACGTTCAGCAACAGTCGCCAAGCGGCACTCTCCATGAGTGCGGGAGGGGCCGACCTGGTGCTGCCTGGACTCGGTGCCACCGGCTATCGCGTGCGTCTGACATCGCGCGTAGCTGGTAACGGAGGGGCGCCGGATTACTACTTATCGAATACCGGTTTTCGCGAGCTGAATGGCAGCGTAGCGTTCGGTGTTTCGCGCTCGTGGGGCACGGCGAATGTGTCGCTCAGTCGTTTCGGCACCGAACTTGGCGTGCTCAAGCAGGCGCACGTCGGCAACGTCGACGATCTCCAGCGCGCCATGACCGCGCCGCCCACCGATTCCTCGTTCACGTACGGCATCGGTCGACCGAGTCAGCAGGTGAGCCACACCACACTGCGCACACGCTTTACGTTTGCGGCGCCGAACGCCGGCGAGGTGGAAGTGGTGTACGGGCTGCAGTACAACCATCGCCGAGAGTTTGATAATCATGGCCCGCTCCGATTCCGGGATGAGGCAGCCTTCAACCTCAAGCTGTATAGCAACTCGCTCGATCTCCGTTGGACCCACGCACGATGGCGCGGGCTGAAAGGCACGATCGGAACGAGCGGGCTCGCGCAGGGCAATCAGACACTGGGCAAGGCGTTCCTGATTCCCGGCTACGACCTGTGGCAGGGGGCGCTGTACGCGCAGGAGGATCTCGCGTTCGGGCGTCTGTCGTTCAACGCCGGGCTTCGCGGCGATGCCATTTCGCAGACCACCATTGCGTACGCCGATCAGGGCATTCGCAGCGCCGCGGGCACGCGCACCTGGCGCGACTTCTCCGGGTCGTTCGGAGCCGCGTATCTCGTGGCGGATGGACTCGACATCGCGGTGCGCGCGGCGCGAGCTTGGCGGCCACCGACGGGGAACGAGCGGTATGCGCAGGGTGTGCACCATGGCACCGCGCAATACGAGTTGGGGAATGCCGCACTGAATCCGGAGCGCTCGCAGGGTCTCGAGGCCACGCTGCGGTTCACACGGCCGACGTTCAACGCGGAAGCGGCCACCTACCGCAACACGATTGTCGGCTTCATGTACCTCCAGCCGAGCGAGCCGGTGCAAACCATTCGCGGAGCCTTCCCCGGTTATCGCTATGCGCAAACCGATGCGCGTCTGCGTGGCGTCGAACTGTCTGGAGATTGGAGTCCACACACGCGCGTGCAACTGCGGCTGAATGGCACCGCGGTGCGAGGCACCGACCGGATCAATGGCGGCCCGCTATTCGATATGCCGGCCGACCGGTTGTCATTCACCACGCGAGTACAGGGGCGCCGGCCGGTCCTTGGGTCGTGGTTCGTGGGGGCCGGCACACAGATGGTACGCCAACAGGACGGCGTGCCAGCGGGCACCGTGTACACGCTGCCGACGGCGGGGTACGCGCTGATGCAGTTCGAGGCGGGCAGCACGGGCGCGCGCGTGCATGGGCAGCGCGTTGACGTGTCACTGTCGGTGAACAACGCGCTGGACACGCGCTACCGCGACTATCTCAGTCGCTATCGGCTATTCGTGAACGATGCGGGTCGTGACGTGGTGTTGCGCCTCACGATGCCGTTCTGACGTGGTGTTCGGATGTCGGCGAGGAGGGGCGTTGCATCCGATTCTCTTTCTTCCCCTGACCGTAACAGGAGTATCGTCATGATCGAACGTGTGTCGCGCGGGATGTCACGTGGTGTGGTATTGGCTGGCGCGAGCGCGCTGGTGTTGGCCGTGTCTGCCTGTGGAGACTCCGCCACGGCGCCTGGCGGTGAGTCTGAGGTGATTTCTCGCGTCACGCTCACACTTACGCCGTCGGTGGGTGGCGCCGCGCTGACGTCCTACATCGATGACAGCGATGGCAACGGCCCCCAAGCGCCGAGCGCACAGGTGGGCGTGCTGGCGTTGGCGAAGGGTGTCACGTATACCGGCACCGTGAAGTTCGAAAACCGTCTGGTAACGCCGGCGGAAGACATCACCGCCGAGGTGCAGGCCGAGGCCAATGAGCATCGTGTGTTTTACACAGTCACGAACGCCGGTGTCACCGTGACCACCACGGATGTGGACGGGCAGAATCGTCCGTTGGGTGTGCGCTTTAGCAAGGTGGTTGCACCGACCGCCAGCGGCGCTGGCACGATGCGCGTGGTGCTCTGTCACTATGACGATGCGCCAAAGGTCGCGACGGCCACGTCCTGCAGTGGTGAGACGGACATTGACTTGACGTTCAACGTCACCATCGCGCCGTAAGCGCGTTGGTCCTTGCCCGTGCGCGCCGTGTCGGACATCATCCGGCATGGCACTCACGCACGAAGAGGTTTTCCCGGGGCTCGTGGTCCAGCTGGACACGGCCGTTCTGCGCGCCCACGGCGACAGTCAAACCAACGCCGTGCGAGGACCCGAAGGAGACCGGTCGGTGGTCGGCACGCAGGACTTCCTCGTGGTCGGAGTCGACGCGGCGGCCGGCCGCTGCACCGCCGTTCCGCTCTTCGCGAAAACGGCCGTCGGCAATCAGCCCCTAGAAAACGCCAAAAAGTCGGGGCGGGCCGAGCAGTGGCTTAGCACCGACACATTCTTCTCGCGCTGGCAGCATTGGCGCATTCCGGTCGCCGCGGTCGTGGCCGCATCGGCCAGCGATCCGACCACCAGCGCCGATCGCCGTCGCTATGCCGCGACCGATCGTTCGGCACTCGATGACATCAAGAACTGGGAAGGGCGGAACCGCGCGGCCTATCGTGACGTGTAGCGCGGCCCGCGCCGCGACGTTCTACGCCGCACGGGATCGGTTATCGTTCATCGCATGCCGATCGATTACGCGCGCCGCCTGACCGGCGCGGTTCGTACCAGGCGGGACAACATCCACCTTGGCGTCGGGTTGGCCTTCGTCGCGGGCGCCACGAATGCGGGTGCCTATCTCGCCGTGTCGCAATACACCTCGCACATGACGGGCATCGTCTCCTCGATGGCCGATGCCTTGGTGCTCGGGCAGACTCACGTCTTCCTGACCGGCGTGGGCGCGCTCTGCGCCTTCACACTCGGCGCGGCCACGACCGCGGTCATGGTTAACTACGCGCGCCGCCGCGGCCTGAGCAGTGCCTTTGCCCTGCCGCTGCTCGTGGAAGCGGCGCTGCTGCTCGTATTCGGGTTTCTGGGGACGCGACTGCAGCTGATACACAGCGTCTTCGTACCGGCCACGGTCAGTCTGCTCTGTTTCATGATGGGGCTGCAAAACGCGGTCATCACGAAGATTTCCCATTCCGTGATCCGGACGACGCACGTCACCGGTATCGTGACCGACATCGGCATCGAGCTCGGCAAATATGTGTACGTAAACCGGCATGACCTCCCCGGCGAGCGACCAGTCATGGCCGACCGGAAGCGACTGCAGCTGCTCGCCATGCTGCTCGCCGCCTTTTTCTCGGGCGGTGTAATCGGCGCGTTCGGCTTTCGCGCTATCGGTTACAGCGCCACGATCCCCCTGGCGCTCGTGCTGTTCACACTCGCCGCCGTGCCGGCCGTCGACGACGTGCGCAGCGCGCTGCGCGACGGCTGACCGCAGGACACCCTCCGCCCCT
>JBBQSM010000257.1:0-4587 GCA_038234895.1 Gemmatimonadales bacterium
GAGGCGCGTTTGCGTTTCCCCTGACGCTCGTAGCCCACCGCCACGGTATCGAAGGCGGACTCGCCCTGCAGTTCGGCGCGAATGTGAAACACGCCCGCGCCAAAACGAATCACGTCGGCGTCGCGCGCGCCGCGCAATGACCGCAGTAGCGACAGGTACGCCACCGCCTCCAACAGATTCGTCTTGCCATGACCGTTCTCGCCGATAATGGCCAGGCCACTCGGCGGGATACTGATGTCCAGCTGCGCGAAGTTGCGGAAATCGCGCGCGACGAGTCGCGCCAGCACGGCAGTCGGCTCAGCGAGAGCAGCGATGACGCAGCGTGATCACTTGCCCGTAAACACGGCGGCGCGCTTCTCGAGAAACGCGCGCATCCCTTCGCGCATGTCGCTCGTGCTGGACAACGTGCCGAACTGGTCGGACTCGATACGACAGCCTTCGTCGACCGTCAGCGGCAGTCCCCGATCGACGGCCTCGATACAGCCGGCCAGCGCCAGCGGTGCGTTGGCCAACATGGCCCGAAGCAGCGCGGTCGTCGTTTCCAACAACAGCTCGGGGGCGACCACCTGATCGACCAGACCAAGTCGCAGCGCTTCGGCGGCGTTGATCATCTCACCGGTGAGCAGCAGTCGCAGCGCGGCGCCGCGTCCGATCAACCTCGGCAGTCGCTGCGTCCCGCCGTATCCCGGCACGATGCCCAGCTTCACTTCGGGCTGGCCGAGTTTGGCAGCCTCACTGGCGATGCGCACGTGGCAGGACATGGCCAGCTCGCAGCCGCCGCCCAGTGCAAAGCCGTTGATCATCGCAATGACTGGCTTGGGCGATGTCTCGAAGCGACGGAAGATGACCTGGCCGGCACGTGCACGGTGCACCGCCTCGAGGGGTGTCTGACTCTCCAGCTCCGAAATGTCTGCGCCCGCTACGAAGGCCCGACCCGCTCCGGTAAGAATCACGCCACCGACATCATCACGCGCGCGCGCTTCGTCGATGGCCACGCCCAGTTCCGCGATGGTCGCGTCGTTCAGCGCGTTGAGCTTGTCCGGCCGGTTGACCGTGATGGTGGCGATGCGGTCGGCCACGACGAACGTGAGGAATTGGTAGGACATGCTGAATCCGCAGGCACGGGTGGAGAACGCACGGCACGCAACGCGATCCGGTGAAATGTAACCGGCGTGAAGCATCGGTCCGCGCGCCGCATTACGTTGGGCGCGTGCTGCTCACCTCTGCGCTCAGTCCTGCCGTCGCCTGGTCTGCCGACCGCCGTTCGCTCCGCATTCTCGACCAGCGACTGCTGCCGGGTGCCGAAGTGGTGCGGGAGCTGCGCACCATCGAGGACGTCATCGATGCCATCCGCACGCTGGCGGTGCGCGGTGCGCCGGCGATCGGCGTCGCGGCCGCCATCGGGCTGAGCGTGTCGCTGCGGCATGCCACGCAAGCGCTTGATGAACCGCATCGGCAGGTCCAGTTGCGCATGCTGTTGGCCCCCTACGCCGCACGACTGGTCGCCTCGCGCCCCACCGCCGTCAACCTCGCCTGGGCCGTCGAACGGTTGCTGGCGCGCGCCGACCGTACCAGCGACGAGGGGCTGGCGGTGGCCCTGGAAGAAGAGGCGGAGGCCATTCGTGTGCAGGATGTCGCCATGTGCGAGGCGATTGGGGCGCACGGGCTCGCGCTGATTGCAGACGGCGCGCGGGTGCTCACGCACTGCAATGCGGGCGCACTCGCTACGGCGGGAATTGGGACGGCACTGGCGCCGGTGCATGCCGCACACGCCGCGGGCCGGCGCGTGCAGGTCTTTGCCGACGAGACACGACCGCTGCGACAGGGGGCGCGACTCACCGCGTGGGAGCTGCAGCGCGCCGGCATCTCGGTGACCGTGTTGCCCGACGGCGCGGCGGCGTCCTTGCTGCGGAGCGGCGCCATCGATCTGGTGATCGTCGGGGCGGATCGCATTGCCGCCAATGGCGATGTGGCCAACAAGATCGGGACGTACGGCGTGGCGCTGGCGGCGCGGGCGCACGATGTACCGTTCTATGTGGCCGCCCCGTGGAGCACCATCGATGCACGCACCGCATCGGGCGAGGACATCGAGATCGAGTTCCGCGGCCGCGAGGAGTTGGAGGAATTACCCGTTGGCGTGGACGTCTGGAATCCCGCCTTCGACGTGACGCCGCGCGCGCTCGTGACCGGCTATCTCACCGATCGCGGATTCGTGGAGCCGCCGTTCGATCGGTCGCCCGCATGACGGCGATTCTCGCGATCGACCAGGGCACCACCGGCTCGACCTGTCTGGTGGTGAATGCGGCCGGACGCATCACCGGGCGTGCGTACCGCGAGATCACCCAGCACTATCCCGCCCCGGGCTGGGTCGAGCACGACGCGCATGATATTCTCGACCAAACGCTCGCGGCGGCGCGCGAAGCCGTGGCCGACGCCATCGCGAACGGCGGCGACATGCCCGTCACGATCGGCATCACCAATCAGCGCGAAACGATCGTGCTCTGGGACCGGCAAACCGGGCGCGCCGTGCACCGTGCCATCGTCTGGCAGGACCGTCGTACCGCCGCCCGTTGTGCGCAGCTCGCAGCAGACGCACCGGCCATCGCCGCCCGCACCGGCCTCGTGACCGATCCGTACTTCAGCGCCACCAAACTCGAGTGGCTGCTCGCGCAACCGGGAGTCCGGGACCGTGCGGCGCGGGGCGAATTGGCAGCCGGCACCGTCGACAGTTGGTTGATCTGGCATCTGACCGGCGGCGCGGTCCACGCCACTGATCACACCAATGCGTCGCGCACGATGTTGTACGACATCGACAGGCACGATTGGAGCGACGAGCTGCTGCGTCTCTTCGATGTACCGCGTTCGTTGCTCCCGGAGATCCGCCCGTCCAGCGGCCGATTCGGCACGGCCCTGGCCTCGCACGTTGGGGTCGCGCTCCCGATCACCGGCGTGGCCGGCGACCAGCAGGCGGCGCTCTTTGGGCAGGGTGGCTGGGACGCCGGCTGCGGTAAGAACACCTACGGCACCGGCGCATTTCTGCTACTCAATACCGGCGTGCATCGACCCGCGGGTGGACGCGGCCTGCTCACCACCATCGCCTGCGATGCTGCGGGGCGGCCGGTCTATGCACTCGAGGCATCGATCTTCATTGCCGGTGCGGCGGTGCAGTGGCTGCGCGACGGTCTGGGCGTGGTCGCCAACGCCGCCGAGACCGAGGCGTTGGCCCGTTCGCTGGCGTCCAACGATGGGGTCTATTTCGTGCCGGCGCTGGTGGGGCTGGGCGCGCCGGACTGGGAGCCCGAGGCTCGCGGCACCATCGTCGGGCTGACAAGGGGGACCACGCGGGCCCATCTCGCGCGTGCTGCCCTCGAAGCTATGGCCTATGCGACCCTCGACGTGCTGGGCGACATGCGCACCAACGGGGCGGTGCCCTTCGACCTGCTCCGCGTGGACGGAGGGGCCACGGCTAATGATTGGCTCATGCAATTCCAGGCAGACGTGCTCGGCGTTCCGGTCGAGCGCCCGGACATCATTGAAACGACTGCGATGGGCGCGGCCGGTCTGGCGGGCATCGCAGCCGGCGTCTGGCCAAACGCGGCCTCCTTTCTGGCGTCGAGAGCGTTCGTGCGTTTTGCGCCGGGTGAGGGACAGTCGGCGGCGACCATGGCGCACGCGGGGTGGCGACGTGCCGTGCGCGCGACGCTCTCCTGGGCGCGCGACCCGGGGTAGGCATGCCTTTCAGACGGCGAATGGTCGAGACGATGCTGCTGGCCGGAGCGGCGCTCGCCGTGTGGCCGTCGAGTGCGGTACACGGGCAGGTGGCAATCCGGCCCTCTGGGGCGCAACGGTGCTGACCGCCACTGCGTCTCTCTGGAAGGAACGGGAAGATGCCCGCGCCGGTGGACGGTTCAGCGGTCGGGATCTTGTTTGGGACGGTGCTGGTATCATCGTCGGGTCAGGACTCGCCCGATTTGCCGATACGCCGTGACGGATGACCGCCCGTCGCATATCTTGCAGCTTAGAGTAGATGTAGCAGCGTAGCCGTAGGTGAGAACGTCTCCTTGGTGACCACGCACGACTGGACCGCGGCGCGTCGCGCGACCGCAGGACGGAATCCCGTGAAAGCTCGTTCGAAATTTTTGCTTGGTGGCGCGCTCGTGCTTGGCACCGCCAGCTACCTCATGGCCAGCTCGATTAACGAGACGGCGCAGTACTATCTCACGCCCACCGAACTCGCCGCCAAGGTCGCGTCCAACCCGCGGTTCGTGAATACGGGCGTGAAGGTCGGTGCACGCGTGGTGAGCGGCACGATCGAGCGCGAGGCATCGGGCCGCTCGCTCAAGTTCAAAATGACCGATGGTGTGCGCGAGTATAACGTCTTCTATGACGGCATCGTCCCGGACACGTTCACTGATGGTGTGGACGTGGTGGTCGAAGGACGTCTCGACAGCAACGGAACTTTTCAGGCGAAAACGTTGCTTGCCAAGTGCGCATCCCGTTACGAAAACGCCCCCGAAAAGTACCGCGAAACCCCTGGGTATCAGGGCGCCGCGACTCCGCGCGCATAAGCGCGAGGCCCCATGATTC
>JBBQSM010000258.1:0-4585 GCA_038234895.1 Gemmatimonadales bacterium
TCCAACGTGCAACTTTCCGACTACGAAGCGCTCGTCGACGCACTGCAGCGCGATGTGCTGGCGTTCATGACCACGGTCGATCCCGACACGCGACTCGACACGGTCAAGGGGCAGCTCAACGCGCTCAAGGACGCGCGCGTCGCCGAGTTGCAGGGCGCCCTCCGGTCGCTCCCCGCCGAGGATCGGCGCGCCGCCGGCTCCGCGTTCAATACGCTCAAGACCGCGCTGCAGCAGGCGATCGACAGCTTTGCCGCCACACAGACCTCAGCCACGTCGCATAGCACCTTCGACGCCACGATGCCCGCGCGTCTATCGTGGCACGGGTCGTTGCATCCGGTCACGCTGGTGATCGATGAGATCTGTGAGATCTTCCGCGAACTTGGCTTCACCATCGCGCTTGGTCCGGAAGCGGAAACCGAGCAGTACAACTTCGGCTCGCTCAACTTCCCGCCCGATCATCCGGCCATGGAGTTGCACGACACGCTCTACCTTGGCGACACGACGCTGCTGCGCACGCACACGTCGCCAGTGCAGGTGCGCACGCTGCAGCAGTACAAGCCGCCCGTGCGCGTCCTTGCGCCGGGTCAGGTGTATCGCCGCGACTTTTTCGACGCGACGCACGCCCCCGCGTTCATGCAGCTTGAGGGTCTGGCGGTCGATGAAGGGATTTCGTTCGTGGACCTGAAGGCGACCCTGGCCGAGTTCGCGAGACGCTTTTACGGCGCGTCGCGGCGCGTACGCTTTGGACCGTCGTACTTTCCGTTCGTGGAGCCCGGTGCGCAAATGGATGTCGAAGTCGATCTCAACGACGGCAAGGGACTGCGATGGGTCGAGATTCTCGGGTGCGGCATGGTGCATCCGCATGTGATCGAGGCGGCCGGTTTGGATAGCGAGAAGTACACCGGCTGGGCGTTTGGCATGGGGCCCGCTCGTATTGCGATGTCGCGCTTCGACATTCATGACATTCGCGTTCTTTACGATTCCGACGTTCGGTTTCTGGAGCAGTTTGCCCAATGATCGTTTCGCACGAGTGGCTCAAACAGTTCGCACCGCACACGCAGCGCGCCGACGAGATCGGTGATCTGCTCAGCCGGCACTGCGTCACGCTCGACGGCATCCGTTCTGTGGGCGCAGATCTTTCTGCGTTCGTCGTGGCGCAGGTGGTGGAAGCGGGACGTCATCCCAACTCCGATCATCTGTGGGTGACGAAGGTGGACGACGGTAGCGGCACCTTGCTCGATGTCGTGTGCGGCGCACCGAACGTGCTGGCGGGCGCGAAGTATCCATTCGCACGCACCGGCACGATCATGCCGGCCGGTCTCAAGATCGAGAAGCGCAAGATCCGTGGAGAGACGTCGAACGGCATGCTCTGCTCCGCGCGCGAGCTCGGACTGGGCGACGAACACGACGGCATTCTCACGCTGGACACCGACGCCGCGCCGGGCACAGCGCTGTTGCAGGTGCTCGGCGTCTCGGACGCGCAGCTCGATCTCGATGTGCTGCCCAACCGTCCGGATCTGTTGTCGCATCGTGGTGTGGCGCGTGAAGTGCACGCGATTCTCGGTGTGCCGATGGCGCCGTTTCCGTTGGGTGATGTGGGCGGAACGGTGCAGCACACGGTCGTGCATTCTGGCGACCGCGAGGTCACGCACGATGGCGTCACGCTCCGGCTCGAAGACGTCACGAACTGTCCTCACTACGTTGCGGTCGTCATTCGCGGCGTGACCGTCGGGCCAAGTCCGTCGTGGCTGGTCAAGCGCCTCGAGAGCATCGGGCAGCGCAGTATCAGCAACGTGGTGGATGCGACCAACTATCTGCTGCACGGACTCGGACAACCGGTGCATGCGTTCGATCTCGGCACGCTCGCGGATTCGACAATCGTAGTGCGTCCCACGCGCGACGGCGAGACGCTCGTGACGCTGGACGGTGTCACGCGCACACTCGCAACGGATACCACGGTCATTTGCGACGGTTCACGCCCGGTGGCACTGGCCGGCGTGATGGGTGGACGCGACAGCGAAGTCACGGCGAGCACCTCTGATATCCTGCTCGAAGTCGCCGTGTTCGATCCGCGATTCGTGCGTCGGGTGCGGCGAGCCGTGGGGCTGAACACCGACGCGAGCTATCGCTTCGAGCGCGGCATCGATGGCGGCGCGATCGAAGAGATTGCCAGCTTCGGTGCGGCGCTCATCACGCAGGTCGCAGGTGGCTCCGTCGCCACGGTCCTTGCCGCCGGCACGTCGGCTACACAACGCTCGGCGATCGCCCTTCGCCCGGAACGACTCGCGCGGCTGCTTGGCGTGGCGGTTGACACGTCGGAGATCGTGCGTCGACTCGAATCGCTCGGGTGTGAGGTTCGTGCGGATAGCCAGGTGCTGCAAGTGGTGCCGCCCACATGGCGGCATGACCTGTTGCTCGAAGTGGACCTGATCGAGGAAGTGGCGCGTCTTGTCGGCTTCGATACGCTACCCGACGAACTGCGCCCGTTCCGACCGGGGAACGCGCCCGATCATCCACTGCATATCATTGGGCGTCGCGTACGCGATGCGTTGGTGGCGATGGGTCTGTCGGAGACGCGTCCCATGCCGTTCACGTCCACGGGCGATGATACGAGTCCGCGGGTGCGAAATCCGCTGGCAGACGACGAGCCGTTCTTGCGCGCGTCGTTGTTGGACACGCTGGCACGTCGGACGGAGTACAACCTCTCGCGCATGCAGGGGAACGTACGGTTGTTCGAAGTGGGCAACGCATTCGTCGCATCTTCGGGCCGATTGCCCCGCGAAGAAGTGCGTGTCGCGGCGCTGATCATGGGGGCGCGTCGGCCGGCGCACTTCACCGAACCGCAGCCGCCCGCCTTTGACGTGTGGGACGCCAAGGCGATCGCCGAGCGTCTGCTTACGGTGGCTTTCGGAGAGGGTGAGGTGGGGTTGGTGCCGGGTGAGGGCGACACGCTCTGGACTGCGTTCCGGACCGGCGACGGCGCGGTGGGTAACGTGGTGCGCGTTGCACTCGATCGGCCGGCGTGGGCAGCTGAGGCGTTTGGCATCGAGATCACGCTTGGCGTGATGCCTTCGGACGATGTGGCGCCGCCGGGCGCTCACGCGCACACCGGCGCCGCCCCTCGTGTACCGAGCAGGTCGTCGGTGCGCTATCGGCCCTTGCCGGTCACGCCGGCGGCCGAGTTTGATCTGGCGCTGCTGGTGCCGGACGGCACCACGTCCGGGCAGGTCGCGCAGGCGTTGCGTGCGGCGGGCGGAGAGCTGCTGGAGGCGGTGACGTTGTTCGACGAGTTCCGCGGCGCGGGCGTAGCGGCGGGGTATCGCAGTCTGGCATGGCGATTGACGTTCCGACATCCGGAGCGCACGCTCCGTGATAAGGAGATCGACGGACGTCGCGCCCGACTCCTTGAGACTCTACAAAAGGATCTGGGAATCCGTCCCCGTGCGTCCTGAAGTCACCGCGTTCCGCGAGTTAGACTCTCTGGTCCGCAGTCTCACGGATCAGCTGGCCGGTTTTCGCCGTCGCGCGATGACCGCCGAGGCGCGCGTACGCGAGCTGGACCTGATGTTGGCGAGCGCCCGCGACGCGATCGGGACGGCGCAGAAGGAATTGGTCGTCACGCAACAGGAGGCCTCGACGCTGGAGACCCAGATCGCCAAGGCGCGGTCCGAGGTGCAGGAGTCGGAGTCGCGTCGCCTGAGCGCCGAGCGATCCGCGGCCGGGCAGGTGGCGGAAGCTCGCGCGGCGGCGGCGGCAACGGTTGTGGCCGCTCCCGCGTCCGATGCCGATCTGATACGTGAAAACGCTGAGTTGCGTGCCTTGCTGGAAGCCGCGCGCGAGCGGACGTCGCAGCTGGTGGAGCGGGTTCGCTTTCTCCGCCAGCAGATCGGGCAGGGGGCAGATAAATGAGTGCGTACGAGCGCGAGGGCGGAATGGACGGACTGGCCGACGGCATGATGGACAGCAAGAGTGTCGTGCGGGTGAAGATCGTCGGGGACGAATACACGCTCCGGACGGACGCTTCTATTCAGCATACGCAAAGCGTCGCCGACCACGTCGATCGGACCATTCGCGCCATTCTGGCCGGTGGTGCGACCATCGAAACGCACAAGGCGGCGATTCTGGCGGCGTTGCAGATCACCGATGAGCTGTTCCAGGAGCGCGCCGCGGTGGCCGCTTTAACGTCAGATCTTCGACAGTTGGCGAACGATATCCGTCCACTATTGCCCCCCGCCAAGCGTGGCGAGGAAGGCGGGGCGAGCTGAGCCGTTCGAGAGCTGCGTCGAACCACGCAGGTTGCGGCGTGGCAAGCATTTCCGTACGTTGCCGTGGCAAGGCGCAGCCGGTGCCAAACCTGTGGATCACCGTTGTAACGTGGTGAGACGCGGGCATTGGGCGCGCTATCTGACCAAACGAACATAGAATCCGCGCACTGACGCGGTGGAGCATAGATCCCGATGGTTGATTTTCTCCCCGCGCTGATCGGCGCCCTGGGACTGATCTCGGCTGTCGTGTCGTTCGTAGCCGGACAGCGGTCGGAACGAAAGGCTGAGGCGGAGAAGCAACGACGCGCGAAAGCCACGGC
>JBBQSM010000259.1:0-4565 GCA_038234895.1 Gemmatimonadales bacterium
CATCGAGTACTGCGCGCGGTTCACCGGTGTGACGATCAAGGAGAATGTAGAGCGCCTGTACCGAACGGGCCACGCGGGAGCCAGGCATCACCGTCACAACCTTCACGCCTAGGGCATCATCACTCCACGCCGGCATCAGCAATAGCACATCCCGTTCACTGAGCGCATGTACATGACGGCGCGGCACCGTGGCCCCGGCCGCGAAGGTCGTGCGCAACGCGGACACCAACGTGGACCACGGAAGGGCGGCGTGGACCTGTTCGGCTGAATGGTACGGAAGCATCTTAGGATTCTATGTCTTTACACGCATTGCGTAACCAGTCGTGGGATCCCTCGATGAAAGTCGTGATTATCGGCGGTGGGGTGATGGGTGCAGCGGCCGCGTCGTTTCTCGCCACGCGCTATGGCATTCACGCGACGGTCTTAGAGCGCGACGGGTCGTATGCCAAGGCATCGAGTGCGCTGTCGGCCTGCGCCATCCGTCAGCAGTTCTCCACCGAGATTAACATCCGGATCTCGCAACAAAGTCTGCTATTCTATCGCGACATTGGCCGACAACTGGCCGTAGGCAGCGATACGCCAAGCATCGGACTCGTGGAGCCCGGCTATCTCTTTCTCGCCACAAAGGCGGGCGGGCCCGTGCTCACCGAGAATCAGATGCTGCAAACACGGTGTGGTGCCGCGGTCGCCCTGCTATCGCCGGCCGAGCTTTCGTCGCGATATCCGTGGCTCTCCACCGAACAGATCGAGCTCGGCTCGCTGGGGTTGTCGGCGGCCACGAGTGGTGAAGGCTGGTTTGACGGCTACTCGGCGCTGCAGGCATTTCGGCAGCACGCCATTGCCCACGGTGCGTCTTTCGTGGAAGCGGAGGCCGTCGACTTTGACGTGCGTGGCGGTGTGGTGCACGCGGTGATCACCGCGCAGGGCGAGCGCGTTTCTGCCGATGCCGTCCTAATTGCTGCGGGTGCTTGGTCGTCACCCGTGGCAGCCGCGCTTGGCTTCGTACTGCCGGTTCGCGCCCGTAAACGCGACGTGTTCTCGTTGCAGGCCAACGCCCCGCTGATGGGATGTCCGCTGGTGATCGACCCCAGCGGCTTTTGGTTTCGGCCCGATGGCGACACCGGCCAGTTCCTTTGCGGCGCCCCGCCGCGCGGCGTTGACGTTGACGATGCCCCACTCGATCAGGTGGACCACGGCCTCTTCGACGAGTGGCTCTGGCCGCGCTTGGCCGAGCGCGTGCCGCAGTTCGACGCGCTACGGGTGACGGGATCGTGGGCGGGGTACTACGAGTACAACACCTTCGACCAGAACGGCCTTGTTGGTCGGGTACCCGGCATCGACAACGCGTTCGTAGCGGCCGGATTCTCTGGACACGGGCTCCAGCAAGCGCCGGCCGTAGGGCTCGGTATGGCCGAGTTGATCGCGACCGGTGCATATCACACGCTCGACCTTTCGCCGCTCCAACTCGAGCGGATCGCGGCCAATGCGCCTTTGGTTGAGCGGAACATTATTTAGCTGTTGTAGGCGGCTTTGGCTTGTGAAGCGGCTTATACCGTAGATCACACGAAGTACCATCGATCAACACAAAGCGCTGTGTTCTTATCGGTGTACTTTTCGTTGATCAGTGTTATCCGAGGTCCAGCTCTTGCTTTTGCTTTTGCCGTTACGCCAAGTCCCGTCGTGTTTCTCTCTCCGGTCCGCTTATGTCCGCTGCAATTCATTCCGAAACGCACAAGAGCGAGAATATCGGCTGGCTGCGCGCCTCGGTCCTGGGCGCGAACGATGGCCTGATCTCGACCAGTAGTCTCGTGGTCGGTGTGGCGGCAGCGCAGCCGGATCGCGCGTTGGTGGTGGTGGCGGCACTGGCAGGCTTGGTGGCCGGGGCGTTGTCGATGGCTGCCGGCGAGTATGTGTCGGTGAGCTCGCAATCCGATACGGAAACGGCGGATTTGGCGCGCGAGAAGATGGAGCTTGCCACGCAACCCGAACATGAGCTTGAGGAGCTGACCGGCATTTACCAAGCGCGAGGACTGAGCCCGGCGTTGGCCAGGCAAGTGGCCGTCGAACTAACGGCCTTCGATGCACTCGGTGCGCACGCACGCGACGAGTTGGGCATCTTCGAGCACACGCGTGCGCGTCCCATTCAAGCAGCATTGGCATCGGCCGCCGCGTTTGCGGTGGGAGCTGGGCTTCCCGTCCTCTTCGTATTCGTTGCCCCCACAGCGATTCTGACGCCACTCGTGTTCGGCTCCACCATCGTGGCACTCGCCGTGCTCGGCATGCTCGCGGCGAAACTCGGTGGTGCCCCACTGTTGCGCGGCGCCGCGCGCGTCACCTTCTGGGGCGCGATTGCCATGGTGTCCACGGCGCTGATCGGAAAGCTGGTCGGGTCACCGGTGTAACGCGCGATGGCAAAATCGCCGGTTGTTCAGAGCGCCAAGCGGGTGACGCGTACCTTCAAGCAGCAAGTCACCACGCTCGCCGCCAGCGTGGGGGCTACGTGGACTGCGTTCGTCGTCAACGGCCTCGCTGGTGGTGCGCTGATGCAGTACGGCGTGATCCCGCGTACACTCACCGGACTTCGCGGCATTTTGTTCGCGCCGTTTTTGCACGCCAACATGCAGCATCTCATCGCCAACACCATTCCGTTCTTGGCGATGGGCTGGCTGGTCATGCTGCGCGACGCGCGTCACCTGCTGCCGGTAACCCTATACGCCATGCTGGGCTCTGGGCTCATGGCGTGGCTGTTGGGCGCACCCGGTTCCGTCCACATCGGCGCCAGCGGCGTGATATTCGGCTACTTCGGCTTTCTACTGCTTGGTGGCTGGTACGCGCGTAGCATCAAGAGCATCTCGCTCAGTATTCTGGTGGCCGTGATGTGGGGTGGCCTCGTGCTCGGCATTGCTCCAGGCCAAGTGGGTATCAGTTGGCAATCACACTTGGGTGGGTTTATCGCCGGGGTGCTGGCGGCGCGGCGGTATCGAGGGGCACGGTAAGGGGCGCAGCAATCTCTTCGCGCCGTGCCCAGCCGTCGAATCGCACTTGTTTGTCTATCTGCTCGAACAGCTTGACCACGGATCTTCGCGGAAGCACACGGATTGAACTGCTACAACATTTCTAACTGGGCGTGAGCCGCAGTCATTGTCGCCCCAGCACGGTCCATCAACTCTCACTGCAGTCGCGCCGCCGCTGCTGCCAGCACCTCCGCCCGCCACGCTTCGAGCTGCGCCACCGGCACGCCGCTCTCCTGCGATACCTGTGCACTTGACGCACCCTGTAGGAGTTGCAGCACCAGTGCCACGCGATCCGCACCTGATTGCGACGCCGGCGCTTTAGCAAGCACAGGAGCTTCCAACGCACCCACTGGCGTGTCGCGCACCGGCTCCGGCCCCAACACCGATAGCCGGCGGCGCGTTGCGATCGCCGTAACCACGACGTCGCTTAGCGATTTTACGTAGCGTAACGTGGCGCGATCGGGCGTCGTTGCCGCCATTGCACCGTCCATCGCACGATCAACGTACAGACACCCCACGATCTTCCCCGCGACCACGATCGGAAACACGCCAAACTGCGCCACACGCAGTGTGCCCGCCCAGCGGGCTTCAATGGCGTTCATCGCGCGATCACTTGGTAGGTAGATCGGCGCACGCTGCTGCGTCGCGGTTACCACCGGACCACCGCGAATGTTCATCGGGAAGTCAAAGTGTGGCATGAGCCGCTCGATGCCTTCACCAAGCCCCGATCGTGCCACCAGCCGACCGCGCTCCGTATCAAGGATGCACACGATCACCCGATCGAACGGCCCACCGCGCAGCGCACCTTCGAGGGCCAGCAGCAACACATCTCCCAGCGCGGTACCCGACTGTGCAGCCGCCGCGCTCTCGAGCTCCTGACGCAGACGGTCTCGCAGCTGCAGCACACCCCCTTCGCTCGACTCCGGCGCAACGACGGCCCATTCGCCGGTTTCAAGCGCCGCCGCACCAATTGCGACGCGTGCCGATGCCGACAGCTGCTGAAAGCGCTGACGATCACTCGGAATGTGTAAGCTCGAGAACAGCTCCCGCGTTTCGTTCAGCGATTTCGCAATCACTTCGCGCACACGCTCGCGACTGAGCTTGATCTTGGCGCTGTGCCGTTCGATCACCTCTTCGAGTGCCAGGCCAGCGCCCTCCGGTGCATGATCGACGCTATACAGCGCGACGGTGAGATCATGACTGAACGCCGTCACCGCTGCGGATAACGAGACTGACGTGGATGCCCGCGCGCGCATGCCTTGCACGACCGTCTCCGGCATCCCCCAGTGTCGCGAGACTTCTGCGCCCAAATCGGCATAACCGAAACCGAGTACCGCTTTGGTGGCACCGGTCTCCGACCGACCCTCGTCGTGTATCATCGTCTGAATGCGCGCATAGTCTTCGCCGAAGTGACACGCGATCAGCACTTCGCCGAGGTTGCGGAACATACCGCAGAGGTGGGCCTCCTCGGGCTCTTCCATGCCCAGCGAGATAGCTACCTCGCGTGCATGGTTGGCCGTGAGCAGCGACTGCAGCATCAACTCTTTCAGC
>JBBQSM010000260.1:0-4373 GCA_038234895.1 Gemmatimonadales bacterium
TCGACCCCAGCGGCAGGTATCTGCTGGTCGAGCATCAGAAGTCGGACAACATCGTGGTGCTGCGTATCGACCAACGCAGCGGCAAGCTGACGCCCACCGGCAACGAATTGCGCCTGTCGAAGCCGGTGAGTATCGCGTTCATGCCGGTCGCCAAGTAGTCACGGCGAATTAGCGGGGTTGGCCAACAGAGCCATGACAACGACGACTGCGGCGCGCGTCAATGTGCCGCCGGATTCTACGCAAACCGGCCGCCAGCGATCATCTCGCCGGCGGCCGGTTGCCTTCACTACTGATCGTGCGCGAACGGAGCGTTCAGCGCCCGAAACTCAGCTCCGGTCCCGTCGCACCAATACGCGCCGACCCTTGATCGTCGTACTGCGTAACGCTGTAATGATGTCCTCGGCGATCTCCTCCGGCACTTCCACCGTGGAATAGCCGTCGGCGATCTGAATCGCGCCGATCACACCGGCGTCGATACCGACTTCGTTGGCGATTGCGCCCACGAGATCGCCCGGACGCATTTTCGACTTGCGACCGGCGCCAACCCACAGCTTGGCAACCGCCCACTCCGGACTGGCTGCCTTGCCGCCGGCCTTGGCGCGCGACGGACGGACCGCCGGCGCACCACCTTCGCGGCGCGGGCGGTCTTCACGTGGCGGACGATCGTCGCTGCGCGACCGCTCCGGCTTGGGCACGACCGCTGGGATATCAGCATCGTCGCCGTCTTCGCGCGCTTCGAGCAGCTTGACCGCCGCCGCCGCGATGTCCATCACGTCGAACTCTTCGGCCAGCGACTCGCAAATACCGCGGAACATGTCGAGCCCACCGTCGAGAATCGCTTCGCGCAGTGAGGCGCGGGCCAACTCCAGACGACGCGACTTGAGGTCGGCGACCGTGGGAACGGTGGCGATCTCAATCCGCTGCTTGGTCATGCGCTCGATGTTGCGCAGCAACCGATGCTCACGTGGTTCGGCGAGCGTGATTGCCACGCCCTCACGACCGGCGCGCCCCGTCCGACCGATGCGATGCACATACGCTTCAGCGTCGGCCGGCACGTCGAAGTTCACGACGTGCGACACGTGCTTCACGTCGAGTCCGCGCGCGGCCACGTCGGTCGCGATAAGCAGGTCCGTCTTTTTTGCGCGGAACTTCTGCATCACGCGATCGCGCTGATCCTGCGACAGTCCACCGTGCAACGCATCGGCGCGCATACCGCGCGCGGCCAACGTTTCCGACAGCTCGTCGACTTCGGTACGCGTGCGACAGAAGACGATCGCCGACGTCGGATGCTCAAGATCGAGCACGCGCGCCAAGGCGGCCATTTTGTGTGCGCGCGGTACCATGTACGCGACCTGACGCACACGTGCCGCTTCGCCGTCGGGCACGATCTCGCGATCAATCGTGACCGTGACCGGATCGCGCAATTGACGACGCGCGATCGACACGATGCGCGACGGCAGCGTGGCCGAAAACAGCGCCGTCTGACGGGTCTTGGGCGTCGCGGCGAGAATCGCTTCGAGATCCTCGGCGAATCCCATGTCCAGCATTTCGTCCGCTTCGTCGAGCACGACCGTGCGCACGCTCTGCAAATTCAGCGTGCCGCGATTGATGTGATCGAGCGCGCGTCCCGGCGTGGCGATCACGACGTCGACCCCGCGCTTGAGCGCACGGATCTGCGTGTCCATAGAGGCGCCGCCATACACGGGCAACGCCTGCACCCCGAGCGGTCTGCCGTAGCGATGCACTGCTTCGGCCACCTGCATGGCGAGTTCGCGCGTGGGCACCAGAATGAGCGCGGCTGTGCGCTCACGTGGCACCGCATTGGGGCTGAGTCGGCTCAGGAGCGGGAGCGCGAACGCTGCCGTCTTACCTGTACCGGTGGCGGCCTGCGCGAGTACATCGCGCCCTTCGAGCAGCGGCGGAATGGCCGCGCGTTGAACTGGTGTTGGCTCCTCGTATCCCAGCGTCGTCAATGCAGCAACGACGCGCTCATCGAGACCCAGCGCCGAGAACCCACCCTCGGTCGCATCCAAAATCTCGCTCACGTCACCTGGAGCAATTCGTCCATCAACGTGAAGACCGCCGCGCGGGATACGGGATTCTTCATGGCACCGAAACCGATCGCGAGGCGATCGTTCTCTTCAAGCACTTCACGCGAGCAGGCGTTGATCGCTTCGCGTGCAACCTGGAGCTTGTCATCAGGCAAGACGGATGAGGCTCTGGGCAGTAGTTCGATCTTGGGTCCACTGCCGCGCATGGGGCGGGCGGCCCAGAAAACCATGTTCGAGCCGATCCGCTGGAAGCTCACAACTCCCTTGGCCGATTCATCATCGCGGAACTTGAGCTGCTCTGGTCGGGCCAGGCTCCACTCGATCATCGCATCGAGAACAGCGGTATAACGAGGCCGATCGGATCCAGCTGTATCCCGGTTCATCGCGGTGATGAACGCGTCTCGGGCCGTGGGCAACGTACGGGTCATGTACTCCTCCTTTTCCTGAATATAGCCGGTTCCGGAATCGCAGGAGCCCCGAACGTACCCCGTCGGGTGCGGATCTTTCCTTGTTAGGGCCGAAAACCCTTCAATTCTCGCCGGAACAAGGAACCGACCACCCTTGCGCCACCGACCACCGCCTCCCGATCACCCGCAACCCGAAACCCCCAGCTCGCGATGGGCGGGCCAGCGGGCAGACGGTCGCCGGTCGTCAGTTATCAGTGAAAAGCGAAGGGCCGGCACCATGGTCGCCGGAACTCAAGATCGCGAGCGGGGGGTTTCGGGTGTCGAGTCGTCAGTCGTCGGTTTGCTGTGGTGCGGGAACGGCGGTGGTCGGTCTTCAGTCCACCCCCCACGAACCCTTGCGCCACCGACCACCGCCTCCCGATCACCCGCAACCCGAAACCCCCAGCTCGCGATGGGCGGGCCAGCGGGCAGACGGTCGCCGGTCGTCAGCAATCAGTAAAAGGCGAAGTCCCAGCCCCACGGTCGCCGGTCCTCAGTTCTCGACCTCAGCTCATCCCCTCCCCGTATCTTGCCGTATGCCCCGACCCGCAACAGCCGCCCCGCCCCCCACGCTCCCCTTTCAGATCCGCTCCTCCCCCATCCAGGGCCTCGGCGGCTACGCCACCAAGTCTATCGCGGCGGGCGTCCGCCTGATCGAATACGCGGGCGAGCGGCTCACCCCCGCCCAGGCCGACGCGCGCTATCCCGAATCACCCACCGGCGTCACAGCGATCGACCGTCACCATACGTATCTCTTTGCGATCGACGATACCGTGGTGGTCGATGCAGCGGTGAACGGCAACGAGGCGCGCTTTCTCAATCACTCCTGCGCGCCCAACTGCGATGCCGTGATCGAGGATGGACGGATCTGGATCGAAACGATCCACGATATCGAACCCGGCGAGGAGCTGGTGTACGACTACGCCTACATCCTGAACGAACGGCACACCCCGGCAGCAAAGAAGCGATTTCCGTGCGCGTGTGGCGCGATCACCTGTCGCGGCACTATTCTCGCGAAGAAGCGGTAGCGGTACCGGTCACACCGTTCGTAGCCGCTACAACAAAGCACCCTTGGCGTTGGTCAACCTGGCAGGAGGCACGATGCGTTCGTTGTTCAAGGCGATGTCGCTGGTGGCGGTGATGGCAGCAGCCGGTGGGACCTACGGCGTGATCGACGCGAACTCCGCGTCCGAGCCGCAGCAGCCACGGCGCGGCCCCAGCCCCTACCTGCAGGACTCCATCCGTCTCGCGGCCATTGCCGACGTCATGAAGTCGGTGGCCGGTCGCGAGAACGAACCCGCCGGCACGGTCTTCAAGAACGTCACGCTCCACAAAGACATGCCCGTCAAGGATTTCCTCAAAAAGATGGACGAGGAATACGGGCGTGGCGTGGGCGCGGTCTGCTCCAGCTGCCACGTGGTCGGCGAGTGGGACAAGGACGAAAAGAAGAACAAAGTGATCACGCGCCAAATGGAAAAGATGGTTCGCACCATCAACGACGATCATCTGGCTAAAACAGAAGACCTCGACGAGGACTATCCGAAGGCCACCTGTGCCCTTTGCCACCGCGGCACGCTGCATCCGCCCGTTACCATGCCCAAGCCGGATCGCAACACGCTGCCTGCACCGCAGCGCGGCGCCCCCCCAACGCCACCGTCGGGGCTGTAGCACGTCACCGCGGCGTCACACCACGTCGATGACGACGGTGCGCACGGCGTTGTTGCCGTAGCCGAGTCGGTTCCAGGAAATGTGGTCGGGCTGCGTGGCGCCGGTGGCGTCCGTGGCCCGACTGCGCAAACTGAAGCGTCCCACCCGCGGTGCATGAATGACCGCTTCGAATGGCGTCCACGCATACGCCGACGTCGGCGCACCAAGC
>JBBQSM010000261.1:0-4355 GCA_038234895.1 Gemmatimonadales bacterium
GTCGGCGTTCAGTGGCATCCAGAAGTGTTCGAGATGTCGGATCCGCACACGCGGCACCTCTTTGGCAGCTTCATTCGCGCCTCCAGCGAGTGGCGCGCCGCCGAAGAAACCGGGCGGGTCTAGGCGGGCGCAGGGGAGAGCGATTCGGCCCGAGGGGGCCGGGAGGTGCGATGCGGGGGCCAAGCCTGACAGTTGGAATCGAGGAAGAGTACCAGATCATCGATCCGGTGACGCGTGACCTCACGCCCGGCTTCGACGCGCTGATGTCCAGCGACTTCGCCGTGCTCGCCGACGCGAAGGCGGAGCTGCACCAGTGCCAGGTCGAGATCGGCACCAAGGTCTGCGGGTCCATCGGCGAGTTGCGCACCGAGCTCACCAAGCTGCGTGGTCTGGTGATCAAGGCGGCCTCGCAGCATGGGCTGACCATTGCCTCGGCCGGCACGCATCCGTTCTCCAACTGGATGAACCAGGAGATGACACCCAAGGAGCGGTACCTGGGTGTGAAGGCGGAGCTGCAGGATCTGGCGCATCGGCTGCTCATCTTCGGCACGCACGTGCATGTGGGCATCGAGGATCCGGAGTTCCGCATCGACTGCCTGAATGCCTGCCGCTATGTGCTTCCGCACATTCTCTGCCTCTCCACCAGCTCGCCGTTCTGGTTCGGCCGCAACACGGGGCTGCATTCGTATCGCAGCATCGTCTTCAAGAATTTCCCGCGCACCGGCGTGCCGCGCATTCTGAATGGCTGGAGCGACTTCGCCGATCTCACCGACACGCTGGTGAAGACGCGCAGCATCCCGGACGGATCCAAGATCTGGTGGGACGTGCGTCCGCATCATCTGTATCCCACGCTCGAATTCCGTATTTGCGACGTGAACACGCGCGTCGACGAAGCCATTTGCGTAGCGGCTATCTTGCAGGCTGTCGTGGCCAAGATGTGGAAACTGCGTCGCGACAACATGACGTTCCGCGTGTACGCCTCCGATCTGATCGAGGAGAACAAGTGGCGCGCGGTGCGGTGGGGACTGGGCGGCAAGCTGATCGACTTTGGCAAGAAAGAAGAGCTGCCGGCGCCGGTGCTGATTCGCGAACTGGTGGAGTGGTTCCTCGACGACGTGCTCGACGAACTGGGCACGCGCAAGGAAGTCGAATACGCCTTCAAGATTCTCGAGAACGGATCGAGCGCGCAGCGACAGCTGGCCACCTATGCGCGCACCGGCGACCTCCGCGCTGTGGTCGATCAGCTCATCCGCGAGACGGCGGAAGGGGTGTGCGAGCCCACACTGGGACCGCCGCTCGATCAGGTAGATTCGCCGATGACCGCCGGACTGGAAGGGACGATCGGTGTACCGAATGCGGTGCCGATCGGGGCGGTGCGAGGGCAATCGGTGCCCTGACGCGCTCACCGTGCTTAGTCGTCCTTTGCGCTATGGGAGATATCCGCTAGCGACATCGGGATAAATACGAATGCACGGCGAACGAACGGAGGACTAGCCTACCTGCATGCCAGCGCACGCACTGCGCGGCAGGTACTGGTCCTTTTTCGTTACCCCGTCTGAATCGAAGATGAATCCGTTGATGCGTTCAGTCCGTCACGCGCTCCTGCGCGGGACGCGTGCAGCAGTGGTACTTGGAGCAACGGTGGTGCTGGCGGCCTGCGCCGAGGATGAGGCGGATCTGACCGGACCGGGTGGACCTGTCCCGGAAGCGCCGATCAATCAGGTGGTGACGTTCGGGCCGCTCAACGCCAGCAGCACCGATACGCTGGTGTACTTCAGCTTCGCCACGGGCAGCCTCGTGCCGCGCAGCGGCGACTGGGATCTGGCGTTCCGTCGCTACGAGATGCGGCTGAACAGCCCGGCAGTTGGCGGCGCGACCAGCAAAAACGTGCTGGGCTTCGGCTTCAGCAACAATCTGAGCGCCACCGATGCGCAGGTCCTGGCCTTCACTCCGGCCAACACGCTTGCCGAATTCGACGGCATTCGCGCGGCCCAGATTCCTGTGGACAGCCTGTTCCAGACCGACCGTTTGGCAGTGAATCCGCAGGGACATCTCAACCTTGGCGGGTTTCCCACAGCCAACGCGGCCAACTATTGGAAGGTGCGTCTCGCGAATGGTGCCTTTGGCGTGCTCCGGGCGACGGCCGTGTCGTTCACGCCGCAGCGCGCCGTGCAATCGTTGACGCTCGAACTGCGTGCGCAGACGGGAGCCGTGCTGGGACCAGTGCGATCCCTCGTGCTTTCGCCCGCCGGCCAGCTCACTGCATTCAACCTGACCACCGGCACCGTGGTTGCCACGCCGACCGGGTGCAATTGGGATGTGCAGTTCAATCCCGATCCGCGCGTGCTCTCGCTGGATGTGAACACCGCGTGCAACGCGGGCACCTATCCGGGGCCGGCGTCGCCGACGTTCGCCAACGCCACCGTGGCCAATGATGCGCCGCAGTACGCGGGCTATTTGTCGCAGTTGGTTGGGCCCGTGCCCAACTCCGTGCTCGACAAGACGGCGCCGTTTCGCTACAACCTGACCGGGACCGATCGCCTGCACCCCGCGTTTAACACGTTTCTCGTGAAGTCCGGTGCAAAGGTGTTTAAGGTGCAGGTGACGGACTACTACAGCAACACGGGCGTGCCAGGCTTCCCGACGATTCGCTACGCGCGCATTCGATGATCGCGCGCCCGTGCGGCCGGATGCTGCGGTCGCTCATGCTGTTGGGGGCGATGGTCGCCGTCGCACCACGTGCTCCGCTCGACGCGCAGGCGACGTCGGGCGGCGCTGTGTTCCGTGTGGACGGTGTGGTGCTCGGCCGCAGCGACACGGTGAGCGTGTTGTCGGCGGCAATCCGGGTCACCGGGCGCGAGACGCGAACGCGCAGCGACGAAGCCGGCGTGTTCAACATCGCCGCGCGCCTCGGTGATACGTTGGTCGTACGCGCGCTCGGCTTTCGCGAAGCGCGCGTGGTTGTCACCGGACCGACCGCAACGGTGCGCATGGATGCGCTACCGACCGTACTTCCGGTCTTTACGACGACCGTCGGGCAGCGCGTCATCCGCGCCAGCGAGTCACCGCGCAGTGTGACCGTCCTGGACAAGCGCGAAATCGACGCGGCCGCCGCCATCTCCGCCAATCAGCTGTTGCGACTGGTGCCGGGGCTGCAGGAATTGCCCTCACCACCATCCAAAACATCGATTTCGGTACGCGGCTTCGACGACTCGCGCGTGCTCGTGCTGGTGGATGGCGAGCCGGTGGCCGGTGCGCTCATCGAGAGTCGCGACATTGGTCGTCTGTCCACGATCGCCACCGAGCGCATCGAGGTGACCAAGGGGCCATCGAGCGTGGAGTTCGGGAGCGATGCGCTGGGCGGCGTGATCAACATCGTGCAGGCGGCACCGACGGAACGATTGACCGTCGACGGCATGGCGCGCGCGGGCGGACTCGGTCGACAAGAGTCGACCGTTGGCGTGAGTCAGCGGGTGGGGCAGTTCGGCTATCGATTGAACGGCGGCTGGCGGCAGTCGGATCGCGTCACGGGCTATAACGCCGCCGGATCGACGTTCAATCGCATCTACGATCTGCGCAGCGATTTCAGGTACGCGATCAGCAAGCGGGTGTCGGTGCGATTGGATGTGCAGGGCTCGCAGGAACGGCAGCGATTTCCGGTGGATGCGCAGTTCAACGGCTTCATCGACAACCGCGGCGTGCAGGGCTTTCTCGAGGTGCAGGCCCAGACGCTTGGCGGCAGCCTGCGCGCGCGTGCATTCCAGCAGCGGTTCACGTACGAGTATCGGCAGTCGCGCGGGTTACTGCCCATTCGCGGATCGGCGGACTCGCTGGAGCAGCGCGAGCGACAGGGACGGTACCTGTTGGCGTACACGCGCGTGCAGGGCGCACACGCCATCGATGTCGGACTGCAGCGCTCCGAGCGCACGCTCATCGCGCCGGACAAGGTGGACGGTGACAGCGCGCGCGATGGCGTGACGGAAATGTTCGTCCGCGATTCCTGGTCGATTGGTGCGGTGCAGCTCACGGCCGGGGCGCGGCATAGCGCGAGTGCGCTCTGGGGGAGCACCACGAATCCGTCGGTCGGGTTTGCGTGGCAAGCCTCGCCGACGGTGCGGTTCCGCAGCAACGTCGCACGCGGATTCCGCGCCCCCGGCTTCAAGGAGATCCGGTACACGTTCTTTAATCCCGCAGGCGGTTACACGCTGGAAGGGAACGCGGCGCTGCGCCCGGAATCGTCCGTCAGCGGTGCGCTCGGCGGCACGTGGGCGCCGACGGCGGCGTTCTCACTGGACATCGAGGGTTACCGGAACGATGTCGACGATCTCATCGACTGGCGCTTTCAGGGGAACAAC
>JBBQSM010000262.1:0-4307 GCA_038234895.1 Gemmatimonadales bacterium
TCCCGTTCGTCCATCCGACCCGACACCAGAACGCATGATGCGATCGACGTCTGCCAAGCGCCTGGCGAGCCTTGCCCTGTGTGCAATGGCTCTAGCCGTGCCGTCCCGCGGTGCTGCCGCGCAACAATTCACCACCGAGACGCGTGATCCCGCGCAGAAACAGGACGCCTCGTTCGAGAAGGACTACAAGGCGTGGCTCAAGAACCCGAAGCATGGCAGCCCCTTGGTCGACCACCTGCCCGTTGTCCCCGGCATTCCAATGCCCAGGGACATCATCGGCTACCACGTCGGCGCGCCCAAAAAGCTCACGTACTATGCCGATCAGCTCAAGTACTATCGCGCGCTGGCCGCCGCGACACCGCGCGTGGTCGTGGAGTCCATCGGCCAGTCAGACGAAGGACGTGAGCTAGTCGTGGTGTGGGTCTCGTCGGAAGCGAACATGAAGGACGTGGCGAAAAACCGCGCCAACCTGGCCAAGATCGCCGATCCGCGCGGCACCAGCGAAGCGCAGATTCGCACCCTCATCACGCAGACCAAGCCGCACTATCACCTGATGGGTGGCCTGCATTCGGGGGAAACAGGGCCGAGCGAGATGCTCATGGAGCTGGTCTATCGGCTTGCGACCGAGACGTCGCCGGTCATCTCGCAGATTCGCAACAACGTGTACGTGTCGATTACGCCCGTGGCCGACGCCGACGGGCGCGATCGCAATGTGGACTGGTTCTACAAGGGACTGGACGAAGCCGCCGCGGCACCGCCGGTTGCTGCGGCACCCACCGCGACGCCCGCCGCAGCGCCCGCGCGTGACAGTGCGGCAGTCGGCGGACGTGGTGGTCGTGGTGGTGCCGCACCCGCTGCGGCGTCAGCAGCCGCTCCTGCCGGTGGTGGTCGTGGCGTGGGCGTGCCGTACTGGGGAAAGTATGTGTACCACGACAACAATCGCGACATCAACGTGACGCTGCAGCAGATGCGCACGATTGTGGATTGGTACTTCACGGCGCATCCGCCGATCATGCACGACCTGCATGAGTCCCTGTCGTTGCTCTACACGTACAGCGGCGCCGCGCCGCAGAGCCCCAATCTCGATCCGCTCCTGTTCGCCGAACTGCCGTGGTTCGCGAATTGGGAGATGGCGCAGATGACCAAGTACGGCATGCCCGGTGTGTATACGCACGCGTTCATGGACGGCTGGTCGCCCGGCTATCTGGGCTCGGTGGCGTACAACCACAACGGGCTCATGAAGATGTACGAGACGCAGTCGGGACGTGACATCGACACGTTGCCCACGGTCGCCGGCGCAGCAGCTGCGGGCGGACCTGCGGGCGGTTTTGGCGGACGCGGCGGCCCGGTTCCGACCGGACGCGGCGGCGGGCAGGATCGCGAGTGGTATCGCGGCATCCAGTACACGCCGTACGATCTCGCCACGTTCACGCGGCGCTCCAACACGAACTACATGCGGACGGGTGTCATCTCCGCGCTGCAACTGACAGCGATGTTCCCGGCCACGATTCTCGAGAACTTCTACGTCAAGACGCGCAACTCGATCGAGGAAGGCAAGAGCATGGCGCCGTACGGCTATGTGATTCCCGTGCAGCGTGACATGACACGCGCCGCAGAGATGATCAACGTCTTCCGGGTGCAGCGCATTGAAGTCGGCGTGGCCAATGAGCCGGTCAAGGTCGGCGACAAGACGTATCCGGCTGGCTCGTACGTGATCAAGCGCGACCAGCCGTACGGCCGGTTGGCCAAGAACCTGATCGAGAAGCAGCAGTACCCTGATTCACGCCTGCAAACGTACGACGACAGCGGCTGGTCGATCGGTTTTGCTTTTAATGTGGACATCGTTGAAGTCGCCGACTCGTCGATCCTCAAGGTGAAGACCACACCGGTCACCACGGCCAAGGTCAACGGCCGGATCGCCGGCACCGGCACCGCCGGTATTGCCGTCGCGCATCTCGGCTCGAACAACATGATCGCGTTCCGCTACAAGCTGAAGAACGTGCCCATGTCGGTCGCCGAAAAGTCGTTCACGGTGGACGGCGTGGAATTCCCCGCCGGCTCGTTCATCGTGTCGGACAACGCCGCCGCGGCACAGGTGAGGGCCGCCGTCGAGGAGTTCGGACTCACTGCCGCCGCCCTCAACAGCGCCCCAACGGTCATCACGCATAACGCGGACGTTCCGCGCGTCGCGATCTACTCGCAGTGGACGGGCACGCAGAACCTCGGCTGGTATCGCCTGACGTTCGACCGGTTCGGTATTCCCTACGACTTGATCTACAAGGAGCAGGTGGTCAAGGGCGCGCTGCGTGACAAGTACGACGTCATCCTCCTGGCCGAACAGCCGCTCGGCAAGTCGGTGGTGATGGCGGCGCCCGCGGCCAAGCCCGTGAAGTACGTAAAGGACCCCAAGTACAAGTTCCTGGGCATGTACGGCGAGACCGATGATATGAGCGGCGGGTTCGGGCAGGCTGGCGTCGATGCGTTCGCCGACTTCCTGCAGAAGGGCGGCACGCTCATCGCCATCGGTGAGTCGGCGCGTCTGCCCATCGAATTCGGCTGGGCGGGGACCGTCGATAAGACCACGGTGCCGGGGCTCACATCGCAGCGTCCGTTGGTCGAGGCCGAAATCACCAAGCCCGAGCATCCCGTGTTCTATGGCTTTTCGAACAAGAAAATGCCCGTGAAGTACGTGGGCGGCACGCCGTTCAAGGTGGGCATCGCCGACGAAGCCAACGTACTCGGACGTTACGTGGGTGGTGACGCTTCAGTGCTGTCGGGCTTGATGACCAATGCCGATTCACTGAAGGGGCGTCCGTTCGCGGTGGACATTCCGCAGGCGTACAAGGGTCAGGGGCGTGTGATCATGTTCTCCAACAATCCGATCTATCGTTGGCAGAACCACGGCGAGTTCAACATGGTGTTCAACTCGGTGATCAACTGGAACGACGAGGCAAAGCCGACGCCCAAGGCCATGCCCGCCATCGTCCCCGAGTAATGCGGCGTGTGGCGCGAGCTGACCGAGCTCGCGTCACACGCGCCGCTGGCGAGAAGCGCGCTGGCCCACCCTCATCAACGACACGATCACCGCGAACGACTGAGATTGCTCAGAAGCGAGTGCGCACGCCGAACAGGAGTTGGCCGTCGCGAATGCTGCTCGCGCCTCGATCGCGCGCTTCGCTATCCAATCGCTCGCGATGCGTGACGGTGAACTGCGTCCGCAAGGTCACCGCCAGTGCCAACTCCGAGCTGGACTCGAGCGTGTAGCGGCCGATCCGCCCCACCGTGGGCTGGTAGAACGTGAGCTGCGAGAAGCGCAGCGTCGGCGTGATGCGCGTGCGGTAGCGCGCACGCGCCGACCACCGATACCGTCTGCCGGCACCGCGGCCGGTGGCGGGCGCGTCATCGCCGGGTAGTCCCCGAGTCACTTCGGCCAGCAGCGCCGCGCTGACACTGGCATCCTGCCCGAACCCGTCCTTCGCCACGGGCGGACGCCACAGCGTCCACTTGCCACCCGCTCCGCCCGACACGCGCGACGCGATCCGCTGTTGCAGACTGCTCTCGGCGGTGCCAAAGGCGAACGGACTGAACGCCGCGCGCGGGTGCCAGTCCACACTCGTCGTCGCGCGTCCATTGCGCACGATCACGCGCCGCCGCCCCGTCTCCTGTTCACGCGAATCGCCGTAGCCACCGGAGAGATCGGCCCGCCATTGCAGCACGGCAGATTCGCGCTGCACACCGGCCCCCGCGGCGAAGACGCGTTGACTCGCCGCGCCATAGAGCAGGTTGCCGTCTGCCTGCACCGTACCCGTCCACGTTCTGGTGGAGTCCTGTGCAGGCAGGAATCGTGGTGTCCCGCTCGCGCCCAGAATCAGCGCGAGCAGAACCGTTGCGCCTCGGTTCATGCGATCCATCACGCAACGAACACAGTCGTCTGGCGTGAGGCAAGTGTGTCGTCACCCGATTGACAGCACTTGCGCACCGCGCGATTGGGACGTCGCCGTACGACGCATTGTGAGAAATCAGAAGCGGATCGACATGGCGAAGCCAGTGCCGCCCCGCCCGTTCATCGGAAGAATGGGCGTGAGGCTCGTCGTGGGCTCGGCACGGATGCGCGGTGTCGCGTCTGATTGCTCTCGTGCCAACGCGATGGTGCCGTCGTGCCGTCTCCATGAGCGCGTGGCCAACCCGATGCTCAGCGCGCCGATCGCTGCACCGGCGCCGCCCACGCCGCGCAGCGCCGTATTGGCATCGCGTTGCGTAAAGACCGACGCGCTCAGTGCCGTCGCAAGCACACCGGCCGTAAAGCC
>JBBQSM010000263.1:0-4307 GCA_038234895.1 Gemmatimonadales bacterium
TGCGGTGTGCCGATGATCAAGCCTGTCTGCGTTTGTCGCGCGCTCTCGAGTTCTGCAGTAGCGAGGGCGATGCCGAAGTCGCACACCAGCGGCTTTCCGTCGCTGATCAGGATATTCTCCGGCTTCAGGTCCCGATGCACGATGCCTTTGGCGTGCGCGTGTTCGAGTGCATCCACCACACCGCTGGTCAGTGCCAACGCCTCATCCACCGGAAGTGGCCCCGTACGACGCAACCGCTGTCGCAACGTCTCTCCGCTGATATACGGCATCACGAAGTACAACAAGTTGCCATCCGCCCCCGAGTCGAACAGCGGCATCACGTTGACGTGTTGCAGCGCCGCTGTAACGCGAATTTCGTCGAGAAAGCGCTGAGGAGTGGCAGTCGTGAACCCATCTGCTGAACCGGTACCGGCCAAGACTTTGATCGCCACAACACGCGCGTGACGCCGGTCATCCGCCCGATACACACTCGCCATGCCGCCGCTGGCGATGCGGTCACGGATCGCGTAGCGATCGCCGAGCGCTGCCTGCAGCAGCACTCGTAGCCGATCGGGGGCAGCGGTTGCTTCGAGAAACCCACCCAGTTGTGCGTGCGCTCGCAGCAACGACCGCAGCTCGGCGCCGACGGTGGCATCTTGCGCCACCGCGTCGGCCACGAACACTTCTCGGTCGATCGTGTTCAGCTCGAGCGCGGCGTCGAAGAGCGCGGTGGCGCGCTCGTATCGATCTCGCGCGTGCAGTGCATCGTGTGACGACGGTGTCATTCCTGTGCCTCCTGCTGCAGCTGTCCGTACAACCAGCTACGCGCCGCGGCCCAGTCGCGCTTCACGGTGCGCAGCCCGACGCCGAGTACAGCCGCCGTTTCCTCTTCGCTCAGTCCACCGAAGAATCGGCATTCGACGACTTTTGCCTGCCGTTCGTGTAGCGCGGCCAGTCGCACCAGCGCTTCGTCGAGGTCGACGAGTGATGTTTCGCGATCATCCAGCACCAGCGCGCGATTCAGATCGGCGATGTCCAGCGACACCGGGATGGCCGGACCGCCGCGCTTCGCGGCATTCGAACGCCGCGCATGCTCGACCAGAATGCGACGCATGGCTGTGGCCGCGATGGCGAGGAAGTGTGAGCGATCATCGAAGGCCCCTCGTGCTCCGTCACTGAGGCGCAGGTACGCCTCGTTCACCAACGCGCTGGTCTCGAGCGTATGGCCCACGGCTTCGCGCCTCAACTGCGCGCGCGCCAGCAGACGCAATTCGTCATACACGAGCGCGAAGGCCGCATCGAACGCCAGCACATCGCCATCGGCGGCGCGGCGTAGCCATTCGGTCACTGAACCAGAGGTCGTCATGTGTCGCGTGGCTCGATTTCGAGTGCGCTGACGCAGTAAGGGGTGAGAGCACGCTGACCGCACCGCCCGGTGCCGTCACGCTCACCACCCTGTCCTGGTCGAGGCACGTTATGCATTACCGAATCGTACTCATGGTTGCCGCATTTGTCGTGGCGGCGGGCTGCTCGGACTCAACGCCAGTGGCCCCACCCGACGTCGCCGAAGGGCGCGCCCTCGCCACGGGGGAAACGACCGCCTCAGACCGCTGGATGGTGGCAACCCGTAACATCATCGGTCGTCGCGAAGTGGGGAGCCCGGTGATGATTACCCGAAATTTCGCGTTGATTGCGGTGGCGGAGTACAACGCGGCCACTGCCGCCGGTGCCGCGGCAGCCACGGGGGGCAAGAAGCCCTCTGAGGCGGGAGCGGTGGCTGGTGCATCGGCTGCTGTTTTGCGTGCGCTGTACCCCGCAGAGGATACCGCGGTGACCGCTCAGCTCGCATCCGATCGCGCCTACTTTCGCACCATCTCCGCCGAAACGGTCTACGACTTCACCGCAGGCGAGGCCATCGGCGCGGTTATCGCCGCGCAGGTGCTGGCGCGTGCCGCGACCGATGGCTCGGATGCGGTGTGGACCGGCCCGATTCCGGTGGGCCCCGCCTTTTGGACGAATGCGGCGCCACCCGCGCAGCCCGTGAGCCCATTGCTTGGTCAGGCGCGCGGCTGGTTTCTCACTGCGGGCAATCAGTTCCGTCCGGCCGCTCCACCCGCAATTGCGTCAGCCGCCTTTGCTACCGATTTGGCCGAAGTGCGCGCGCTGGCCGCCGGTCGGACAGCTGATCAACTCGTCCTGGCGCAGTTTTGGCAGTTTGCCTCCGGACCATCGGGCCCGATCGGCTACTTCAGCGAACTGGCTGGCGGCCTCACCCGTGCCGCGGCCTACAACGAACGCAAGAGCGCCCGCGTGTACGCCTTGATCCATATGGCCATGCGCGACGCCACGATCAGCTGCTGGGACGCGAAGTACGCGTACTGGCTTGTCCGTCCGTTTCAGGTCGACCCATCGATCAGCACACCGGTAGGACGTCCCAACTTCCCAGCGTATCCATCTGCCCACAGTTGCGTTTCGGCATCGGCCGCCAACGTGCTGTCGGGTCTCTTCCCCGCATCAAAGTCCATGATGGATGCGAAGGTGGTCGAGGCTGGGATTTCGCGCCTCTACGCCGGGCTGCACTATCGGTTCGATGTCACCGCCGGCCAGGACATCGGCGTGAAGGTAGCGGCGCTGGCGCTCACGCGTGTACCCGCGATCAACACGCCGGTGGTGTTGCGATAGACGGACGAGCAACGCCAGGCACTATCGGCTCGCGCGTTATCAGAGGCGGACAAATTGTTGTCGTCAATCCGGTACGTCGAATTCCATGCTCGGATGCCAGCCATCATTCGTTATCTCGATGGCCGCAGATGCCGACGCGCCGGTCCGACCGCTCGTGTCAACCTTCGTCGGCAAACAGGTCACCGCCGCCGACGTGCACTTCTCGTTCCTGCTCTACACGGGTCCGGGCGTGGCTCCAACGCATGCCCGCGGCTACGACGGCATCGACTTGGTATTGGTGCGCGATCCGCAAACCGCCGTCGGTTGGTGGCATCATCGTCACCCCGAGTAGTTCTTCCAGTTCGTTTATGCTCTGTCGATCATGCCTCGACACCTGCTGGACACCGTGCAACTCGGGGGCGGCCAACATTCGACCGGATGATCTGGAGTGTCGCGCCTGATCCGAATGTCGCAACGTTGGCCGTGCTTGCCGGTTAGGCGGACGTGATCGAGGTGCTGCGCGGCGATACCGTCGCACGCGCCGCAGCGACACCCGAATTCCGCGTCGTCGGGTAAGGTCGCATCGACTATGGGTACCTCGACTTCAACCAGTGCTCCGCGCGTGGACGTTTGGCCCTGTTCGTGGAGCGTCGCCTCCGTCCCATGCGCTCGGCGGCGGTCGATCGCGCGACCGTAATGCAGAACACCCTCGAAGCGTTTGGTCGCGTCGCGCTCGGTCCGGTGACCCACGCCTAACTCGGTGCGGACTCGCTGCTGCCGCAAATCGCCGTCGACACCGTGCGTGAAGGGTCGATGCTCAATTCGCTCGGATGCCGGTGGAACGCCGACCGCAGCGCGCCCGCCTGCCGTCCGCTGTCGTGCTCGTTACGTATCCCCGCGTATAGCGGCACGCGAAAGAAGCTGGCCGTGGTGTGGCAGGCGCAGTTCGCGCGGATTTGCGTCACGACCGACATCAAGGCGGTAGAGTACGAAGTCTTTTCGAGTCGTCGGCAGGATGGGATTTCGACGCAGCGCTTGGCCTGTGGCGCAACGACGCGAGCGACGGCACGATCCGCCAAGCCTGGCGATCGCCGAATGGTGAAGATGTCGGCGCGAACGGCCTGATGTTGATGTAGGCACTCCCGCGCATCACACACCCACCGAGCGGGGATGTGCGGTTATGCACGCGGCCCCGCACCGTCCGACGGCGGTCGACGGTCGGCACCGTCAGTGCGCCGTGTCAGCTGAGCGTCCACGCGCCGCGCGCCCGCATCGGCACCACAACGGCACCGCACATGCACCGCAACTGCATCGCACAGGCCGTCCACATGCACCGCACGTGCACCGCACACGCAACGATTTGCACCGCGTGCGAAATGAATCATGCCGCCGGTGGCAAGCCTTCGTTGAACGTGTGAAACCTTGCTCGCGGCGTGTCAGTCTCGGCATGACGTTCCGCCCATTGTTCTGTCCAGTGATACACACGCCAGTGCTGAAACATGCGCCACCGGGCACCACTGTCACGGCGCGCCTCTGCTCCCTCGATCCCCGACTGATCATGTATACGCCTCCCACGTCCGCCCGTCCGCGCTTCGCCGTCGCCCGCCGCGCCATCGCGACGCGCCTCGCCGTCATCGCTGCCGCCGCCGTCGTCCTCGGCGCCTGCG
>JBBQSM010000264.1:0-4304 GCA_038234895.1 Gemmatimonadales bacterium
GGGGGCGACATGGCGCGGAAATCAATCGTCGCGCGACCCTGCACGCCACCGCTGAGCGTGGGCATATTGCATGGCATGTGCCCCTCTGTCCGCCGTCGAGCGCACCGCCTCGTTGGTCTGCTCGCCTGCACGGTCGTCTGCACGCTCGTGCTTCCCGCCTGCGACCAGCTGGACCGGCAGTTTGCGGGTGTCGCGGTCAACCCGCCGACCGAGCTCCCCAGCTTTTCGTTTGGGCGCAGCGATGGGTCCACGTACACCACGGCGCCCGAAGACGGGCGGCCGATGGTTGTCTTTTTCGGCTACACGCACTGTCCGGATGTCTGCCCCACGACGCTCGCCGACTGGCAGGCGGTAAAGCGGATGCTCGGCCGCGATGGCGACCGGGTCCGGTGGCTGTTCGTCTCGGTGGATCCGGAACGGGATACGCCCGCGCTGGCCGACCGCTATGCGCAGCAGTTCGATTCGACGTTCGTTGGACTGTCGGGGGATTCGGCGACCACCGCCGGCATCATGAGCGCGTTCGGTGCGTCGGCGGTGCGCGACCCCGGTGCCGCGAGTGCCGTCGGCTATCTCGTCAGTCATTCCTCACAGCTGTTTCTCGTGGACGACCGCGGACGTCTTGTCGCGCTCCATGCCTTTGGTACCGGTCGTGAAGAACTGGCGGCCGATCTGAAACGACTTTTGTGAGCACCCGAGATGTCGTCACCCACCCTCGTGCGCCGCGTCGGCGGGTCCCGCACGTGCGCCCCGTGCTGATGCTCCCGTTGCTGTTGCTCCCGTTGCTGTTGCTCCCGGCCGCAGCATGCGGCGACTCGCATGATCTCGCCACGGCGGGTCCGCTCGCGGTGACGGATGCGTGGGTGCGCGTGACCAACGCAACGAAGGCGGGCGCGATGTACATGACGCTCAAGAACCGCGATACCGCCACGGTCATCATCATCGGTGCCGGTTCGTCCGACGCGCGTGCGGCCGAACTGCACGAGACCATGCAGATGGAGAACATGGCGCATATGGCGCCCATCGATTCGCTTCCCATCGCCCGTGGCGCCTCCCTATCCATGCAACCGGGTGGTGTGCACATCATGCTCGTCGACCTGGCGCGTGAAATGGCGCCGGGTGATTCGGTACCGCTCGTGCTGCGTCATGCCGACGGCCGCGCGACGAACGTGATGGCCACTGTTCGCGCCGACCAGCCGTGATGCGCATAGTCGCGGTTGTTGGGATCATTGTCCTTTCCGCCATCGCCGCATGGTGGGTGTGGCCGCGTCCGAACGTCGAGATTCGCATCGCGCGCGGCGGCACAGCCACGGTGGTCGATCATATGGGACGTCGATCGCCACTCGGCGACACGATCTTCGTGCGGGGCGGTGGTGGCAAGCGCACCGTACGGGTCATCAACGAGGACACCATGCCGCACCAGCTCGCGATGTTCAACGCCGTCGCCGGTGGCACGCGCGACTACACAGTACCCCTCGGCGTCTACGGCGGCTTCTGCTCGGCACACGCGACCTCGAAGCGCCTGACGGTCGTGGTACGGTAATCCCACCCATGAACACAGAACTCGACGCAGGACTGAGCACAGCAATCAGCGCGGACATGCTGCGCCCCATGGGCGATGTGCTCGAAGAGGAGCTGGTGGCATTGCAGGCGGCGGGGCTGCGACGGACGTTGCGCGCGGTGCAGGAGCGGCGTGCAGGCACCGTACTGCTTAATGGCGAGCGCATCGCCGATTTCGCCTCGAACGACTATCTCGGCCTCGCCGCCGATGCGCGCGTAGCGCGCGCGGCGAGCGCCGTGTTGCAAGCCGAGGGCACCGGCGCCGGGGCGGCGCGACTCATCTCCGGCAATCACCCCATTCACGATACGCTCGAGCGTGAGCTTGCGCGTTACAAGTCGTGCGAGTCGGCGTTGCTCTTCCCGTCCGGCTACATGGTCAACATCGGCGTGATCCCCGCGCTCGTGGGTGCCGGCGACGTGATCTATTCCGATGCGCTGAATCACGCCTCACTCGTGGACGGCTGCCGACTGTCGAAAGCGGCGCTCCGGGTGTTCGCACATGCGGATATCGACGCGCTGCGACGCGCCCTCGAGGAAGACCGCTCGAAATTCCGACGTGCGCTGATCGTTGTCGAAGGGATTTTCTCCATGGACGGCGATCTGTTCCCGCTCGATGCACTGGTGCCGTTGGCGCGGGAGTTCGGCGCGTGGACGTATGTGGATGACGCGCACGGCACTGGTGTGTTAGGCGACACGGGATGCGGCACCATCGAGCGGTTCGGCATGTCCGGGCAGATTGACGTGGTCGTGGGCACACTCGGCAAGGCGCTGGGAACGGCGGGCGCTTTCGTGGCGGGATCGTCGGCGCTGATCGAGTTTCTGACCAGCAGAGCACGGTCGTTCATCTTCACCACCGGCACACCACCGGCACTCGCCGCGGCAACGATGGAGGCGCTGCGGTTGTCGCAGGTGGAAGGGTGGCGACGCGACGCGGTGCGGGAGCGCGCGCGTCGGCTGCGCGACCGACTGCGCCGTGGTGGGCGTGAGGTTCCGGGCATCGACGACGGGCACATCCTCCCCATTCAGATTGGCGATCCGGGATGGACGATGCACGTGGTGGCGGACATGCGACGACGCGGATTTCTCATCGGCGGTGTACGCCCGCCCACCGTGGCACCCGGCACGTCGCGCCTGCGCGTCTCCGTATCCGCGTTGCATCCGCCGGAACTGGTGGATTCGCTCGCCGCCAATCTGCTCGATGCGCTGCGCGGATTTCCGGCATGAACGGCCGCGGCATGTTCGACGGACAGGACGACGAATTCGATCTCGAGCCGTTTGGTGATGAGCTGGCCGATGACGGCATGGCCGACGACAGCGAGCGCGACGTGCCGGAGCAATTTCTGGCGGACAGCGATCGCGTGTTGATGCACGACGCGGCGCATGTCTGGCACCCGTACACGCAGCATCATCAGGCGCCGATGCCCGTACCCATCACGCGCGCGTCGGGTGCGTGGTTGTACGACGCGACGGGGCGTCCGATCCTCGATGCAATTTCGTCGTGGTGGGTGACCACGCACGGCCATTGTCAGCCAGAGATCGTGGAGGCCATTACCGAACAGGCGCGTTCGCTCGACCAGGTGATGTTCGCGGGGTTCACGCATGAGCCGGCCGCAATGCTCGCGGCCGCACTGGTGGCCAAGCTGCCGCGCGGGCTCTCGCGCATTTTCTATTCGGACAACGGCTCCACGGCAGTGGAAGTGGCGATCAAGCTGTCGGTCCAGTCGTTCGCGAATCGCGGACACTCACGGCGGCTGATCGCTGCGCTCGACCACGCGTATCACGGTGATACGTTCGGCGCGATGGCGGCCGGCGCGCGCGGTGTCTTCACACACATGTACGAGCCGCTGCTGTTCGACGTGGCGCGACTTCCCGATCCGTCGGAAGGTGACACGGTGCGCGCACTCGATGCGCTGATCGCGGCGCGTGGGCACGAGTTGGCGGCGGTGATCGTGGAGCCGTTGGTGCTGGGCGCGGGCGGCATGCGTGTGTGGAACGAGCGCGTACTGCAACAGATTCGTGAACGCACGGCGGCCGCTGGTGTGCATCTCATCGCCGATGAAGTGATGACCGGTTTCGGTCGCACCGGGCCACTCTTCGCATGCGAACGCGCCGATGTCTCTCCCGACCTGCTGTGCATGTCGAAAGGGCTGACGGGTGGTACGCTGCCGCTGGGCGCAACGGCAGCCACCGAAGCGATCTTCGACGCGTTTCTCGACACCGACCGCAGCAAGACGTTCTTTCACGGGCATTCGTTCACCGCCAATCCGATCGCGTGCGCGGCAGCGCTCGCCTCCCTTGCCCTGTTTGACGAAGAGAGCGAGGACGCGCGCGTTCGCATCGAGGTGCAGCAGGCGCGACATCTCGACACGCTGCGCGGCGCACGTGGTGTCCGGGACGTGCGTCAGATCGGGACCATTGCCGCCGTGGAACTGGATGCGGTCCCGGGGTACCTCAGCGAAATTGGCCGCGAACTGGCCGCGTTTGCGATCGGTGAAGGTGTGCTGCTGCGGCCGCTGGGTAACGTGGCGTATTGCCTGCCTCCGTACTGCACCACCGACGACGAACTCGCGCAGATCTACGACGTCCTGCAGCGCTTCCTCGAAGGGGAGCGGGCCTCAGCGCCCGCATCCGGAGGTCCGGTGGATGACTGACCGAACGCCGCGACGCGCGGCGCTGCGACTGGGGATCACCGGCACCGACACTGGGATCGGTAAGACCGTCGTGGCGTGCGCGCTGGCCGCGCGCGC
>JBBQSM010000265.1:0-4269 GCA_038234895.1 Gemmatimonadales bacterium
CAGCAGCGTCGCCTGCCGCCGTTCGTCGCCAGCACCCTCGACCGTCGCTACCTGACCTCCATCCGCTCCGGCACCGCCGGCGGTGGCGGCAGCATCATGATGCCCGGCGGAATGGGCGGCGGCATGACCTTCGGCGGCGGCGGTGGCGGCGGCCAGCAGGTCATCATCATGCGGTAGCTCGCGCCCCTCGCCGCCCCACTCAACACTCAGTACTCAGTACTCAGTACTCAAACCCACCACCGGGTAGTTCATGCCAACGACTCCATACCATTACTCAGTACCCACAACGGCCGTGCTGTTCGCCGCGGCAGCCGCTGTCGCCGTTCCACTGCGTGCCCAAAACCGCCCCCCCATCTCCCCCGTCAGCGCCGCCACAGCGACCACCACCGACTCGCTCGGCGTCATCACCAACATCCGTACGCTGCCAAACGGCAAGCTGTTGGTCAACGACTTCAGCAATCGTCGCGTGCTCCTGCTCGACGAGAATCTGAAGACCATCGCCGTCGTCGCCGACTCCACCAGCAGCACCGCTAACGCCTACGGCCCGCGTCCCGGTGCGCTCATCGCATACCGCGGTGACTCCACACTGTTCGTGGACCCCGCTTCGCTCTCCATGCTCGTGATCGACGGCGCGGGCAAGATCGCGCGCGTGATGTCCGTACCGCGCGCGCAGGATGCAATGATGCTTGGCGCCGGCGTCTTCAACGGCGCCGCGTACGACGGGGCTGGTCGTTTGGTCTATCGCGGCATGCCGAGCGTGCAGATGCGCATGGCACCCGGCGCAGCCAACGCGGCCGGGCAGATGGCCGCACCGGTCACACCGGATTCCATGGCAATCGTTCGCGTCGAGATCGCGACCCGCAAGCTGGACACAGCGGGCTTCGTCAAGATCCCGAAGACCAGCACGCAGATCAATCGCGGCGAAGACGGCTCCATGAGCATCAACATCGAAGTGAATCCGCTGCCCGTCGTCGACGAGTGGGCCATGCGCTCCGACGGCACGATCGGAATCATTCGCGGCAGGGACTATCACGTGGACTGGATCGCGCCCGATGGCACGCGCAGCAGCTCGCCCAAGGTGGCGTTCGACTGGAAGCGGCTGTCCGATGATCAAAAGGCGGAGTTTCTGGACTCGGTCAAGGTGCAGCGCGATCGCCTCATGGCCAACGCGCCGCCGGGGCAGCAGGGCATGGCGGCGCTCGGGTCGATCCTCGGCGGCGGTGCGGGCGGCGGTGGCGGCGCACAGCCCGCAATGCGCATGGAAATGCGTGTCACCGGCCCCGGCGGCGGTGGTGGAGCCCCCACGGCCATGTCGGCACCCAAGATGAATGTCACCTATGTGTCGCCGAGTGAACTGCCGGACTACCAGCCACCGTTCTTTACGAATGCCGCCAAGGCGGACGAAGACGGCAACATCTGGCTGCGCACCATTCCGACGACACCCGTCCCCGGCGGCGCTGTATACGATGTGATCGATCGGACCGGACAGGTGACGCGGCGGGTGCAACTTCCCGCCGATCGTACGCTCGTCGGATTCGGCACCGGTGGCGTAGTTTTCTTGGCAGCGCGCGACGGCAACATCACCAGACTGGAGCGCACGACTCTGAACTGAGGTAGCGAATGCTGAAAGGCCTGTGGGTGCCGGAACGACTCTTTGCCATTGCGATGTGGGCAGTGTCGCTGGTGTTTGCAGGCTTTCTCAGCGGACTGGGTGGGCGGATCATTGCCGACCTGCCGAAGACCACCGATTCGATTTCGCGCGAGCAGTTCATGAACCCCGCGCAGGTCCGTTCGGCGCGCATCCGTCGTGATTCGCTGAACACCCTGCAGCAAGAGCGTTCGGCAGAGCAGGAGCGCGCGCGGCTGTTGGCCACCTCCTCGGAGCAGGCGTATGGCTCCGCGCGCACAGAGTTCGAGGCGTGGGTTGCAGCCCGCACCGCCACCACCGATCCGCGTCAGGATCCTGAAGTGCTGCAGCGCACCCGCACGCTCGACACGCTTGGCGCCGGCGCCCGTACCGCGCAGCGCGATGTGGAGCGTCTCGACGCGCTCCTGCTCGAGACCAACCAGGCGCTCGAAGCCGAGGGTCGCGCCGAAGAGCAGCGGCGTACCGCCGTGGAGTCGCGCTTTCAGAGGGCGCTGTTCACGCGGGAGATGAGTGTGTTCGCGCTGCGTCTCGCGCTCACCCTGCCGCTGCTCGCGCTGGCCGGCTGGCTCATCGCGAAGAAGCGCAAGAGCGAGTACTGGCCACTGGCGCGCGGCTTCGTCATCTTCGCCGTCTTCACGTTCTTTTTTGAGCTGGTGCCGTACCTGCCCAGCTACGGCGGCTACGTACGCTACGGCGTGGGCATTCTGCTCACCGCACTCGCCGCGCGCGAGGCCGTCCGCGCGATGAAGCGCTACCTCGCCAAACGCAAAGCGGTCGAACAGCAGTCGGAGCGCGAACGCCGGCAGACACTCGGCTTCGAGATGGCACTGCAGCGCATGAAGAACAATATCTGCCCGGCGTGCGAGCGGCCCGTCGCCGGCGCGCCTGCCAACCCGTCCACGTTCTGCGTGTACTGCGGACTGCACTTGTACGACAACTGCGGCAGCTGCAACACGCGCAAGAACGCGTTCTTTCAGTACTGCCCCACCTGCGGCGTCACGACCGATGCGGCAGAGCACACGGCGACAGCCGGCGGCGCACCGCCAAAGTCTGACGCCCCGCCAAAGAACGACATCACCACTGCTGGCCAAACGTGATCAGTGCGCGCCACGGCGCCACCTGATCGACCTTGCGCGTCGCACCAAGAAACAACCCGCCACCGAACAGCCGCACGCCCGCCGTGACACTCGCGCGAATGCCATCGGTGGCGCGTGAGACCGGCAACAGCGTACCGGTCGAGTCGCGCACCACGCCCAGTCGCGCGGCCGACGCGCGCGCCGCCTCGTTCGGCAGTTCGGTCCATCCGCTCTGCAGCCCGACACTGAGCGCCGGGGCGATGGCCGGGAAGAACAGACGACGGAAACGCATCGGCTGACGCAGATACGGCGTGTTGTACTGCAACTGCCCACGCAGCGCGGCGGCACGCGTGCCGGCGAACTCCTTGTCGAGATAGCCCGGCAGATTCTGCTGCCGACCCATTTCAAAGAGCTGCTGTGCCGGCGGCGTGTCACCAAGCAGCGTGCCCACATCACCGCGCATCACCGCCACGAACGGCCCGAACGGCCGGCGTCCCACCACGCGCGCCTCGATGCGTTGGAACGCGAGCGTTCCGTCGCCACGCTCGTATGACAACCGCGCGCCGAGCCCCGGCCGCATGAACTCCGCGCTGATATCCGGGTGCCATTCGATGAGGGCAGCGCTGCGCAGGTAGCCGCCCTCGTCTACGCCACGATTGGGGCGATAGGCTGCGCCACCGAACGGGCTGCGCAGGTATGTAGCCGGCCGGAAGCGATCATCGGCGACTCCAACCTCGCCGCGCACGATCACGGCGCGCGTTCCCAACTGTGCGGCGACCGCCACCGTGGCGCTGCGACGATCGACATAGTCGTACGGATCGACGGACGCGAACAGCGCGCCGAAGGTATTCCCCGAATCGAGCGGCACGCGAAAGTCGTTGGTGTTGTCCAGCGAGCGACCACCCCGCAGTTCGAGCGTGACGGGGCCGCGCGTACGCTCCACGATCACCCGACCACGCGCCGTCCCCTCGTTCCAGGCCCAGCCGGCGTTCGCGCGCACCACCACACCCGGCGCGAGGTCACGCAACGACGCCTTGATGCCCGCGCCGGTGTACACGCCTTCCACGCGGTTGAAGTGAAAGGCATCGGCCGCGCGCGGTACCGTGTAGTCGATGCGCGGCGCGCCGGTGGTGCGCCAGCGATCGGGGCCGATATCATTGAAGTCGTCCGAGTGCATACCCACCGACAGATCGCCGATCGCACTGCGCCAGTCGCCGTATCCGCTGAGCGAATCGGACGGCGCAAATGACAACCGACGTCGCGCGGACAATCGTGTCGAATCGGCCGACGCCAGTGATGCGGCGCTGAGGGTCGTGTCGTTGACGTCCATCTGCGCAAACCGCGACACGATGCGAATGACTGCGCGACCATCGCCAAGAAAGGGCGACGTGGCCTGCAGTTCCACCCGCTGCCGTGCGGGCAACCAGTACTCGCCCAATCGCTCCGCATTCTCATACTCGATGAACGCGACCGCATCGACCAGCGCCGCACCGAGTGGTGAGCGCTTGGCGTTGAGGCGCACGAAGTTACCGCGCATCCGCACCA
>JBBQSM010000266.1:0-4196 GCA_038234895.1 Gemmatimonadales bacterium
GGTACTCTCCTCGATGCTCCCCGCGCCGCGTCGGGAGATGCAGTACGCCGCGAGCGACTCTGCGCATCGCCGGCAGCAGACAATCACGCGCAAGCTGTGGCGCGCACGATTGCTCAACGACCAGGATTTCCGCGAAACGGCAGAACGCCTGCGTGAGTGGCGTGGCCGATCCCGCGAGGGACACACCGCGCAAGACGGATGGGCGGAGGCACAGCTGCTCATGGGACCGGAGGCATCGGTCACCTTCGGTCCCGCGTTCCGCGACGCGACACCCATGTCGGATTGGTGCGACGTCAATCGCCGGGGACTGTAGGTCACGACCGATTTCCGCACGTCGAGGGGTTTCGCGGGTGGACGGAGCGTCCTACGTTGGAACTGTGACTCCTCCAAACGCACAAGACATCGCCGCCCTGTTCCCTCCCGACTTTCTCTGGGGCGTGGCGACCTCAGCTTATCAAATCGAAGGCGCGGTCGACGCGGACGGACGAGGCCGCTCGATCTGGGAGACCTTCTGCGAGCAGCCCGGCGCCATTGAGAAGGGGCAGAACGCGAACGTCGCCTGCGACCACTACAACCGGTTGGATGAAGACCTCGCGCTGATCAAGGATCTGGGCGTCGGCAGCTACCGGTTCTCGATTGCATGGCCGCGCATCCAGCCCAACGGTAGCGGCGCGGCCAATGCAGCCGGTCTCGATTTCTACGAGCGTATCGTGGACGGGCTGCTGGCAGACGGCATCCGTCCGTTTCCGACGCTTTATCACTGGGACCTCCCGCAAGCACTCGAAGACTCAGGTGGATGGGCGGCGCGCGATACCGCCGACCGTTTTGCCGAGTACACGGCGATCGTCATGAAACGGCTCGGCGATCGGGTGGGGACGTGGTCGCTCTTCAACGAACCCTTCATCTTCTCGTCGCGCGGCTATCTCCTCGGGCGATACGCGCCCGGCCGTCGCAGTGTGCCCGACTTCCTCAAGTCGGTGCATGTGATCACGATGGCGCACGCCGAGGGATTTCGGGCGGCCAAGGCGATCTGTCCGACCGCGGAGGTGGGATCCGTGTTCGCGATGGCGCCATGCGAACCGGCTACCGACTCGGCCGGTGATCGTCGCGCCACAGACTACGCCGACGCCGTCTTCAATCATCTGTTCGTCGGTCCATTGATGAGCGGCCAGTACCCAAAACCGTTTTTGGACAGTCTGCCACAGCAGGCGCTGGGCATGCGTCCCGGCGACGAAAAGCGCATGCAGGTGCCGCTCGACTTCATCGGAGTGAATACGTATTACCGGCTGGTAGTCAGCAGCGGAGGCGACGAACGTCCTGACTTGCCGTACTTTTTGTTTGACGTCATTTCCGACGAGCGATCGACCGGCGGACACGCAGACTTTACGTCGACCGAGAATAAGGTCATCCGCATCGAGAACGCCTTCGGGCGCAGCGACGGCAAGCGCACCGCGATGGGATGGGAGATCTGGCCGCGCGCGCTGTACGACGTGCTCACCGCGCTGACCTCGGAGTACGGCCGCATTCCGATCGAAGTGTGTGAGAGCGGCTGTGCGTTCGACGAAACACCGGGCGAGGACGGCATGGTTCACGATGACGCGCGCACGTCGTATCACCGGGCGCACATTCAGGCCGTGGCTGATGCCAAACGTGATGGCGCGAACGTGCGCAGCTATCACGCGTGGAGTCTGTACGACAATTTCGAGTGGGCGTCGGGTTACCGACCGCGATTCGGCATCGTGCATGTGGACTTCATCACTCAAAAGCGTACACTCAAGGCGTCCGCTCACTGGTTTCGCGAAGTCTGCCGCGCCGCGCGGGCGCGCCGCACGCAGTGATGCGAATCCTCTTTTCCGATGTCGACGGCACGGTGCTCGACCGTCACGGGCGATACGCGATGCGTGCGGATGAAGTCGCGCCGTATCTGTTCGAGTTGACGATCGTGCTCGCCTCGAGTCGTACCATTCTCGAACTGTCGCGCAATCAGCGCGATCTCGGTGTGCTCGGCCCGGTGGTCGCCGAAAACGGTGCGGTGGTGGCGCTGCCGTGGCACGAATTGCTGGCCTCGGCCGGCACGCGTGAAGAAATCGACGGCCGCTCGTGGTGTGTACTCACGCTGGGCGTGCACGAGGACGTGCTGCGCGCCGATGTGCAGGAAGCGGCGCGCACAACCGGCACGCCGTACGTCGACCAGCGCGATGTCGAATCCACGCTCGGCCGGCGTTGTTCGGTGTTGCTGCGACCGGTGGAGGGGGCCAGCGCGGCGTCGCTGTCACCAATCGCCTATGCACTGCGCGCGCAGGGGCACTCGGTCGCTTCCGGCGGCGACTGGTTAGCCGTCACGGGCGGGGCGGACAAGGGGCGCGGGGTGCACGCCGTTGTCGAACTACTCGCCACGCTCGGTACGCGACCGGCGATTCTCGGAGCCGTTGGTGACGGCGACAACGATGTGCCGCTGCTGCACGCCGTCGAGCACCGGTTTGTGATCGCGCGCGACGACGGAACGTGGCACCCCGCCCTGCGCGAAATCCCCGGCGTGTCGTGCATCGACACACCGGGGATCGCGGGATGGCGGGAGGTGATCCCGCGCATGGTTATGCTACCAGCCGAGACTCAGGGCATAGGCAGCGCGAGCACCGAGAAGCTCTGAGACGGTCCGACCGGCGTGACCTCGGTACCGACCATCGTCCCGATGCTCGCTTTGTACACGCCGGCCGGCGCGCGCTGCACCTGACCGCGAAGCGCCGCAGCGATCCCGCCGACGCCACCTCCACCACCACCCCCGCCACCAAAGCCGGCCGCGTTGCCGACGGCGCACGACTGCAGCGTGTTCGCGGCGGGACGCGGCGCACGCGCCGCACTGTCGGCGGCGGCAACGGCCGCGGCGGGCAACTGCGCCCGCATCCGGCGCACGGTGGCGCTGTCGGGCGGGACCGGATCGCTGTTGAGATTCCAGACCAGCCGGCGCAGGCCCACGTTGCGATCGAGTTCGCAGCGCCGCACCTGTTTGCCCGCATTGTCGCTGATCGTGAGCACGAGCTTGGTGTCGGCGGGCAGCGCATCACGCACGTGATACGTGATCCACGCGCCGACCGGTGGATTGGGCGTGCTGAAATTTCCGCTGATCGCGAGTGAACCCGCTGCACCGGCCGGTGCGAGACCACCCGGTGTGAACGAGTACGCGTGTCGCAGCGGAAACAAGCGCGCCGTTTCGGCGATAGTGGCGCCGCTGATTTCGCGCAGCGCGGAATAGTCGTCGAGCACGTAGAAGCCGCGGCCGAAGGTGGCCATGACCACATCACTCTCGCGCTTGTGCAGCGTCAAGTCGCGAACCTGGGTGACCGGCATGCCGCCCTTGATCTGTACGAACTGGTTGCCGCCATCGACCGTGGTAAAGAGACCGAACTCCGTGCCAACGAACAGCAGATTGCCGTTGACATGATCCTGCGCGATCGCCCACACGTTGTGGCGGGGCGGCAGGTTGCCCGTGACGTTGGTCCACGTGCGGCCGCGATCGGTACTGCGCACGATGTACGGCGCGTAGTCGCCGCGCTGCCAGTTATTGAAGGTCACGAACACCGTGTTCGCATCACGCGGCGACGCGTGCACGTCGCTCACATATGTGAACTTTGGCACGCCGGGGAATACCTCGATACGGCGCCAGTTCTTGCCGCCATCTTCGGAAACCTGCACGAGACCGTCGTCGGTGCCGACCCACAGCAGCCCTTCGAGCACCGGTGACTCGTCGATGGCAACGGCGTTGCTCAGCGTGGTCGTAGACGCGTTCAGTGCGACCGATCCACGCGGCCACACCTTACCCATAATCGGCAGTGTGTCGCGGTCGATGTTGCGCGAAAGATCCGGGCTGACCCGGGACCAGTTGTCGCCGCGATCGTCGCTGCGATACACGAACTGACTGGCGAAATACAACCGGTCCGCGTTGTGCGGACTCGTGATGAAGGGCGCATCCCAATTGGTACGATCACGCACCCGGGCCGCGGATGCCGCCGCGGCCGCCGCAGTATCCGGTGCCGCGCCACCAGCATCGTCGCCACCGATGGACGCCGTGGTGGGGCGAATGCCCTGGCCGCGCCCTGTGCGCATGTCGAAGCGCGACAGTCCACCGTTCTGCGACTCGCCGTAGAAGATGTTCTGGTCTTCCATGTGGCCACGCGCCTGAAATCCGTCGCCTCCCA
>JBBQSM010000267.1:0-4090 GCA_038234895.1 Gemmatimonadales bacterium
CTGATCGAGTCCCCCCTGCGGTTGCGGCTGTGGCGCCTGCGGCTGCTCGTTCTCGCCGCCTCCACCGCCTCCGCCACCGCCGCCCTGTGGCGGCGGTTTGCGCAACGCGAGCTCGTAATTCCACTTCGCGTCTTCGTCGTCGGGCCGCGCGAGCAGATACGCGCGGTACGCCGCGCGCGCCGCGGCGAACGCCTGCTCGGCTTCCGTGTTCCCTTCGGCGCGTCCGCTCTGAAGATTCGCCAGACCGGCGTTGTACCGCGCACGCATGCGCACTTCCCCGTCGGCAACGCGTCGCACCGCCTCCAACAGCTCGGCCGACGGCGCAAGCGAGTCGGCGCCGAGCAGCGCAGAGCCGAGGTTGTAGCGCGTCGCTGCAGAACTGTCGCCGTCGGTCATCTGCGCACGAATGACCGCCAGCGCACCGGGAATATCTCCCTGTTCGAACAGTACGGCAGGATCCGGGGCCCGTGCGCAGCCAAGAAGCGTCAGCGGCCCCGCAACCAGCAGGAGCAGCACATTGCCAGGCACCAGCGAGCCACGCCGATGTCCACGCGACATGATCCACGTGTCCCATAGCAGAATGAGCAACGCCGGCATCAGCAGCCACAGAAAGCGCGGCACGTGATCTTCACGGGTCTCGACGTTGCGACGCGCCGTGCGCAGTGAACGGAGCGCTGCACGCACGCGCGTCGCCTTGTCCGACGCCTCTGCCGGAATAAACGTGCCGCCGGATGCGGTGGCCGCGCGCTCCAACAGCTCCGGATGGTATTGCGTGATCACGATCTCTCCCTGCTCGTCCCGTTTCTGCCGGATCGTTCCGCCGTCGACAATCGGAATTGTCGTGCCCTTGGTCGTCCCGAAACCGACCGTCACGACGCTGATGCCACGCTTCGCGGCTTCCGCCGCCGCGGCGTCGATGTCTTCCGGCGATTCAAATGCTTCGCCGTCACTCATCAGCACCAGGGCCCGATCGGCGCTGCCGTCGCTGGCCATCAACAGTTCCGTACTTTGTCGCATCGCGCGGGCGAGAGAACTTCCCGCCTGACCGACGACATTCGGGTCGAGGTTGTCAAGGAAGAGTTCAATCGCGCCGTCGTCGCTCGTCAGCGGCGTGAGGATGTAGCTGCGTCCGGCAAAGGCGATGAGGGCAACGCGGTCGGCATGCGACATGGCGCGCAGCCGCCGGACTTCCTGCTTCATGCGTTCAAGGCGCGACGGCCGTTCGTCCTGTGCCATCATCGACAACGATGCATCGAGTGCGATGGCCATGTCGATGCCTCGACCGCTCGTCGGGCCGCGCGCGCGTCCCCAGCGCGGTCCGGCCAGCGCCACACCCGCCAACAGCGCGATCGTCACCAACCGCGCCGTGCGCGCGCCGGCGTGCACGCCGCCGACGCGCAGCAATCGACGCAGCGCCGAGCTTTCCGCGAAGCGCGCCAACCGGTCGCGTCGCTGCCGCGATCGCGCCATGCCGAGCAGCAGTACGCAGACCGGAAGCAACGCCGCGGCCAGCAGCAACCAGGGCATGTCAAACACGAGTTCCGGGAGGCTGGTCATGGCAGCACTCCGCGCCGCGCCAGCAGCAACAGTTCCAGCAACAGCGCTCCGAGACCAAGTCCCAACGGCCAGCGGAATCGCTCCGTGTAGCGAATGAACGCGCGCGACTCAACGATGGAGCGCTCGAGCGTGTCGATTTGTTCGTAGATCGCCTGCAGCGCTTCGCCATCGCGCGCACGGAAGTAGCGACCTCCCGTGCTGTTGGCGATTTCGGTCAGCAGCGGTTCATCGATTTTTACGGGACGGTTTTCGTAGCGTAATCCGAACAGGCCGCGCCCGACCGGTACCGCGGCCATCCCCTCGGTGCCGACACCGATCGTGTAGATGCGAATACCGAAGGCGGCCGCAGCCTGCGCGGCCGTGCGCGGGTCGATGGCGCCACGATTGTTCTCACCGTCGGTGAGCACGACCATCACGCGTGATCGCCCCGGGGCCGTGCGCAACCGGTTCGCCGCCGTGGCGATCGCGGTGCCGATCGCCGTGCCGTCTTCGAGCTGACCCACCTGCAGATTGTCGATGGCAGCCAGCACCACCGGATAATCGGTCGTGAGCGGAACCTGCGTGAGTGCCTCGCCGGAAAACGCCACCAGCCCCACGCGGTCACTCTTCCGTCCCATCACGAAGCGCTTGACCTTGTCCTTGGCGACTTCGATACGGTTCTGCGGCTGGAAATCTTCGGCAAGCATGGAACTCGAGATGTCCACGGCGAGCGCGATGTCGATGCCTTCGTTGGACACGTTCTCCGCGCGGGCACCGGACCGCGGTTGTGCCGCCGCGACAATGAAACCGACCAGCGCGATGGCGCGGAGCGCGGGCAACAGCCGCTGCCACACGAGTCGCGGACGCGGACCGGCCGCCAGTGCGGCAACGCGCGAAAACGGAATCGCGTCCTGTTGCTGGACGCGCCGCCGTCGCCACCATCCCCAAACCGGCAGGACGAGCAGTAACAACAAAAACGCCGGATGCGCAAAGCTCACCCCAAAGAGCGTCCAACCGTCGGTGCCGACCGATGCCCACTCCCGCAGCCGCTCGCTCCACGCGTTCATGCCGCCCCCGACTTTGCGCGCGACTTGCGGCGCGCGTCGTCTTCGATGGCTTGGTCGCGCTCGCGCTCTTGCTGTTCACGCGCCGCACGCGCCGCCGCTTCCGCAGCGATCCGCGCCTGCTCCGCCCGCTCGATCTGCTCGACGATGGCGCGCGCGTCGGCGGCCAGTTGGCGCGCGCGCGCCGCCGTGACCGGACGCCGCGCGAACTTGATCCCGTCCGCCTCGTCCAGCAGGGTGAGCAGCGCCGCGATCGGTACGCGGATATCGTCCGCCATGACCACGACGAGCTCTGGGGTGGTCAGCGACAGCGTGGCGGCAGGTAGGCGCGCCGACAGATACGAGCGCACGATCTCAATCGCGAGCGCAACGAAGCGCCCCCCCTCGCCTGCATCGAGCAGGGCGAGGCGCTCAAGTCGCTCGAAATCACGCATCGCCCGCGCGTACACGTCGAGCGTCGGGCGCGCAGCGCCAGCCACCGCCTGCCTGCGCCGGCGCCACAGCCACCACAACAGCCCCAGCGCCGCGACCACCGCGAGCGCCGGCCACCATCGTTCCCACCAGGGTATGACACGCGGGAACAGCGCCTTGGCCGGCTTGGGTGTGTGCAGCGTGGTATCGCCCGGCAGCACCGTCCGCACCACCACGCGCGCGGCCCCCATCGGCACACGCAGCGCCTGCCCGCCCACGCGCACCGTCGCATCGGGCAAACCGATTGGCAGCACGCCCACGTCCCACGCAGCGAGTTCATACGTCGCCGTCTCCACGCGCGCCGGCCCCTTCTCGCTGCTCGTTACGCGCACCGGCTCCCGCATCGCCACCACGGCCGCGGTGTCCACGATCGATGGCCACTCCACCCGCGCATTTGCCGGCACTTCGACCGACACCACAAACACGAACGGATCGCCGACCGAGACCGACTCGGGCCGCACCAGCGTACCAGCCCGCAACGCGGGCGCCACCCGCGGCACCGCAGCCGCCGACGGCGTCTGACTCTGCGCAGGTGTCCGCGCGGGCGCCTGCGCGAACGACCGGTGCGCACCCGACATGGAGGCCGCCACGCTCACGAAGACCACCAACGTACGCGCGCTCACGGCCGCACCGCCGCCACTGCACGACCCGCCGCATCACCGAGCACGCCGCGCGGGCCCGTGCGTACCGCTCCGTGCGGGCGACGCGTGCGCGCGCGGAAAAACGCCATCAACGCGTCCACATACCCGTGCTCGGTGTGCACGATGATCTCGTCCAACCCCAACCGTCCGAACAAGGAACGACGCGCCGCGTCCTCGGCGGCCACGCGCTCGGCGAACGCGGCGCGCACGGCCGGATGCGACGTGTCCACTTCAACGCGCTGTCCCGTCTCCGGATCTTCAAATCGCGCGGGGCCGATATCGGGCAGTACGCGCTCCGACGGATCTTCGAGCGACACCGCGATGACATCGTGGCGCTGCGCGAGTCGCGCGAGCGGCTTTTCCATGTCGTCGGCCATG
>JBBQSM010000268.1:0-4076 GCA_038234895.1 Gemmatimonadales bacterium
CCATGAAGGATCCGGCGTGGACCCCTGACGACGCCTCGCTCACGATTGTGGGCCGCAACACGCCGCTCATGCGCTGGGCCACGAATCACAACATGCTGGCCATCAACTCGTATTCCACGCCGGCCGGCGGCGTCACGGCGAGCGTAGTGGATGTCGGCCCCGGCAGCGACGCCGATTTTGCCAAAGACGATGTGACGGGCAAGATCGTGCTCACCGACGGCAACGCGCGCCAGGTCTTTCCGCGCGCCATGCAACGTGGAGCGGTCGGCGTACTCGCCACGCAAAAACTTCCGGCGTACAACCAACAGTCCACGAACGTCACGGCCGTGCAGTTCACCAGCATTGGACGTGATACGGTCGCGCAGGGGTGGCTCATCTTCGTGTCGTCGGCCGCGCGCGATTCACTGCGTACAGTCCTCCGCACCGGCGCGTTGCAGGTGAACGCGGTCGTTCAGACGCGCTTCGAAGTCCGCCCCGAACTCACCATTGTGGCCGAAGTACGCGGCGCCGTGAAACCGCAGGAACGGTTCGTCTACTCCGCGCACGTGCAGGAGCCCGGCGCCAACGACAACGCGTCCGGCGTGGGCACACTCGCAGAAATGGCGCGCACGGCCGCCGTACTCTTCAAGGCCGGCCGAGTGAATCCGGCGCGCACGCTCACGTTTTTGTGGGGCGATGAGATCCGTTCCACCGGCCGGTTTCTCGCCGAAGACTCCGTGCGTCGCGCCGGCGTGAAGTGGGGCATGTCACTCGATATGGTGGGCGAGAACACCGCGAAAACCGGCGGCACGTTTCTCATCGAAAAAATGCCCGACCCATCGGCGGTGTGGGTGCGCGGCGACGATCAGCACACCGAATGGGGCGGACGTGCGCTCACGGTCGATGACATTCGCGCCGACTGGTTCAATGACTTCGTGCGCCAGCGCTGTCTCGATCGTGCCGCGGCAACAGGCTGGGTGGTGAAGGCCAACCCCTTCGAGGGTGGCAGCGACCATACGCCGTTTCTGAACGCCAAGATTCCCGCCGTCCTGCTCTGGCACTTCACCGACCAACACTACCACACGGATCTCGATCGCATCGACATGGTGAGCGCCGGTACGCTCGGCAACGTGGGCAACTGCGCCCTCACCACGGGACTGTTGCTGACCATCGGCTCGCCCGCGATCGCCAGCGCCGCGCTGTCGGAAATCGCCGGCGTGGCCGAACGTGAGCTGGCCACGCAGGGCGCGCTGTCAGCCGCGGCGGTGCGCGCCGGCGGAGACGTGGCCAAGGAGCAACTCATCATCGACACGTGGCGCGATTACTACCTGGCTGCGCTGGCCAAAGTCCCGGAGATCGCGGTACGAACCACGTCCATGAACAGCGCCGTGACGACTGCACAGGAACGCGTACGCCGCGCCGCGATAGCTGCACAGGTGCGCGCGCCGTAGCTTCTTCGCATGTACGCGACGTGCCTGTTTTGCCATGGCGCACTCGGCCGCAATGAATCCATTGAGCACTTCCCCGTCGGACGCCGCCTCGCGTTCGACGGTGCGAAAGGGCGGCTGTGGGTCGTCTGCCCCGAGTGCAAACGGTGGAACCTCTCGCCACTCGAATCGCGCTGGGAAGCGATCGAGGAGGCGGAACGGGCCTACCGCGAGACGCGCGCACGCGTAGCCACGGAGCACATCGGCCTGGCGAAACTGAAGGAAGGGTTGGAACTGGTGCGCGTGGGCAAACCGCTGCTGCCGGAGTTCGCGGCGTGGCGGTACGGGGACACGTTTCGCAAGCGATTCTGGAACGAGAAGCGTTGGCAGCGGGGCCTCGCAGCGGCGGGTGTGATCGGAGCGTCGGCAACTGCTGCGTCGGTGCTCTTGGGCGGCCGGCACTCGCTCTGGTACATGGCGCCCAGTACGCTGATGCAGAGCCTGCAAGCCGTACAGCTCGCGCGCACCCTCGTCGTCGCACGTCGCGCTCGCACCGCCCTCCGTCATGAGGGGAAACTGCTTCGTGTCAGTCTCCGCGACGCCGTCGATGCCAAGCTGTTCGCCGTCGCCGATGGTTCGTGGCGGTTGCGAGTCGCGCATCGGCTCGTGTCGCCCACCGGCCGGCTGCTGCGCACCATCGGCATCCGATCCAGCGCACCACTGCTCGACGTCACGTATAGCACCATCGAAGGCGATGCGGCTCGGCGCGCCCTCGCTCAGCTCCTGCCGGCCACCAATCTCACGGGCGGCAGTGCGGTTGATATCGCGACCGCGGTTGACATCATCGCCGCGCAACCACACCAACCACAACGCACCGGGCACTACTTGACGGCGCCCGATCCCGCTACGCGCGCCATGCTGGAGCGTCCGCACGTGCAACTCGGCACGCTGCCGGCGGCGTACCGTCTCGCGCTCGAAATGTCGCTCCACGAAGCGGATGAACGCCGCGCGCTCGACGGCGAACTGCGCGAGCTCGAAGCGCGCTGGCGCGAAGCCGACGAGATTGCCGCGATTGCCGACAGCATGTTTACCAACGACGCCGTGGATGCGCGACTCACCGAGCTTCGCACCGATAAACAGCATCGCGCGCTGTGAAATGGATCGCACACATTGCTACGCGAACTGCGGGCTCTGTGAATCTCGCCGTCGTCGGTGCAGACGGATATTCAACGCGCCGGGCTCTGGCGTTCGCGCCGTCGGCAGCACAGCATTCCCGCCATGAGCGGAAACGGATATCTCTGGCTGAAAGCGTGGCATGTCATCGCGGTCATCGCGTGGTATGCAGGGCTGTTTTACATTTTCCGGCTGTTCGTGTATCACGTGCAGCAGCGCGACAATCCGGCGGTCACGGCCACGCTCGAAGTCATGGAGCGCCGCCTGATTCGCGCGATCATGAACCCGGCCATGGTCATCGCGATCGGCCTCGGGATTACGATGCTCGTCAAGCAACCGATCCTGCTCAAGCAGCCTTGGATGCACGCCAAGCTCGGCGCCATCGTGCTGCTGCTCGGCTACCACGGCCTCGCGTCGTGGACGCGCAAGAAGTTCGCGGCCGGCGACTATGTCTTGAGCGAGAAAGCCTGCCGCTGGATCAACGAGGTGCCCACGTTGCTGCTCTTCGTCATCGTGATTGCGGTGATCGTGCGGCCGTAGTCTGCGGGTGAGAACTACCGCAGCTTGAGCACCTGACGCAGCAGCACGTCCGGGCCGATTGGAGTCTCGATACGCAATACGGTGCGCGTGACATCGTCGAACCAGACATGGGCTTCGTTGCTACGCCCCAACTGCACGATTACGTGGAGTATGAACCCGGCACCGCGCGGCTCGCGCTCGGCCACACGCACGTTGTAGCGCTGCAAATGCTGATCGACGTCGTACACCTGGATCACGGCGGCATCGCCTTCATCCAGCGGGAGCGCACGCACCGCAAGGTCCCAGTTTGACGCGTCGAAAAACACGTCGGCCACCACGGTGTCGAGCATGCGCGCCGCGCCATGCGCCGGCGTGATGCGTCCGCGAATGCGCGTGCCGTCGAACTCGAGCAGCACTGCCCGCTGCGGTTGCACCCCATGGTGCCAACGCGGCGCAAGCGTCTGCGCGTCCGACATCGTGCTGTCCACCACCACCCCGCCGCTCCGCCGTGTGGTCTGCACGCGATTGATCACCGGATCATCGCCACGGATGGGCAGGATCTCGTCGACGAGTGTCCCCGTGATCTGTTCCTCGCCGTCGCGCACCACCGAGAGCACGTACTCGAACGTGCCGTAGCGAATGCGCGTGGACTCGATGTTGGGCGCGCCCGGGACCGTGGCCTGCGCTGTGGCCAAACGCGGTACCAGGAGTACGCCAGGCAGCGAGCCAAACAGCAGCGCAGCGGGTAACAGAAGGTATCGCGCGGAACGGCGGGTATGCATGGAGGAAGGATAGTCGACCCGTCCTTCGGGGGAGACACGTCACGAACCCCGGTTGGCGATCGGTGTAGTGGCAGGTGCGACGCCACTGCGCCGGAATGCTCGCGCGAAGTCGGGTTCGCTTCGACGATCGTCGACCGCCACCAGCACATCAGGAGTCTTACTCATGCACTCACGAGTTCTCACACGTACGCTGCTG
>JBBQSM010000269.1:0-4045 GCA_038234895.1 Gemmatimonadales bacterium
CCGCAGGTCATCGCGGTCCTTCCTTCGCTTCGTGGCCTGCTTGTTCGCCCGCAACGCCGCAATCCCGATGACTGGTAGGGTTTCGCCCGCGATCTCCACCCGGACAGCCTCCGTCGCCGCGTCCTCGAACGTGACACCGGAAATGCTCGAGAGCAGGTCGATACGAATCGGGGGAGCACCCAGTTGCGTGACGGCATCAGGCGTCGCGAGATGCTGCGCGTCAATCAACTCGGCCGGTGCCCCGAACATCGTCATGGCGCGCATCAGCCGCTCCACATTCTCGGACGTGCAGCGATAAAAGAAGTCGATATCCGTCGTGGCGCGCACGTGGCCGTACATGCCAACCGCATACCCGCCGACGAGCATGAACTCCACCGCATGCGCGTTGAGCGCCCGAATGAAATCGAGGAAATCCTCAGGGAATGCCGCATCGCTGGCATCGTTCTCCTGCCCCTCGCGCCCTCGACCCGTCACTTGCCGATCTTCGACGCTCGACCCGCCGCTCTGGTATACGCGTTCTGCAGACCGGCGGCGAGCAGCGATGCACGTGCCACCGCCGTCAGGCGCTCCACGGCGGCCGAGGATGATTGCGGCGGGGCCTGTGCCGCGAGCGTCGTCTTCGCACCAGTCCAGGTGCGCGTGCGCCGCTCGGCCCGTGTGCGCGCGGCGTCGTCGCTCGAGGGGTGTTGCTGACGGTCGAACGCGACGGAGACATTCACGAGCTGCAGAAGCCGCATCGCCGTCTCGAACGAGACGTGTGCGCGCATCCCGCGCTCGAGTTCACTGATCAAGCGCGGACTCACGTTTGCCAACGTCGCAAGTTGCGCGATGGAGAGACGGCGTGCAGTGCGAGCTGCCCGGAGGGTTGCCGCCAGGGCACCGACCGCTGGAGGAGGCGTCGACATGACTGCAGTATGCCGGTCCGCGAGGCCGACGTCAATCCCTTTACGTACGCTCAAAGTGTACCGACCCCGATGGCTGACTGGCCCACGAGCGTCGTGCCTCACCGCGCCGGATCTTGCACGTGCCGCCGCGCGCGGCTCAGGCGCCACCACACCAAGCGACGTCCAGCGCCTGTTCCGCACCGAAAGTCGCTCAGCTATTGCCCCTCCTGAGCTCGAGTCAGGACTCTTCTGGTCACAAAATGTGACAGATCAGGAGAAATGTGTGACCGAGGAGCACATGACGAAGCAGGTTCGTTCTGGCTCACGGCTGGAGGATCACGCCCGCCATCACGCTCCCGGCATCGCTGACGGCGAACTCGCTGGCTGCAAGGAAGACCACGGTCATGACCGTGTAGCCTGCCGTCAGCCCACGGTCCGTGACGCCGCTCAACACGGAGCGAACCAGCACCAGCACGGCGCCGAGAGTCAGGAGGGGGCCGAAGATTCCCTGCCATCCTGCCTCACCAAACACGGGAAACAGCATCGGCATGCGAACGGTCGCACCGGCGAAAATTCGCAAGCTTGCGAGCAGCACCGCGGCTTTGTGCAGCTTCGGTCGTTCCCGAAGGAGCACGCCGGCGAGGACGAAGAGCGAGACGAGCGCCACTTCGGAGAGCATGACGAGCAGCAACTGTTGGTACGTCATGCCCCAGAAGGGAATGGTCGGCACTGGCCGAACCAATTGGACGGCGAGCATGAACCCGCTGGTGGCCGCCACCACCGCGACCAGAATCCCACCCCAGCCAAGTCGCATGTGCACGCGGAGCTGGTGGGCGGGTACGAGGAGTGGCTGCACGAGGGAGAGCAGCAACCACGCCGACAACGCCGTACCGTGTAGAATACGAGCGTCGCCAATTGCGGCGAAATCGTCCGCCCTGCCATGCCTTTGCCCCGTAGATCGTACGGGTGAAAGCCCGCGATCATGAGCGCCCGCATGATGATCGCCACGACGGCAAAGAGATAGCGACCGTTCTGCGGTCGGCGCGTCCGCGCGCCCTTCGTTGCGTGTTCTGCAGCAGATCGTTCAGCCTGAGCAACTGCCTGAAATCATCCGCAAGATTCTGAGCCAAGTTCCATCAAGGGGTCCATCAAGGGGTCAGAGTCCTTGACGGTTAGAGAAAGAGCAGCGTCTCGTGCTGGCGGATCCAGTCGCCGCCGCGAGTTGCAGAAAGCCACGCCGCGTGAGGCCACGCTTCGTGCGACGGTTCACGTCTTCCATGCACGCCGCGGAGCGCGGCAGGTGCCCGCGTCAGCGCTGAGCAACGTTGGGCCAGCGCGGCGGCTGGTGACGACACGCTACGGCACCACGCGGGTGAGCGCCGACTGCATGACTGCAACGGTGGCCTCGATCCCGTCGTCGCGCCGGAACGCCGTCAGCATGCGCGACCGCGCGCGGGCGCCAAGCCGTCGCCGGAGCTCGTGCTCTGTGGCGAGTGTCGCGCACGCGCGCACCAGCGACTCACCATCGCCCACGGGCACGATCAGTCCGGTCTCGCCATGCTCGAGGACCTCGCGGGTGCCGCCCACATCCGTGGCGATGACGGGCAGCGCCGATGCCATCGCCTCCATGATCGACGCAGGGAGTGCTTCATCGCGTGACGGTGATACCAGGACCGACCCGCGTCGGAGGCGCTCGGCCACCGCGTCGCGAGTGGCGGTGCCGAGTGCCGTGACGCGCAGTCCGAGTCCGGCGCGCTGCAGGATCTCGAGTCCGGGCACCCGCGCGTCCCCATCGCCGATGATCTCCACCTCGAGGCGTGGAGCCCCATTCCTGTCTTCGCGGAGCAATGCATCGAGCGTGACCATTGCCTCACAGAACTCGATGAACCCCTTGTCATGCACGACACGCCCGAGAAATGCGAACCGAACCGTGTCGTCGCTGGCGCAACCATCGTTCGCGCCATGACCCTCGTGCGACGTGGTCCCACGCCGCATCGCTGGCGCAAAGTGAGCCCCGTCCACGCCATCGTACAGCACTGCATGCGGCGTATCCGGTGGGAACGCTGGCACGTAGATGGAGCGAAGCCAGTCGCAATTGAACACCAGGTGCAGATTGCGCGGCGCCCGTGTCGTACGCATCGTGGCATCTGGCAAGAGATGCGCGGCATTGCCCAGCTCAGAGGCCATCGGCCGGCGCCACTCATCACTGAACAGCGCAGGTAGCCGCGAATGCCGATCGCCGAACCACGCCACCACGGGCACGCCCCAGGTCAGCAGCGCGTGCACGACCGGTGGGGACAACTGCGCAACGCTGTTCAGGTAGATCAGGTGGGGTCGCACACTGGTGAGGTGGGCACGCACGGCGCGGCGCGCGCCGTGCACCGCTGCCACAAGTCCCGCACGCCACGATACGCGTTGCAGCAGGTGGACGCCGGGCGTACACGGCACACCGGTGAGGTTCGTGTGCGTCTGCAATGCCTGCGCGGACTCGCCGGCCGTATCGAGCAACTCTCCACCAAAGAGCGAACACAGCAATCGCGCGACCGGCGCGTCATCTAGCGCTGCCTCGCACCAGCCGCAGTATTAGCACCGCGAGCCGCCGCAACTCGTCCCGTGACAGGGCTCGCCGGAGACTAGGTCGAGCAGGAGAGCGCAGCGCGCGCGCATGCGATCACATGCCGCCACGCGCCAGCAGGGCGGCATGGGTCCGCGTTCCGCTGCCGCGTTTCCTCGTGCGGCGTCGGGCACCGTGCGCCCATCTCTTGCGCCGCGCTGCGCATCGATAGAGACCAGCTCGAAGCTCCCGATCCAGCCCGCGGCCGGGGACGTGAGCACAACTCGTAGGCTCACAGGGAGGGCGGATTCAGTCGGTCAGTGCAACGCCTTCCGCAAGCATAGCGGCCGGTGTGCGATAGTCGAGTGTTTTGCGTGGCCGGGTATTGAGCTGGTGCGCGACGCGATTCAGCTCGCGTTGTGAATACACGGAGAGATCGGTGCCATCCGGAAAGTATTGGCGCAGCGACACCACGACGTTGGTGTCCAGCACCACGCTCACGTGCTCCGCCGCACCTTGGTCACTGCCTTCGCGACGTCGCTCGGTGTCCGGCCCGCCACCTTCGCCGCGCGACGCGCGCGCGCGGTCAGTGCGGCAAACTGCGACA
>JBBQSM010000270.1:0-3686 GCA_038234895.1 Gemmatimonadales bacterium
AATGGACGCGTTAAACGGGCCTGTGCCGTTTTCCTGGTTGACGGTGCCGGCGTCGGTGGCGCGGCTGACGGGCCGGCCGTTGGTGTGCGAGGCGGCGGGGTTGCTGGGCGGGTGGGGCTGCTCGCCGCGAATGCTGCGGCAGGCTTACAATCGCCTGGCGGTAGGGGGCGTAACGCATCTGGTGCCACACGCATTTTTTCAAACGATCGCCAACCCCAAGGTCGAGTGCCCGCCGAGCTTTTTCGAGCACAACCTGTACTGGCCGCACTACCGGCAGATTGCCGACCTCACCGCGCGGCACTGCTGGATGAATCGGCAAGGCCAGCCGACGGCGGACGTGTTCGTGCTGCACCCGCAAGTCTCGTGGTGGGGAGACAGCGCGGGCGGGCGCGGCGAAGGGTACCCGTGGGGCCGACCGAACTGGCCGAACAGTCCGTGCCGGCCGTACTGCGAGGCGTTCGACGCGATCATTGACACGCTGGCCGAACAGCAGTGGCAAGCGACGGTGCTGGACGAACCGGCGCTGAACGACGCCGCATTTGAAGCCCGGCGAGTGAGGGTCGGTGCGCTACGCGCCGGAGCGATCGTGTTGCCGCCGATGCGCACGGCGCGGCTGTCGGTGATGCGCCGCGTCGCCGAGTTTGCCGCCGCGGGCGTGCCGGTCGTCGCCACGGGTGAGTTGCCGACAATCAGCGTCGAGAATGGTCGCGACGACCCGGAGATGCGCGCTCTCGTCACAGATTTGGCCTTCCGGGTGACACGGTGCGAGGTCGCGGACATGGGCGCGTGCCTGCGACGGCTGACAACGCCTGCTGTGCTAGCGCCCGTCGCCGAGCCGTCGCTGCACGTCGCCACCCGCTCGCTGCCCGGCGGGGCCATGTCGCACCTGATCCACAATGCTTCGCCAACTCCGCGCGCGGTGCGGCTGAACCTGCTCGGCACGCTGCCGGTGAGTTGGTGGGACCCGGAGACCGGCACGACCACCGCGCTGCCCGATGCTCGTGTGAAAGACGATCGCGTCGAGGTCACGCTAGACCTGAGCGGTGACCACGCTGGCTACGTGCTGCTCGGCGCGACCTGGCCGGCCGATTCGCGTCTGGTTGACCTCAGGCGATCGACCCGTTGCGTGCCGCTCGACGGCCCGTGGGCGATCTCGGCCGTGGCGCCGGACGCGGACGCGGACGCGGTCTCGCTACACGCGCCTGAGTGCGACATCGACGTGCCGGTCTTCCGCGGGATGTCTTCTCACCACGAGCCGCGCTCGGATAAAGCCTTCGACTGGCAGAGCTGGTTCCAACGCGATTACGACGACAAGGACTGGCCCACCGCGCACGTCGCGCGCGGCCCGGTGCTGTTGGGCGGGCCCGAGTCGCAGCTGTTTCGCACACTCGTCCCACCCGGTGCGGTCGCACTGCGGACGCCCCTGCCCATCGCGGGCGAATATGCTCTGTACCTCGACGGTCGGCTGCTGCGCACGCAACTGGGCCACGACGACCCGACGCCCGGCACGCTCGCGCTGGACGGCCTCCAGACCGGCTGCAGCGTGCTCGCGATCGAGTGCGCGTCGATGGCCCCGGACTTCGGACTTACCGGGCCGTTGCGGTTCGTCTGCAAGCCGGTGCAGTGCCCGCTGGGCGACTGGTGCGAAGCGGGGCTGGCGTGGTTCAGCGGACGCGTCGCGTACCGCACAACGTTCGATTGGGTGCCTGCCGACGGCGACTGCCTGCTCGACCTCGGCGATGTCCGAGAGTGCGCTGAGGTCTACGTCAACGGCAAGTGCGCCGGGGCACGCATCTGGCCCCCGTATCAGCTCGACATCACTCCGTTCGTCCGGCGCGGCAGGAACGAACTGCTCGTCGTCGTCGCCAATACCTTGTCCAACCGCTTCGCCTGGGACGTCCTAGGCACACGCGGTGGCGGCAGACCACTCGCTTCAGGACTGCTAGGACCTGTCACTCTAACCCAAACGAAAAATCAATTATGAACACACCCTATCGTTTCTCGTTCGGCCCGTGGAATATCCACGAAGGTGCCGACCCCTTCGGCCCCGCAGTTCGTTCCTCCATCGCATGGGCCAACAAGCTCAGTACCTACAAATCGCTCGGATTTGACGGCGTGCAGTTTCACGATGACGACGCTGTGCCCGATCTTGAAAGCAAGTCAGCCACACAAATCGCCGACGAGGCCAAGCAAATGAAACGCCTGCTTGACGACCACGGTTTGGTCGCGGAGATCACTGCGCCACGCCTCTGGGAAGACTTACGCGGCATCGACGGCGCTTTCACCGCCAACGATCCTGCCGTCCGCGCCTGGGCGATCGACCGCGCGAAGCGATGCATCGATATCCACCGCATCCTGGGCGCGAAGATTGTTGTTCTTTGGCTCGCGCGCGAAGGCACGTACATCCGTGAATCAAAAAACGCGATTGCCGCACACGGCCATCTAATTGAGGCGCTCAACGCCATGCTCCTGCACGACCCGGACGTGCGCATCGCCATCGAGCCCAAGCCTAATGAGCCCATGGATCACGCCTACATCCCCACGATCGGTCACGCACTGGCGTTGGCGCATCAGACGATCGATTCGACCCGCGTCGGCGGATTGATCGAGAGCGCTCACGCACTACTTGCAGGGCTTGACCCGAGCGACGAAATGGCCTTCGCGCTACAGGCGGGCAAGCTCTGGAGCGTCCATTTGAACGACCAGAACGGGCTGAAGTACGATCAGGACAAGACCTTCGGGGCGGCCAATTTACGCGTGGCGTTCAATCAGGTGCGGGTGCTCGAGCAGGCGCGGTATGCCGAGCAAGGATGGTTTGTCGGGCTGGACGTAAAGGCGATGCGCACGCAGAAATCTCCGGTCTCTCTCAAGCATCTGCGAAACAGCCGGCGGGTGTTTCTTGCACTGGTGGAGAAGGTCCGGACGTGGGACACTCAAGCTGAAGCAGAGATGATCGCGCAGCGGGACTATGAGGAACTCGAAATGTCCCTTCTGGCGCACCTCATGGGCATCGGCGGGGACGACGCATGAGTGAAATTCCGCTGGGTCGACATTGCCGTTGGATTTGGTCTGATGAAGGGATCGACTCGCGTCCGCCTGGCGCGGACGATCCGTACCGCGTGCGACTGTTCCGCCGGACGTTTGTGGCCGATGCCAGCGGGTCACTCGTGGTTCACCTGTCGGCCGACAGCCGGTATGTGCTGTGGTGCAACGGCCAGCTCCTTGCACGTGGGCCGGCGCGGGGCGACATCGAGCACCACTTCTACGACACGCACGACCTATCGCACCTGCTGCGGCCTGGGCGAAACGTGCTAGCGGTGATGGTCATCTACTGCGGCGACGTCATGCCCACGTTCGCCACCACCGGCGCGCCCTGCGCGCTGATGACCGCGACGCCGGGGTTCGTGCTCGATTCCAGCGGCGACCTGCCCGAACGGCTCTTTACCGACGCGCGCTGGCGTGTCATCGACGCCAGTCCCGCCTGCCAACACGAACACTGCGACGGTCACGGCACGTACACCGGCTATACCGAACGCTTCGACGCTGCCGCGTACCCGTGGGGCTGGCAGTCGATCGATTTCGACGACGGCGCCTGGCCCGCGGCGCGCGAGCTCGACCGCGCCAGCCGGCCCGACACCGTGCGCGACGCGTTCATGCCGCACCGGCTCGTCCCGCGCATGATCCCC
>JBBQSM010000271.1:0-3623 GCA_038234895.1 Gemmatimonadales bacterium
GTTCCCTCCACGGTGCGGATACTCCCAGGGCCCTTTGGTGGCATTCGAGTAGTCCTTGATATGCTCCACGTTGCGGCCGCGCTCGAGAAGGAGCACACGGAGACCCTTCTCCGTCAGTTCCTTGGCGGCCCAGCCACCGGCAATGCCGGAGCCGACGACAATTGCATCCCAGGTTTCCGGCATGGACGCCTCCGCGGTGGTGTTGTGCGTGGCGATGCCGCGCAGCATTTCCGGATGAACTTGGCGCCCGACGCGCTCCCGCGCCATCTTCCGTTGGTCAAGCTGTTCCTCACTCCTCTTGTGCAACCCGATGCGCTGTCCTGCGGTCATGTCGAGCCTCGCGGTGCTGCTTTTCGCCTCACCCGGGTGCGAGCGGCAGGCGCCGCCGCCGGCCGTCGCGGCGACGATCAGCCGCGATTCCGCCATCGCACGCCAGCGGGCATCCGATTCTCTGTTTCGCAATGATTTCGCGAACTTCGCCCGCTACCGGGATGCCAATCGTACACTCGGTGCACCGGCCGCGGGTGAGCGCCGGGTGGTCTTCATCGGGAATTCGATCACCGAAGGCTGGGTCCAGTACTTCCCCGTGATGTTTCCGGGCAAGTCGTACATCGGTCGTGGGATCGGTGGACAAACGACGCCCCAGATGGTGGTGCGCTTCCATGCCGACGTGGTGTCACTGAAACCGGCGGTGGTGGTGATTCTGGCCGGCACGAATGACATCGCTGGGAACACGGGGCCGTCCACCAACGAGATGATTCAGGACAACATCGCCGCGATGACGAACATCGCGCAGGCGAACGGTATTCGCGTGGTGCTGTCGTCGATTCTTCCGGTGTATGACTATCCGTGGCGTCCCGGGCTGACGCCTGCGCCCCGCATCGTGGCAATCAACACGTGGATGAAGGCCTACGCGGCGCGAGTCGGCGCCACCTACGTGGATTACCACACCGTGATGAAGGATGAGCGCGACGGTTTGCGAGCTGGACTGGGCGACGATGGTGTGCATCCAAATGAGGCGGGGTATCGCATCATGGCCGGGTTGGTGGAGTCGGCCATCGCGGCAGCGGTCGCGCGTCGGTGACATCGCGACGCAGACCGGATGGCTACTGACGGTCACTCAATTCACACGATCTCAGCTCACTCGCTCTCAGCTCATGCTCACTCAGCTCACACGATTCATGCATCGCCGCCGACTTCTTGCCCTGATCGTGCTCGTCGCCGCGAACGCCCTCGCCGGCTGTGTGACAGTCGCCTACAGTGGCCCGCGGCCTGCCACGGCCGTGATCAACGCCCGTATCTGGACCGGCGTCAGTGCGAAGCCGTGGGCCGAGGCGCTGGCGGTCGACAGTGCGGGACGGATATCGGCGGTTGGCACGACCGCGCAGATCGCCGCCATGGGCGCGATCACGGTGACCGATGCCCGTGGGCAGATGGTCGTGCCCGGCTTCATCGACTCGCACGTGCACTTCGTCGATGGTGGGTTCGGGCTGGCGTCGGTGCAGTTGCGGGATGCACGGACCAAGGGCGAGTTCATCACCCGCATTGGTGAGTACGCGCGCACGCTACCGAAGGGTGCCTGGATCACCAACGGCGACTGGGATCACATGAACTGGGGCGGTGAGTTGCCGCGCCGTGACTGGATCGACTCCGTGACGCCGGACAATCCCGTCTGGATCAACCGCCTCGACGGTCACATGAATCTCGCCAACACCATGGCGCTGACGGCGGCCGGACTGACGCGCGCGGCGAAGGATGTGCCCGGGGGCGAAATCGTTCGCGACGCGTCTGGCGAGCTGACGGGTGTGCTCAAGGACAACGCGCAGGACTTGGTGACGGTCAAGATGCCCATGCCGGCGGCAGCGGTCGAGGATCGCGCCCTCGATGCAGCGATGGCGTACGTGGCGTCATATGGCGTGACCAGCGTGCACAACGTTGGAACGTGGAACGACCTCGCCATCTTTGAACGGGCGCACAACACGTTGCGACAGCAGACGCGGATCTACGCGGCGACGCCATTGGGCGATTGGACTCGCCTTCGCGATACGGTGGCGATACGTGGACGAGGCGATGACTGGCTGCGCATCGGCGGCTTGAAGGGATTTGCAGACGGATCGCTCGGATCGCACACGGCCGCCATGTTCGAGGGTTTCACCGACAAGCCAGCGGACACGGGCTTCTTTGTCACGCCGCCTGAGAGCCTGTACGCGCGCACGCTCGGTGCCGACAAGGCAGGACTCCAGGTGCTGGTGCATGCGATCGGTGATCGGGCGATTGCCACGCAGCTCGATATCTTTGCGCGGGTGGCGAAGGAGAACGGGCCGCGTGATCGTCGTTTTCGCATTGAGCATGCGCAGCACATCGGACCAAACGACGTGGGGCGCTTCGCCAAGCTGGGTGTGATCCCATCGATGCAACCGTATCACGCCATCGATGATGGGCGTTTTGCGGACAATCTCATCGGCCCGGTGCGGGCGTCACGCACCTATGCGTTTCGTTCGTTGCTGGATGCGAGGGCGTTGTTGGCCTTTGGCTCCGACTGGTTCGTCGCTCCACCGCGACCGCTGGAAGGCATCTACGCGGCCGTCACGCGGCGGACGCTCGACGACAAGAACCCGAACGGTTGGGTGCCGGCGCAGAAGATCACAGTCGAAGAGGCGCTGAGGGCGTATACGTATGGTGGCGCGTACGCGGCCTTTGACGAAGGAAATCGTGGCACGCTTGCCATCGGTATGCTGGCTGACTTTGCCATCCTCGAGCGAGACATCACGGCGATTCCGCCAGCGCAGATTCGCGACGTCACGGTGATGCGGACCGTGGTGGGCGGGCGAACGGTCTTTGAGCGGAAGTGACGCGGCTGCTCCGCGCGGCGTAATTGCTTCCGTCGCAGCCTGCTGCCGAGGCTAAGAAACGACCTCACCGGCGGAACGGCGATTGCTCATCGGCAACGGCGTAAGGGCAACTGCTTCACGCAAAGGTGCAAAGGCGCAAAGACGCAAAGGACTGCAGATGCATGGGAGCTGCAGAAACACAGCGGTGGTGCTGTGGCTATAAGAAAGTATTCTCGCTCCAGTCGCTGCTGCACATCATATGTGTGGATCCGGCAGACGGTCCCCGAGTCTTTGCGACGTTTGCGCCCTTTGCGCCCTTGCGTCAGGCGGTTTGCTCTTCGGCAGCCCTTCGTTCAGGCGACAGAGGCGGCACGTGGAGGGAGGACGTGCCGCGCCGACTCGCGTCAGGAGATGTTGCTGACGGCCACCCGATTTCGGCGGCGCTACATTTAGAAACGATCCAGATCCTTCGCCGAGACGATGCGTCCACGAAAGCGCGAGCGAACTTCCGCCACCAGGGTGCTGTCTGTCGCGCCGAAATACAGTTGGTGGTACAGCACGAGCGTGCCAGGGCGCGCCGCCGTAGCAATGTCCCCGAGCTGTGTAGCCGACGTGTGCGCCTGCGCGTGATACGGCTGACGCGCCGCCGGAATCGTCGCGAACCCTGCGTCGGAATAGACCTCGTGCACCAGGATGTCGCAGCCATTGCATTCCCGCGCAATCGCCGGGTTGGCTCGCGCATCGCCGCTGATCACGATCACCTTGTCTGGCGTCTGAATGCGATACCCGAAC
>JBBQSM010000272.1:0-3522 GCA_038234895.1 Gemmatimonadales bacterium
GCGCGATTCGATGACCGTGACGCTGCAACCCAATCAGGGGATTGAGCTCAAGCTCGCGATGCGCAAAGCGGAGAAGGCGTTTTACGAGTGGAAGACAGACGGCGTGGAGGTGTACTACAACACGCATGGGGAACCACCCAATCCGCCCAAAGGATTCGCCGCACACAGCTACGCAAAAGGCACGGCCGTTACAGACAAGGGCGATCTCGTGGCCGTGTACGATGGCATGCACGGATGGTTCTGGCGCAATCGTTCATCAAAGGCCGTACGTGTCACGCTTAAAACCGGCGGAGAGTACCTCGTGCTGAAGGAGATGAAGTAGATGCGCAGACGCCAACCATTTCGGCGATTGCCATTCGTCGCGGTGACCGTGCTGCTCACGCTCTCCTCCTCGCTCGCATACGGACTGTCGCGCCGCCATATCGCGTGGGATGGGCTGGTGATGGGGATCGGCACGTCAAAGATCCGCGGCCCGATCGAAATGGTTGGCGGCCAAGTGCTCGGCACCACGCTGGCGACGGTCAGCTACAAGGGTGATACGCCAGGCGCGTCACGCCCGTGGCATGTCCACACGGGCAGCTGCGCCAAGGGTGGGCCCGTGTTCGGCGACGCGCTCGCGTACACGCCACTTCGCATCGACGCCAAGGGCATGGCCGACGGGAAGGCAACGTTGCGAGTTGCCCTTCCGGATAGCGGGAGTTTCTACATGAACATCCACGAGTCGGCGACGAACATGAAGAAGATCGTGGCCTGTGGAGATCTGCTGCTCGAGGACTGAGTCTGCGCTGCGTTGTGGCGCGCCGCGTCGTGTACGCGCTCGTTGACGCGCGTCGTGCAAGCAATTCTTCGAAGCTATCGCCAGCGGGTGTCGCAACTCCTCGCTGATGGGAAGGCGAGAGGCCGTTGCATGTCGCGCTCGATACCGAGGCCGCCACGATCCTGTTCGTCGCCAACATCAAAGGACTAGTGTTGCAAGGGCTACCGGCTGGTGACGTCACACGGATCCGGCGTGATGCGCTGCGCGTGTTCGCTACCTACCGTCGCGGTGCTGCTGCCTATGCTCGTGCGCTTCGTCTGCGTCGACCCCGCCACGCGCGGAGACACGGCGGGGATTTGGGTGGGCGCGTAGGCGTCCGTCAGCGCAGCGGCACGTGATCTGGATCCAGCCGTGTATCATCGTATCAACGTCGAACGCTAACCTGTGAACGCCAGGGATGTCGTGCGCATGTCAGGTCAATCGCATGCGCACCCGCCGCAGCACCCATGCGCGTCGTCTCTCACGATGCGCACGCGCCACGTGCCATCGTCCTCCTTGCGGTCACCCCACGTGAGCGGCAACGATGGATTGAGGAGGAGCTGTGTGCGAAGGATCCGTGGGCCGGAATCGCTGATGAGTTCCAGTGCGCCCCGCGCGCACAGCACCGCGCCTCCACCGCCGATCATCAGCGCGACCAAGGCTATTGCCACGGTGCTGCGCGGCACCGTCATGTTACATGGCCTGCGTGATGGAGGCGATCTCGATCGCCTGCGCGCCGGCCGCATCAAACACCTTGCCCGAGACAGGCACGCGCTGCTCGGCGAACGCTTTCAGCCTACTGTTCTGTGCGTCGCCCGGCATGGCGCTCGACGTGGGGATGTAGAGCTTGCCGTCATCGGTCAAGATTGCCAGCGGCAAGCCACGGTCGGCGCAGATATCGCTGCACATCTTGTGGTCCGGTCCGCTGAGTCCCTAACCGAATTTGCACGAGACGTCGACGACCGTGCCACTGATCGTCGCGTTCTTGCCCACCGGTGCCTTCATGCCCGGTATCGATTGTGCTTCGGCGGCGGCTGGAACTCGCGAAGGGCGTTACCAACGCGATTCGCATTGCGCTACGCATGCTGTCCTCCCTGGAGGAAATGCTGAATGACCGGAGTGGTCACCGGGCGGAGGATGTTGAGATCGCCAACTGACGGAGTCGCGGCGAATGGAATCGCCGCGATCAGCGCAACCCGCAACAGCACGCTGGCCGCGTGCGACTATGGGCATCTGCAAACATGGACGTCGCTAACCCGCGCTATTCAACGAATGATATCCTGCTGAGGATCGCCAGAGCCGAGGCCGCGCAGCTATTGCTCGACCGCGAGCACTTGCCGCTTACGATGGAACGCGGCGGCCCGAAGGCCCACCGCCTCGTGCTCGAAGAGATCGGCGAGGACGCCGGACCCGCGCAGCCGTAGCCGCACTGTCTCGATCGCATTGCAACGGATGCGGAATATTCGCGCATCCGTAGGCCAGCTGTGCGTGCCCCTATCTTCAGGTAATGCGACGTTCCCCACTTGTCATCGTCGGCGCCGGTCTCGCAGGACTGCATGCCGGACGCCTGCTGCGCGCGGCCGGCGTCGACTTCGTCCTGATCGAAGCCCGCGATCGGCTTGGCGGGCGCATCCTGTCGGTCGATCACGATGGCCAGCCCGCCGATGACGGGTTCGATCTCGGGCCCTCGTGGTATTGGCCGAGTATGCAGCCGGCCATTGCCGACCTCATTGCGGCGCTCGACCTGCCGTCGTTCCCGCAGCAGGAGGCTGGCGATGTGCTGTTCGAGCGCATGCGGGGCGAGGCGCCGCAGCGATTCCCCGGCAGTCCGCAGGGGCAGGGCAGCTTTCGTCTGGCTGGCGGTATCGGCGCGCTGGTGCGGGCGCTCGGCCGGGAGCTGCCGCCGAACATGGTCCATCTCGGTACACGCGTGACAGCGATGTCGCTGAGTGACGACGGTGTCGACATCACGACGCAGCGGGCTGACGGAATCGTGGAACGGCTGGTCGCCGCGCAGGTGATTGCTGCGGTGCCGCCACGTTTGCTCGAGGCGAGCGTGACGTTCATCCCCGCGCACGATTCGCACACCGCGCAGAGATGGCGCGCTTCACCAACCTGGATGGCGCCGCATGCAAAATTCGTGGCCTGCTACGACCGCCCGTTCTGGCGCGATGCCGGCCTCGCCGGCACTGCGCAGAGCCTCGTCGGACCGATGGCGGAAATGCACGACGCGACGACCGCGTCGGGTCGGGCCGCGTTGTTCGGGTTCGTTGCAATCGGCGCGCCACAACGTGCTGCTCTGGGAGAGGTGGCGCTCACGCGCGCATGCCTCGAGCAACTCGAACGGCTGTTCGGTGCGGAAGCGCGGCGACCTCGCGCGAGCATGCTCAAGGACTGGGCGGCCGACCCGTTCACCGCTGCACCAGCCGATCGCGAGTCCACCGGGCATGTCGCCAACGATCCAACGCCGTGGGTGTCGGGGCCGTGGCAGACACGTCTCACACTCGCGGGTAGCGAGACCAGTATGCGCGAGCCGGGCTATCTCAGCGGCGCTGTCACTGCGGCGGCTTTCGCCGTGGAAGAGACGCTCAAAAAACTTGCTGGCTAGATGGTGCTACGTGTGCTGGTCGATGTCCGCGACATCGCGAGCTTCGGTCGAGAGGGCCCATCCTTGCGGGCGCATCGCAATGCCCCCATCCCTGCAATCGGCGGGATGAACACCGGCC
>JBBQSM010000273.1:0-3506 GCA_038234895.1 Gemmatimonadales bacterium
TCAGTGGCTAGGGAGGGAATTGAACCCCCGACACGCGGATTTTCAGTCCGCTGCTCTACCAACTGAGCTACCTAGCCATACGACCCGAGCAGCGTCCCGCCCGAGTCGAGCAGTCAAACATAACCCGCCGCGCCCCGCCGCCAACCCCTGCGCACCCGAAACGGCTGATCAGGACCGGCAAGCCCAACGGCCGCCTCCCGCTACGGTACCCGCGCCACCTTGGTCACATGCGCGTTCACGGCGTGGTTGATCCGCAGCCCGTACACGCCGTCGGGCAGGACCTGGGCCCTCGGCACGGTCGCCTCGGTCGTCCCGTTCACCGAGAACACCACCGACTCCGCTCCCACCTCCACCCGGAGATCGGTCTGCATCGCGTCCTTGTCGGTCGCCAGCTTGATCGCCGCTAACGGCGTCCAGTCGGCGAGGGTGGTGGTCCGGTCGCCACTGCGCTGCTTGATCAGAAAGCGGCCGTCGTTGCGGAGCAGAAAATAGGTGTACCGCTGCCCCGCCCCGCGCAGCTCCTGCCCGCCCACAAACATGCCATACCCCTCACGGTCGCGACCGCCGGTGGGGCAGATGAAGATCGAGCTTTGCACGGCAAACGTGCCGGTCGCAGTGCTGTCCGGGTGCCAGTAGATCCCGGCTGGGCCGGTGGTCACGTGAAAGCCCGGCGTCATTTGCACGAACGAGGCGTTTCCGCCGACCGGATGCATGTCGCCCGGCTGTACGGTCGTCGCATCGAAACGGGTCTGCCAGCCGATGGGTGTTAGCCCTCGTTCGCTTTCGACGGCGCCGGCTGTTGCGACTTCTGCTGCGCGCCCAGCGGCATCGCGCATACTGCCGAGAGTGACAGTGCCAACCCGCGACTACGTCATCGCCCGCAACACCGCTGCGGTCGCCTCGTCCGACGGATAAAACAGCTCGACGGTCAGCTCGGCCAACGTCACGTCGCGCGGCGAACCCAGTGTGGCCAACGTCGTAAACATCGACAACGTCTGACCACCCAGCGACAGCACGCACGGAATAAGCAACGCCGGTGCCGCCGACCCCGCGCCCGCATTCACGCGACCACGACGCAGCGCGCGCACGTTCGGATAGGTCAGCACTTCGTCCAACAGCGCCGCCAGACCGGTATCCGCACTCGACTCGCTCAACCGCTCCAATTCGCCCACGAGGTACGCCCCCCACTCCGCAAAGTTGGCGGTGTGCGCGGCAAAGCCGTCCGGATGCAGACTCGCCCGAAACATGTTGAGCGTGGGCGCGCGCAACGACGCGGGCAGCAACGTCATCATGCGCTGCGCGGCCGCATTCGAGAGCACCACGCTCCATTCGCGATCGAGTGCCACACCGGGATAGGGATCGTGCGCATCGAGCAATCGCTGCAACGACTGCCGCACGGTCGCGAGATCAGGCGCCGACCACGGGGTCTCACCAAAACGCGGCGCAAATCCACCCGCCTGCAACAACTCGTTTTGCGCACGCAACGGCACAGCCAGCTCCTCGGCCAACGCCAGAATCACCTCCGGACTCGGCCGCGATCGTCCCGTTTCGATGAAGCTGAGATGGCGCGCCGACACACCACTCTCGAGCGCCAGCGCGAGCTGACTGCGCCGGCGTTTGACCCGCCAGTCGCGCAGCAGCTCACCTACGGCACCCAGCGTGCCGGCACGTGACTTCACGCGACGGCCCGGTTCGACTTGCTGCGATAAATCACGCGTCGCGTCATACCTCTGATCTACACCCGAGACAATCACCCCGCGAGCGGCTGCGCACCGCTCTCACGCATCGTCTCGGAACGGACGAGTCCGCGCCATTGCAACACGGCAAAGACGAGCACCGCATCTGCCTGCAGCAGCACGAAACCGATTCCCATGGTACTGGGCGACACAGCGCCACTAAACAACAGCCCACCGCAGAGTAACGCCCACACCGCGTTGCCGATCACAACGCCAATGACAACAGCCGAGTGCAGCTGCTCGCGTCGCGCGAGCACGACGAGGATCAGCACATAGCCGAGCATGAATACGCCCGACTCGACCAGCAGCGTGCGCGGGAGCGCCAGGTTGGCCGAGAGCCAGTCGGCGGCAACGAGCTGTAACAGCGCGATCGCACCACTGAGCAGAATGTCGACCAGCAACCCGGTACGGAGCAGGCGCGATGGCATGACGGTACGCATGAAACATCTCCTTGGTGAAGTGTGCCCAGCTGTCTACATGGCCGTGTATCGGACCGTGTCGACGCACACTCACACCCAGGACAACGTAAATCGATTACCTCAGAGGTAATGCCGTTGCGACCGCGCGCCGCAACGCGCAGCTCACTTGGTCTTGCTCAGCAACAACTCGATCGTCTTGGTCCACGTCGTGCCACCATCCCGCGACGTTTCGCCGATCTCATGCCACTGTCCATCGGCGGTGCGGGTAATCACATAACGCGTGCGTGCACCCGTGCCGTCGTTGAGAAGCCACGTAAAGCCCGCTCCGTGCGGCTCAACGGCGAACTTGCTTGCCATGCCGCTGCCACTGGCCGACATGAACGAGAACGCCTTCGACGGGACATCGTAGGCGAAGACGGCTGCCGCGTCCCACACTTGTCGCGCAGTCCCGTTCGCGGTCATCGATCCACGTCCCTGAATCAGCAGCGCGGTATTGAACGCCGCACTCGTAACGGTCTCGTGTTGCACGATGGCCATGGTGCCGCCGTTGCCCATGTACACCGTCGCGGTGCCCTCCCACTCGCCAGCCAGCCAGGCAAACGGCGCCATGGCTTTTTGCGCGGCGGCTAGCATGGCAGCGCGGGCGTCGGGCGAGGGCGGCTCCGACTGTGCAGCCAGCGGTGCCGTGTACGCGAGCAGACTGATCGAAAGAGCGAGTGCAAGACGGCGCATGGCGAGTTCCAGAGCGGGAGATGTCGGGGACGACGTACACTGGAAAGCTCGCATGCACGCAGCAACCTGTCTTGAACGATTGCGACAGCGCTGCGCGCCCGGCCGCCCCGCGTCAGTCGATCAACCGTTCGTGCTCTATGGTGTCCAGCCGCTCGCGCAAGCGCGTGGGTACGAAGCGCGTCATGCGGGCGACCTCACGCGCGAAGTGCGCCTGATCGGCAAAGCCACTGGCCAGCGCCACGCCGGACCAGCCCCCCACGTCGGGCCCGGTACCGTCGACTACCACGCGCTTGAGTGCGCTGCGTCCGCGCCGCAACACGGCAAAGGCCTTGGGCGAAAGTCCCACACTCGCCGCAAACCGGCGCTGCAACGCACGCGGACTGACGCCAACGTCACGCGCAATGTCGGCGATGGGCCGCTGTCCATCGGTCGCCACGATGGTGGCAACGGCACTGCGTACGACGTCGTCGATTCCCGGCTCGGTAACGGCGCGGGCGGCAATCCACGCATCGAACACGGCGGCGACTTCGCTTTCACTCTCGAGGCCGGCGACCTGCTGCGCCAGTTGCATCACCGAATCGCCAAGCACACCGGCGGCGGGCACGTTCTGATTGCGCAG
>JBBQSM010000274.1:0-3504 GCA_038234895.1 Gemmatimonadales bacterium
TCGGTGGCGTTGCGCATTTTCGATTCGAGGCGCGCCGCGGCTTCGGCCTGCAGTTCCGACGCGCGCCGCCAGACGAGCATGGCCTCGTCGCTGGAGAGCACGGCGCTGCCGCCGGCAGCGGTCTCGCGCACATCGTTGTTCACGGCGTCGAAGGCTTTGTCGAGCGCTTCGAAGAGACTGTCGGTGTCGTAGCGGTCGTCGGGGCGTTTGGCGAGGCAGCGATCAATGACCGCCGCCAGCGCCATCGGCACCTGCGGCGCGACGCTGCGCAGCGACGGCGGCGATTTAGTGGCGTGTGCAATGAGCACCGCTTGCGGCGTGCTCCCCTCGAATGGCAACCGGCCGCTGAGCGCAAAGAAGCCGACGCAGCCGAGCGCGTACAGGTCACTGCGCCCGTCGAACGGCTCGCCGGTAGACTGCTCGGGGCTCATGTAGTGCACGGTGCCGAGCACGTGGCCGTCCTGCGTGAGCGACGGGTTGAAATCGGCGCGCGCGATCCCGAAGTCGGTAACGATCGCGCGTCCCGACGAGCGTTCGATGAGGATGTTCTCAGGCTTCACGTCGCGGTGTACGATGCCGCGTGCATGGGCATACGTGAGCGCCCAGGCCACCTCGCGCAGCATGCGCACGACCTCGGCCGGCGGTAGCGATCCCCGGTCGCGGATACGGTCACCCAGCGTTTCGCCATCCACGAAACCCATGGCAAAGAACGCGAAGCCGCCGATTTCGTCGGCCCGGTAGACGGGCACGATGTTCGGGTGCGAGAGCTGCGCCGACATGCGGGCCTCGCGCAGGAACCGTTCACGCGTTTCGGCAACATCGGCCAGCGACGGTGGCAGCACCTTGAGGGCGACCTGTCGATCAAGGCGTTCGTCGCGGGCCAGCAGCACGATACCCATGCCGCCACGGCCAAGCTCGCGTTCGACGGCGTACTGGCCACGGAGGGCGGTGCGAACGGCGGCGAGTTCGCTAGCGGCATGGGATTCGGAGGCGGAAGACATCTCAGGAAACTTACGCCGCGGCCGCCGATCGGTTGCAGCGGGAGTACTGCGCTGCTGGTGCGCCGCTTGGCCCGCCGCGGAGGCTTCCCGGCACGGGGTGCTTGACGGCGACCCTTGGGTGACGGGAGAATTTCGGGACGAGTTGTACCAGCACCCGTGCGACGCGCCGTCTGGCGCCGACCGGCCCGCCCGATTCCGTCGTCCCCCTGCCGCATGGTGGCAGCGACCGAATCTCAGTGACAAGGAGAAATTCATGATTGCAGTTCGCTGCCCGCGGTGGCGTTGCGCCGCCGTGGCCCTCGCCGTCGCGCTCGTGTCTGCGCTCGCGGCGCCCTCTGCGCTGGCTGCGCAATCCACCGGGACCGTGCGCGGTACCGTCACCGACTCGGCGACCGGCCGTCCGATCGCCGGCGTCCAGATCACGGTGGCGGGCACGACCCGTGGGAGTGCGACCGGGGAGAACGGTGCGTATCAGCTCACCGGAATCACACCGGGTTCGGTGACCGTGCGCGCCCAGCGCATCGGGTATGCGGCGTCCCAACGCACCGTCATCGTTTCCGCTGGCGGGTCGGTGGACGTGGACTACACGTTGCGGCCGATCGCGACGTTGCTGTCGACGGTGGTCGCTATCGGCTACGGCAGCAGCCAGCGCGCGACGGTAAGCAGCGCGGTGTCGTCGGTGGACTCGACGGCATTTGCGCGACTGCCGGTCGCGAGCATCGACAACGCACTGCAAGGGCGAATTGCGGGCGTGCAGGTGATGCAGAACAGCGGTGAACCCGGTGCGGGCGTGTCAGTGCGCGTGCGCGGACCGGCGTCTCTGAATGCGGGCAATCAGCCGCTGTACGTGGTGGACGGGGTGCCGATGCTGCAGGGGACGTTCGAGCAGATCACGAGTACGAGCGGCCAGCGCATGACCCCGATCTCGGGGATCAATCCGGATGACATTGCCAGTATCGATGTGCTCAAGGACGCTGCGGCTGCGGCGATCTATGGGTCGCGCGGATCGAACGGCGTGGTGCTCATCACCACCAAGCGTGGCGCGGCGGGGAATCGTTTCCGCTTCAACATCAACAGCTACGCCGGATCGCAGGAGGTCGAGCGCAAGATCGAGCTGCTCAATGCGACGGAGTACGTGACGTTGATGAACGAAGGGCGGGCCAATCAGAACCAGACGCCGCTCTTCGCGGCTGGCACGGACAGCATCAGCACCGACTGGCAGGACGCGGTGTTCCGCACCGCGCCGATGAGCGATGTGCAGCTCAGTGTGAGTGGTGGTACGGATCGTCTGCGCATGTTCCTGTCGGGCGCGAACTACTCGCAGAACGGCATTGTGATCGGGTCACAGTATCAGCGGCAGACTGCGCGCCTGAACCTCGATGCGCAGGCCACGAAGCGGCTGTTCCTGAGCAGTTCGATCGGTCTCACGCGCGAGTCGAACGATCGTGTGCCGGGTGACCTGAACGTAGACGGCATCGTGACGAACGCGGTGGCGCTGCAACCGTTCTCGCCGGTTCGCGGTGCGTCATTCGGTTTCGGTGGCATCCAGCAGAACCTGTTGTACTCGAACCCCGTGGCGTACGCGACGTTCAGCACGCTGAATGCACGGACCCTGCGCGCGCTCGGCAATCTTGAGGCGCGGTTGACCGTGACCGACCGGCTGACGGTGACGGGGCGCGTCGGCGGTGACGTGTACACCGTGGACGAACGGCGTTGGCGCTCGCCGAAAGTTGATCGCGCTTCCAGCAGCAGCCTGGGTGGCGAGGGCGCCGATGGTCGTACGTCCGCGACACGCTACGTGACGGAGGGATTCGCCAACTTCGACCTGCTCCGCAGCGAGGCGCAGACGCTGTCGCTGACGGGCGGAAGCAGCATGGAAGTCAACAAGTCCGACTTCAACTACGTGTCCGGCATCGGGTTCCCCACCGGGTTCGACACGTACGTGCGCAACGCCGCCGCCGTGTCCACGTTCGATGGTGGCGCAACGGAGAACACGCTTGTGTCCTACTTTGCGCGTGCCAACTGGTCGATGCGCGACAAGTATCTGCTGTCGGCGAGCATCCGCACCGACGGTTCGTCGCGCTTCGGCAGTGCGAACCGCTACGGTGTGTTTCGGGCCGTGTCCGGCGCGTGGACCGTCACGCAGGAGAGCTTCGCCTCTGCGCTGGCCGACCATGCATCGCTCAAATTGCGCGCGAGCTATGGCACGACGGGCAATCAAGGGATCAGCGATTTCGCCAGCCGTACACTCGCCACGTCGCAGGCCTACTCCGGCGTCACGGGTCTCGCCAACTCGCAACTCGGCAATCCCAATCTCAAGTGGGAACAGACGGCGGAGACGGACATCGGCGCGGACATCGGCCTGTTCAACGATCGCGTGAACTTCATCGTGGACTGGTACGATCGTGCCACGACCAATCTGCTGGTGCAGCGCCCGGTACCGGCCACGAGCGGCTATACGAGCGTGTGGGACAACGTCGGCGCGATCCAGAACCGCGGTTTC
>JBBQSM010000275.1:0-3486 GCA_038234895.1 Gemmatimonadales bacterium
GAACGGTGCCGCGGTGATTTTTGTGCATGGTGCCGGCTATCTGCACAACGTGCACGATTTCTGGTCCAGCTACGCGCGCGAGTACATGTTCCACCACTTCCTTGCCTCCAAGGGCTACGTGGTCCTCGACATGGACTATCGTGCCTCTGCCGGTTACGGTCGCGACTGGCGCACGGCGATTTATCGCTGGATGGGGGGCCGCGATCTGCAGGATAACGTCGATGGCTCGCGGTACCTGCAAAAGGAGTTCGGCATTTCGCCCGAGCGCGTGGGCATTTACGGCGGCAGCTACGGCGGCTTCATGACGCTGATGGCGCTCTTCAATGCGCCCAAGGATTTCGGCGCCGGTGCGGCGCTGCGCTCGGTCACCGACTGGTCGCACTACAACCACGGCTACACCGGCGGCATCCTCAACTTGCCGCAGAACGACACGCTTGCGTACCATCGCTCATCGCCGATCTACTTCGCGGAAAATCTCGAAGACCCGCTGCTCATGGCGCACGGGATGGTGGACACCAACGTGCACTACCAGGACATCGTGCGTCTCACCCAGCGATTCATCGAACTCGGCAAGACCGGCTGGGAGTTGGCCTCGTATCCTGTCGAGAATCACGGCTTCGTGCGCCCGTCCTCGTGGACGGACGAATACCAGCGCATCTTCGACCTGTACGAGCGCACCATCGGACCCAACGGCAGCAAGGGCAAGCGCTAGGCGTCGCGCGCGGATGACTCAGCCGGCGCGCGCGCGAGTTCGCCGCGCACCGACGGTCATCAGCACGGCGGCGCCGGCCGACAGCGCCGCGCCAGTGAGAAACGCCGTCGGCGCGCCGTAGCGGTCCCATAAGACACCAAACAGCACCGACGCGGGCAACGCCGCTACGCCCACGGTCGCGTGATACCAGCCAAACGCGGTGCCACGACGGTCCGCCCCGACCAGATCGGTCACCAGCGCTTTCTCGCTCCCCTCGGTGAGCCCAAACACCACACCGTACACGGCAAAGAGCAGCCACGCGTGCAGCGGCGTGCGTGCGAGGGCCAGTCCGAGGTATACGAGCGCGTAGAGCAGCCAGCCCGCCACGATCAGCGGACGGCGTCCCCACCGGTCCGATAGCGCGCCTCCCGGCATGCTGGAGGCGCTCTTGACGACGTGCAACAGCACCCAGAGCAGTGGCATGAGGGCGGTGGCCACCCCCAACTCTGACGCGCGCAGCAATAGGAACGCGTCGGTCGAGTTGCCCAGCGTGAAGAGAAGGATTGGTGCCATCGTCTGCCAGAAGACACGGGGAAGCGGGGGCGTCTGCGCAACGGACACGAGGGTCGACGGCAGCTCCACCTGCGCGCCGCCGGTTTCTCCGCGCTGTCGCACGTCCCGGATCATGACCACCGCCACAACCACGGCCAACGCCCCCGGGATAGCCGCGACCCAGAACACGTGGCGCACCGGCATGCCGAGCCAGTGCAGGCACCACAACGCCACCAGCGGCCCTACGACGGCTCCGGCGTGATCGGCGGCCCGATGGAATCCGAACGCGCGTCCGCGATGGGCTGGCGGCGTGGAGCTGGCCAACAGCGCGTCCCGCGGTGCACTACGCATCCCCTTGCCCACCCGATCGACCAGACGGATCATCAGCACCTGCGTGGCCGTTTGCGCCACCGCCACGAGCGGCCGCACGAGCGACGCGATGGCGTACCCTGCCACGATCAGCGGCTTGCGCCGGGTCGTGCGATCCGACCACCATCCACTGACTAACTTGAGCACTGCCGCCAGCGACTCCGCGCCGCCCTCGATCAGCCCGACCATGCTCACCGACGCGCCCAGCGTGCCGACCAGAAACAGCGGCAGGAGTGGAGCGATGATTTCGCTCGACGCGTCGGTCAGGAAGCTGACCAGCGCGAGCGCCACGACGTTGCGACCGGGACGCCAGACGCTGGGTGCCGCGTGCTGATCGCGCTGATCCGGCTCCCCTGATGTCACCACTGCGTGCACTCCGTGCGGTTGTAGAGGCATCCCGGAACGCGTCGGGCCCAGCCACGCACTGGAAATCGGCGGTGCTCGACCCGTGGCGTTCGCGACACGACTGGATGCTGGACCGCCAGATCGCCATCGCCGAAATCGCCGCGCCGACGGGACACGAAAGCATACGGGCCGCGTTGCTGCAATGTGAGTTGCGAGCGGCCGGGTGTACCGCGTTCCGTACAGACGCCGTCGGCAACCTGATCGTACGCATCCAACCGGCCGACGCGGCGCCCGAGCGTGGGACCGTGGTGTGCATGGCGCACCTCGACACCGTGTTCGCACACGACGCACCATTGACCGCCGTTCGCCGCGGATCGACGGTCCATTGTCCGGGCATCGGCGACAACAGTCGCGGGCTCGCCGCGCTGCTCGCACTGGCGCACACGCTCAACACGCGCACCGTCGCGCAACGCATGCAACGCGCGGTCGATCTCGTGGCCACGGTGGGCGAAGAGGGTGAAGGCAATTTGCGCGGCGCGCGGGCCTACTTCGACGCCCTCCCTGCCGATCGTCGTACCATCGCGGCCATTGCGGTCGATGGCCCCGGCGACAGCGGCATTGTCCATCACGCCGTTGGTTCGCACCGGATGCGTATCGTGGTCTGTGGCCACGGCGGACACAGTTGGGCGAACGCCGGCACCCCCAACCCCGCCTACGCGATCGGCGCGCTCATTGCCGGTATTGCACGACTGGCCGAACATGAACGCCCCTACGCCGCCGTCACGGTCAGCCGCATGGGAGGCGGCGAAACGCTCACGAGCATCCCGCGCGAGGCCTGGCTCGATGTGGACATCCGTGCCATCGAGCGCACGCGAATCGGCACCGTCACCGGACAGATTCTGCAACTTGCCCGTCGTGCGGCAGCAGACGAATCGCGGCATCGCCCCGCGCTCGCATTGCAGGTGCGCACCGAGGTACTGGGAGATCGCCCAGGTGGTGCGCTCGATCGCGAACATCCGCTCGTGCAGCTCGCGGCGCAGGCCACGGCGCGCATTGGTCGGATTCCGTTCGCCGCATCCGCCTCCACCGATGCGAACGTGCCACTCGCGCTCGGCATCCCGGCCATCGCTGTCGGCGCCGGCGGCACGGGCGGCGATGCGCACACGCTCGGCGAGTGGTTCGACGATCACGACAGCGAATTGGGACTGGTGCGGCTGCTCGATCTGGTCACCACGTTGGCCTGCACGCCGGACTCCGCCACCGGACCGTAGACGCAGCACGTCGAACATCGCGGCAGTTCTGCGGCGCTCTACCGCGGCGCGAGAATCTCAAACGCCGGCACACTCGGCGCGCTGATGAAGAACAGTGTTCGCGCGCTATGCCCGGTGCGACTGCGCAGATACCGTTCACGCCAGCGCGCCATGAATCGCTCCGATTCGTCCTGCTTGACCATGGCCCACACGCTGCCGCCAAAGCCCGCGCCGAACGCACTCGCCGCAACGGCACCGATTTCACGCGCCAGCGTCACC
>JBBQSM010000276.1:0-3473 GCA_038234895.1 Gemmatimonadales bacterium
GGCGTCAGCATGCCGGAGAGTTCCACGCCGTTCAGCCGCGCATTCGTCTGTTCGTAGTTGAACGCCGGGAATGCCCCGCGGATCGTGAGCACCGGCGCCCGCGGCCGCAGAAAGATGAATCCCGCGATCTCGTTGCTGTACGCGGCGGCCTCCAGCGTGGCGCTGCCGGTGCTGTAGCGCGCGACGGCTTCGACGGCGGCCGACCGCTCAGGGTCGAGCGACGCCCGCCCCAGCTCGTACTGCGCCGTGCCGTGGTGCACACCCTGCGCATATCGCTCATTCACCGTCGGCGGCCGCCACGCACGCGCCACCCGCACCGACGTGGCCAGTGCGTCTGTGAGCCGCAGTTCGCCACCGAACGAACCGGAGAATCCATTCCATCGTCGCGTGCCCGCTTCACTCCGGATACCGGCGTCGCTGAACGGCAACGTCGTCTGCGAAAACACATCCGTGCGGGCCCCCGCACTCAGCGTGACGCGACCGATCGAGTATCCCTCCTGCGCGTAGTCTGCGGCCTGCGAGAGATCGAACCCGGGAATCAGGAACGCCTTGCCGAGTGTCTGGTTACCCTGCACCATCGCGCTCGTGCCGATCGTGCCGACGAAGCCGTGCTGCAGCCCATGGTTCCATCGCACGTCGAGCGAATTGGTGAACAACTTCAGGTTGAATGCGGCAATCCCGCGAACGCGCAAAGGGCCGTGGTTGTCGAACTCGCGACGATGATTGGCCTGCGAGCCGTACACCACCTCCAGCTCGCCCGCCCGTGGCAGCACAAACGCGGTCCGCACACGCAGCGTGGTGTGCTGCACCCGCTGATTGGGACGGTCGATGCCGTAACTGAACGACGAATCCGGCGGTGGTGCCGTCAGCGAGCGTTGGAGATCGTCGAAGTTGCCGACGTGCGCCTGGCGCAGCACGCCAAGCTCGGTGCCGAAGTGGCTGACCATAATCTCACTGGTCCCCCAGTTGCGATGGACGCCGAGGGTGACGCTGCCGTTGAGTTCACGGAAGCCGGTATTGCTGAGGAAATAGTCAGGCGCCGCTGCGTTCCCCGCCACGCGGGACGATAGACGCAGCCGATAGCCGGTGGCGCCGACGAGCGGCAGGCGCAGGCCACCGCCATGCACGCCAAACGAGACGGCTCCCTGCTGACTGTTCGAGAAGCCGTTGATCGCCACATCGCCCTTGATCGTGCCGCCATCGGGCACGCGATCGTGCTCCACGCGCACCACGCCACCGATCGCATCCGGACCGTACAACACCGTCGCCGCGCCGCGCACCACCGTCACCCGGTCGGCATCGAAGCTGTCGATGTTTGGCGCGTGCTCGGTGCCCCATTGCTGATCTTCCTGCCGGAGTCCGGCATTCATCACCAGCACGCGTTGCGAATTGAGCCCGCGAATGACGGGCTTTGCGATACTCGGGCCGAACTGAATCACCGACACGCCGGGCAGGAACTTGATCGTTTCGCCAAGCGTCTGGCCGCGTGTGGCGGCGAGTTCGGCGGCATCGACTGTACTCGTCGCCGCCACCCTTGCCAGCGGATCGGGTAGTGCGTTCGCGGAGACCGTGACGGAGTCGAGCGTGATGGTGCTCGCTCGCAGTGTGAGCCTGACGGTGGCGTCACCGCCGACCACGTTCACGGCGCGCTCGAGGGGCGCAAAGCCTATCAATCGAAGCCGCAGCACATAGGGCGCGGCCGGGAGCTGTGCAAACTCGAAATGCCCCGCGGCATCGGTCCGGCCGCGACGGGTGACCGGGCCAACGACCTGCACCTCGGCGCCACGGAGCGCGGCACCCGAGGCCGAGTCGCGCAGCTCACCGTGAATCCGGCGTTGCGGGACACCAGCCGGTGTTGGCTGGGCATTCAGTGCCGTGGCCGTCGCAGCCAGCGCGAGTACCGTGGCGAGGGTGGATCGGCTCCGTGGACGCGACCAGCGCTCCGCCGCGGCCACCAGCGCACCAGCGACCCCACGCAATACCGGGAAACGATACTCGCCTATCATTCTGTGCAGTATAGCCGATCGCGGCAGCGCGCCAAGGGGCCGGGCTAGCGTCGCAGCTCGTGCATCACGTGCTGAAGTTCCGGCAGCAGAATTCTGGTCAGCGCCAGCTCCACCGCCGCCTTCGAGCCGGGCAGCGACACGATCAGCTTTCCATTGACCGCGCCCGCCAGAGCACGCGTCAGGATGGCGGCGGTGCCGATCTGCTCCTGATACGAAATCAGCCGAAACAGCTCCCCGACGCCGGGGAGCTCCTTCTCCATGAGCGGGCGCACCGCCTCGACCGTCCGGTCCTTTGCGCCCAGCCCCGTGCCGCCGCAGAGGATCACGGCATCGACATCATCGCGACCGATGAGCGCCAGGACGTGGGCACGCGTGTTCGCTTCGTCGTTTGGAATCAGCGCGAAGCCGGTCACGGTGTGTCCCGCCTCGATCAGAAGCCAGCGGGCCAGCGGGCCGGATTCGTCGGTCTCGGCGGTCCGCTTGTCGCTGACGACGACGATGGCGACCTGGACGGGTAGCTGCTGCGCGGCCTTGGCGCGGTGTTCGATCGTTCCCTGTGGTATGGACATGAAGAAAAGTATGCATCACGCGACGTTCCGCGTGCCACTCGCATCCTTCACAATCAACCACACGGTGCTGGCGTGTTTGCACGGACGGGGAGCTGGCGACGTCGGTGGCGCGAATCATCCACACGCCACTATTTCGGCATCCGCCGCCATTTCTCACCAATCCGTGCAAACATCGCCACGAGATTGATCACGAGCGGCTCCCCGTTGCGTGGTGCCCACGCGATCTGGTCACGGCAGAGCTCCGGCGCTTCCCTGAACGGCGTCCATCGCTCGATCATCGGGGCATCGAGATCGACGATCCAGTATTCCGCCACTCCGTTGGCGAGGTAGAACTCACGCTTCACGACACGATCCGCGTGGAGGGACCCGGGCGAGAGAATCTCGATCGCGAGCAGCAGCGACCGGATGTCGGACCACTGCGGCTCACGCTCCCATCGCTCCGAACCGGTTGGCACGACGAACACGTCGGGTTGCGTGATCGTCCCAGGGCGCAGTTCCAGGTCGGCAGGCGACAATAACGCAAAACCGACGTCGAGCCGCTCGAGAAAGGCATGCAGGAGCACGAGAATATCAGATGCGGCCATCTGTTGAGCACCGCGCGGAGCCGGCGTCACGATCAGCTCGCCATCAATGAGCTCATCCCGCGGCCACGGGCGATCTTCGCGTGTGAGTGCGCGCACGTCAGCAGCGGTCCAATGGCGCGAAAGCGGCATGGCCATCATCTGTCCGGGTGTCGGCGGGGCTGGCACGTGTGCACGGGCGACGGTACCACGAGATGCTCGCGCAGCCGTCATCAAAATCGCGCGCTGTTAAAACTCATGACGGCCCGCACCGAGCGAACGGATTACGCAGACCGCGTGATCCGCAGCGTCGTCCCCGACTCGTCCAGTTCGGTGAC
>JBBQSM010000277.1:0-3416 GCA_038234895.1 Gemmatimonadales bacterium
GAGCGCAAGCCGCGCGAGACGCACGAACGGGAGCGTCAGCAGCAGCGCGAGGGTTCCGGTCACCCACGCCAGCGGCGCGAGATCGGTGCCGACGACGCGTGCCGCGCCGCCCACCACCCACATGCCGAGTGGCGGGAAGTGCCACTGAAAGTCGCGATAGGGCAATTCGCCGTTGGCGAAGCGCTCCACCTCGTGCGCCCAGCGACCGAAATCTCCGGTGAACGCGCCAGTATATCCCGCCACGCCGACCACATGCACGAGCATCACGAGTAGCGCGACCGGAACGTCGGCGCGTCGCGAGATCGGGGGCTGCCGCATTCGGTTCGCTCTCCGTGTGAAGGTCACGCCGGCGCGTCGGAGGCGGCCGTTGGGCAGCGAGACGCAGACCAGGATAGTATCGTGTGACGGTGACTGGTACCTTCCTGTCCGGAAACTCCGCCCCGTGACGGGCGATCGCGAACGCACCGAGGCCTCCTCTGACGCACGATCAGTCTAAGTTGCGCGCCGACGCATGATGCTACCCTCGCGATCGATGGCCGCGCTGGATGCGGAGCGTGAGGCGCCATACCGTCGTATGCTGCTCGAGGGCGCGCCACGTCTGCTCAGTCAGTTGGACCGTGAGCCGCTGTCGCCCACGTGGGGCAGTTTCGACCGCGATCATTGGGCGTGGAAGTTCCGCGACTTCCCCATCATTCTGCTGCAGACCGGGCTGCTGCCGCTCACATGGCTGTACGCGCGCACGTTCGACGGGAATCCGTACGCCGGCAACGCGCAGGTGCTGGAATGGATCGAGGGGTGCGTCGACTCGCTCCTCGACCGGCAGCACGCGAACGGCGCGTTCGACACGATCAGTCCGAACACGCAGGATCACGGCGTGACGCTGAGTGTCGTGTACTCCTTTGCGACCGTTGCGCGCGAGCTGGGGGCGCAACTCGCACCGTCGCGTCTCGACCGTATGCGCGACGCGATCCGGAGGGCGTGCGCCTTCGCCGCGCGTTCCGACGAGGACTACGCGTTCATCAGCAACCATCAGGCGTTATTCGCCGTGGCGTGGCTTCGCGCCGGCCTGCTCTTGCAGGATGAATCGCTGCTCCGACGCGCTGACGAGACAGTTGCGGAGATTCTTTCGCGGCAGTCGGCGGAAGGGTGGTACCTGGAGTACGGTGGCGCCGATCCTGGCTATGAATCGCTGGGAATCCAGTACCTGGCCCTGTTCCGCAAAGACCGCCCGTCGGCGGCGCTGGATGCGTCGTTAACGCGGGCGGTCGCGTTCTATACGCACTTCGTGCAACTCGACGGCAGTGTGGGGGGCGGATACGGCAGCCGCGACACGTTGCTCTGGTATCCGGGGGGCTTCGAGCTACTCGCGGCCGACCTTCCCGATGCGGCGGCCGTCGCCCGCTTTCTGCGCCGGCGCCTGGATCACGGCAACGTGGTCACGCCGCGCAACGTGGACGTGCACAACCTGACGACGCTCTTGACCGGCTACGCCGTGGCCGCCGACTCGGTCGCGGCCGCCCGGGACGTGGCCCCCCCCTCTCCCCTGCCCTGCGAGGCGCCGCACCTGTTGCGCCGGTTCAACGAGTCGGGATTGGTTGTGGTCGGCACCCCACACTATCAGGCCGTCGCAAACGTCCGGAAAGGGGGGATGCTGGTGGTCATCGACCGGGCGTCCGGACAGATTTTGCACGAGGACGCGGGCTACGTGGTGCGGGCGCGCGGACGGGATTGGACCACGGCCCTGCTCGGCGATCCGACGGAGGTTGCCGAACACGACGGTGGCGTGCGAGTGACCACGGGCTTCGTGGCGGCGAATCGCCAGGTGTTGACGCCACTCAAGTTCCTTATCCTTCGCGGGTTGAACCTGACGGCGTTTCGCAGCGTCTGGCTCGGGGCGATCATCCGGCGCATGATTATTGCAAAAATGATCACCGGGAGGAACTTGGGACCGTACCGGATCACACGCCGACTCGATTTCGCCGACGACCATGTGGCGGTTCACGACGAACTCGTAACCGACGATGGTGCGGCGGTGACGAAGGTGTGGCGGCCACGGACCTATCAGGCCCATCACATGGGATCGGCGCGGTACTTCCACCCTAGGGAGCTCGTCTCTCTCACGACGGCGCTGGACGAGGCGCCGGATAGGTTGGCCGCGCGTTTGCGACAGGATGGTCGCCTCGTGTTGCAGTTCATTGTCGCATCCGCGTCAGATTCACGGTCCGCGGTGTCGGGCGCGCCGGATCTGCACGCTTCTGCTGTCTCCGACTTGACTACTTGATGATCTACTTTCTGCTCCCCGCGTACAATGAGGAAGACGCCATCCAGCCGCTCACCGAGAAGATCGGTGCTGCGATGGAGGAGATCGGCGCCGCCTACGAGATCGTCGTCGTGAACGACGGGAGCCGGGATCGCACCCTGGAGCGCAGCCGCGAACTCGCGACGCGCTATCCCATGCACATCATCAACCACAAGATCAATCGCGGACTGGGCGAGACGATCCGCGACGGTATGGAATACATCGCCGAAACCGGGTCCCGCAACGATATCGCCATCCGCATGGATTGCGACGACACGCATGACCCTCGCTATACGCACGCGATGATCGAGAAGATCCGCAGCGGCTGGGAAGTGGTCATCGCGTCGCGCTACGCGCCGGGGGGCGGACAGATCGGCGTGAACTGGTATCGTCGAACGATCAGCCGCTGCGCCAACCTGCTCATGAAAACCGCGTTCCCGATGGACAACATCTGGGAATACACCAGCGGCTTTCGCGCCTATCGCGTGGCCTTGATCAAGGATGCGGTGTCGATCTTCGGCAACCACTTTATTGACCTGAAGGGCATGGGCTTCACCGGCACGATCGAGAAGCTGGTGAAGTTTCGCATGCTCGGTGCGCGCGTCACCGAGCACGGTTTTGTGTTGCGCTACGACCAGAAAGTAGGCCCCAGCAAGGTGGTCACCTCACTCACCACCCTCGGCTACCTGGTGGTCATCGCCAAGTACATCGTGGCGTGGGGCGACTTGGGTCGGAAGTGGAAACAACAGTGTGCCGAACGCCGTCAGCGCGCGTACGGCAGCGACGGTCTTCCCCTGGAGCGAATCGAGGTGACGCGCGAATGTGCGGCATAGCCGGTATCGTGTCGCGCGATCGCGCGAACCCGCCAGACACTGAGGCCTTGGGCGCAATGCTCGAGGCCATCGCGCATCGTGGCCCTGATGGCGAGGGGATTCATGTTGACGGTCCCGCCGCGCTTGGCCACAAGCGGTTGGCCATCATCGACCTCGACTCCGGGCGTCAGCCCATGTGCAACGAGGACGGCACGATCTGGATCACGTTCAATGGCGAGATCTACAACTACGTCGAGCTGCGCCGCGAATTGATCCGGCATCACCAGTTCCGCACCCAGAGCGAC
>JBBQSM010000278.1:0-3389 GCA_038234895.1 Gemmatimonadales bacterium
GCCATGCGACTTGTACACTTCCATCATCGCCACCTGCAGCTTCTGCGGGTCGCCTTTGTACTTGGTCTGGATTTCCTGCAGTTCCGGCTGGATGCGCTGCATGGCCATGGAGCTGCGCATGGCGCGCTGATTGAGCGGCCAGAGAATGATGCGCACGGCAATGCCGAACAATACGAGAATCCAGCCGTACGACAGCCCCAGCGACGCCTTCATGAACAGCAGCAGCTTGATGACGATCGTCGCGAATGGCTGCACGACGCCCTGCAACCAGCCGCCGTATGGATTGGAGGTTTCGAACTCGCGGCCCATGGCCACCAGCCGCGAGAATTCCTGCGGTCCGGCGTATACCTCGAATCGTGCATCCCCACCCTTGAGCGGCGCGATCACGGTTGCCTGCGAGCGCGTCGCCGTCTTCGCCGTACGCACGCCGCCGGTGAAGCCGACTTCGGCGAATCCGGGCTGCCCCACCGGTGACAACAGACCAACGAGGAAATACTTGTTCTTCGCTACGACCCAGTTGATCGGTCCGGCCGCGATCTCACGCTCCCCCGGATCCAGCGACTCGAACTTGACGCCCTCGGCGCTCTGCTTGTCGGGCTTGTACGCGTAGGAGAGATGCGTTGCGTCTTCGACGGTGTCCGCTTCCGACGAACGGAAGCCGGGCGGCAAGTCCACCAACAGGAAACTGTTCTCCGGCGCCCCCTCCACCTGCGCGGCAATGTTCACGCGGTAGCTGTCGGGGAGAAACGAGTACGTGATGGAGACGGGGAACCGGGAGGCGACGTTGGCGTCGTAGCGCACGACGGTCATCCCGTTCTGTTCGCTCTGTGTGGTGCGGAATACTTCGCGATCCAGGCGCAGCGTGTCACCCGGTACCACCAGGCGATACGACAGCAGGGCGTCCCCGTCGTTGGCCAGCTCCACTGCACCCATCTTGGTGCGACCGCGGTTGCTGAGCATCGGGAACTGCACCATCTCCGCGCCGATCAGCGCCGCACCGCGATTGGTGGTGCGAAAGACTGTGCGCGCGTTGGCCACCGCCGCCGTATCGAGTTGGACGGCGACAGCGCCGCTGTCGGAGACGGCCGGTGCGAGCGTCGACGGCAGAGCACCGATCGTCGGCATGGCGGCCGAACCAGCGGATGGCGTGGCACCCACAGACCGCGCCGCAGCGGCCGGGTCCTGCGCCGTGGCGAGCGCGGAGTCGGCGCGCGAGAGTGAATCGGTGGCCACCGCCGTGCTTCCCGGTGCCGGTGTCGGCGTGGGGAAGAGCATTGGCGTGACGATGAGCACGGCCGCCATCAGAATGACGGCGAGGGCGATACGGCGTGGTTCCATGAGTCGACAGAGGTACGCCGAGGGCTGCTCGATCGCGCGACGACCGCGCGCTCAAGGGACCGGGTCGAAGCCCCCGGGCCGGAAAGGATGGCAGCGCCCGATACGGCGAAGCGCCAACCACCCACCGCGCAGTGCCCCGTGACGCTCGAGCGCCTCGATGGCATACGCGGAACAGGAAGGATAATAACGGCAGGCGCCGCCAAAGATGGGCGAGAGCGTGATCTGGTACCCGCGAACGGCCAGCATCAGCGCCCGCCTCGGCCACTGACCGACCGAGCGCCACCCCGCCGTGGAGGCCGTGGAAGGTGCAGCAGCAGGCGACATAGCGACGAACCTCGCGAAGAACCGCACGCCGACTCTACGCCGGAGGCGCTGGCTGAGTGTCAGACCGGTCGGGCGGACTGATCTCCGCTCGAACGCTCGGCAGGGCCAGCGTGGCCAGCAGTCGCGCCGCCTGACGGACTTCGGTGTGCAGCGCGTCGAAATCCCGCGTGTACGCGACCGGCGACACCCGAATGACGACGTCGATGGGGCGCAACGTGGGCAGCAGCTCCAGCCGGACCAGCTCGCGCAACCGACGTTTGAGCCGGTTCCGGTCGACCCCGGAGTGCTTGAACTTGGGGATGACGAAGCCGACGCGCGCGAACGGACGAAGGGAAGCGACAGCGCGCACATCCATGGAGGCCGTGCGCACCCGCTTCCCCTGATGTCGGACCAGTTCGAGTTCGGTCCCGCGCGTCAGTCGTTGCGCGCGCGGGAACGAACGGGACTCAGGCGCCCGCGTACTTCGACGGGATCTGCACGGTCAAACGCTTGCGCCCCTTCTTGCGGCGACGGCTCAGAACGGCGCGACCCCACTTGTCTTCCATGCGCAGCCGGAAGCCATGCTTGCGGAGACGCTTGGTGTTGCGAGGATGATATGTGGGCTTGCCCATAGGAATCTCGTGCGGTGACTGGCGATAGCGGCCGATTGACGCGCTGCAGGGGACTGCAACACGACCAAAACGGCAGACTTAAATCGGACGTAGAAATGGCGAAAGGTCTAGCCTCGCAAATTACGCTCAGCCATGGCTTTCGGTCAAGGTCAATTGCGTCACTTGCCCACACTCACGAACCGAGCCGTTGTCACGCAATTGACTTATCCACATCCGGGGCGGTAGCTTCGCCCCCCCGCGTTGTCCTCGTCCGCCCGCCATCGACCTCCACGACCACGAATGTCGCTCTCGCCAGCCGAACTCTGGGAACGCCTGCGCCAACGAGCGCGCCAGGTGCTGCCGGAGCAGACGTACCGCACTTGGCTGGAGCCCACGGAAGCGCTGAGCGTCGAGGGGGACACGCTGATGGTCGGCTCTCCCGACCAGTTTTCCGCCGACTGGAACGAGTCCAAACACGCCGACCTGCTGGCCAGTTTCAGCCCGGTCGCGCTGGGCCACCCGCTCAAGGTCCGCTTCAAGGTCCACGAGGAGCGGGTCGGCCGCGTGCAGATGGACATGTTTGTGGCACCGCCACCGGCACCGATTGTCGCGACACCAAAGCAGCAACAGTCGCGCATATCAACGCCACTAAACCCAACGTACACGTTTGATCAGTTCGTCATCGGGAAGTCCAACGACGTCGCCGCCGCCGCCGCTCAAGCCGCCGCCCAAGCGCCCGGCAAAGTCTACAACCCACTCTTCATCTACGGCGAAACCGGACTCGGCAAAACGCACCTCATGCAAGGCATCGCGCATGAACTGCTCCGCCGAACCCCCACCCTCCGACTCGCCTACGTCGGCACCGAGCAGTTCACCAACGAGTTCGTCTCGGCCATCCAAACCGGCCAGATGGGCGATTTCCGCCGCCGATTCCGTGAAATCGACCTCCTGCTCGTCGACGACGTCCAGTTCCTGAAGGGGAAAGAATCCACGCAGGAAGAATTCTTCCACACCTTCAACGCCATCTACGAAGCCGGACGCCAAATCGTCCTCACCTGCGATCGCCCCCCCAAAGAGATCCCGGGACTCGAATCCCGACTCGTCTCCCGCTTCGAATGGGGCATGGTCGCCAACATC
>JBBQSM010000279.1:0-3317 GCA_038234895.1 Gemmatimonadales bacterium
GAGTCCGCGTGCGTGTAGCCGCGTCACCTCGGCAATCACCGCGGCCAACGATGCGCGAAACGCCTGCAACTCCTCGCGCGATACCGCCGCCGACTCGATGAACCCATGGCCCGGTACATAGCGGCTGACGTCCATAGCCAACGCGCGATCAACCACGCCCACCCACTCCGCCGGATACGCCGACCGCATCGCCGGAAAGACGCGATTCAGATACGCCTCGCTCATGAAGAGGAGCTTCTCCGAGGGCACATGCAGCATCAGGTCGCCGCCGGTGTGTGCGCGTCCGAGGAAGAGCACGTCGACGCTGATGCCGCCGAGGTCGATCGTCTGGCGGTCCGACGTCATGGCCGTTGGCGGCACGATCACCACGCGCGGCGGTTTCGCGGCGGCAGAGTCGCGTTCGAGTTGTGCCTTGGCGTTGCGATGGGCGATGAAGGTGATGCCTTTGGGGAGCACCGTGTTGCCCGCGGTGTGATCGCCGTGATCAGAACCGACCACGTACCAGCGCACCGGAAGTGCCGTGACCGTACGGATCCGATCGAGCATGGTCTGTGTCGCTTCGGCGCTTCCCTGCCCGTCGGCGATCAGTACGCCGTCGTTGCCGACCACGAACAGACTGACGGTGGTGAAGCCGGGCTGCCGGATCTCCTCGTAGCCGTACACACGCGGCGCCAGTTGCACGATGCGGGGAAACGCCGACAGCGACACTCCGCGCTGCGCAGGATCGGCCGTGCGCGGCTGCGCGAGCAGTGGGAAGACGGCAAGCAGGGCACCGGCAGCCGCCAGTGAACAGTACCGCAGTACCTTCGGGATTAAGCGCATCGCCGGACGATACCGCCAGTGCCTGCCCGCTGCCAGCGTGGCCCCGCCGCCGCGCCGCGATCCTGCCATCAAGTTTGAGGGACGAGCGACCGATATTCCAACGGATGCACCGCACAGCAGAACACGTGCAGGATCAGGATACCACGTGACGTCGACGCACCTGCGACGGCGCGGCGATTCGTTACACGCCCCGTCTACCGATGGTCGCGTGCGCGCGGCGCAGCTGCAGGCGATTTTCCGTTTCACGCCCCTGACGATGTTCGTGAACTTCGCGAACATGGTGCTGGTCGTGCGCTGCCTGCGCCACGTGGCCAATCCGTGGGCGCTCGGCGCGTGGGCGTCGCTGCTTGCGGTTGTTCTGCTCGTGGCACTGCGCGGCTGGGTACGCGGGCGCGGACGCACCGCACGCGCCACCGCGTCGGAAGGCGCCGTACGGCGCAGCACAATGCACGCCGGTCTGCTGGCCTGTGTATGGGCGATTGTGCCCATGATCTGGTTTCCGAGCGCCGGTCCCGAGGAGCAGTTGGTGGTCGCAACGGTCATGACTGGCATGGTGTGCGCCGGCGGCTTCGCGCTATCCACGGTTCCGCGCGCAGCGACTGCCTACATCGCCCTCATGGGGGCGGGTACGTTCGTCGGCATTGCACGGTGGGATGGCGATTACCGATTGGTCCTCAGCTGCCTGCTGATCGCCTATTCGCTCGTGGTGTGGCGCAGCGCGGTGGGTACCGCCACGCTCTTTGCCGATCGGTTCCAGGCGGTCGCCGACCTCGAGCTCCGACGAGAGGTCATCGCGCTCCTCCTGGCGGAGTTTGAAGAGAACGGCTCCGACTGGCTGTTCGAACTGGACGATAAGTTGCGCCTGACGGGGCATTCCGCGCGATTTGGTCAGGTATCGCAGACTCCGGAGGCGACGCTGACCGGTCGGCCACTCGTCGACCTGCTCGCACCGGACAGTCGCGACACGTTCCTTGCCCGTACGGCCCTGCACAGGCCCTTCCGCGCGCTGCAGGTAGCCACCGCTGACGAACAGTCGCCACGCTGGTGGTCGATCAGCGCATCGCCGATTCTCTCCGACGACGGCACGTTGAGCGGTTGGCGCGGCGTCGGTTCGGATACCACCGACGTCAAGCGCGCGCAGGACGAGATCGAGTGGATGGCGCGTACCGATATTCTGACCGGACTCCCCAATCGCACGGCGTTTCGTGATCGCGCCGCCGATGCACTGCTGCTGGCCCGCTCGGGTGGTCCGCCAATGGCGGTCGGCTGCCTCGATCTCGATCACTTCAAGGCGGTCAACGACACGCTCGGCCACGCGGCGGGCGACGTACTGCTGCGCGAAGTCGCGTCCACGCTGTGCGAGATCGCGCCGGATTCAGTGTTCGCGGGCCGTTTGGGCGGCGACGAGTTCGGTCTGCTCTTCGTGGGCATGCCTGATGTCGACGCCACGATCGCGCTGACCGAGCGCATCGTTGGAGCGCTGTCGCGCAGCTACTCCATCCACGGCGCCGATGCACGTATTGGCGCGTCGGCGGGAATCGCGATCGCGCTGGAAGACGGCGATGATGTCGATGCCTTGATGCGCAACGCGGACCTCGCGCTGTATCGCTCGAAAGAGATCGCGCGTGGTACGGTCACCCGCTACTCCGGCACACTTCGACGCGAAGCAGAGTCGCGTCGGGGACTGGTCGACGAACTGGCGCTCGCGCTGACGCGGCGGGAGTTCGTACTGCACTATCAGCCGATCATCGACACGCGGACCGGCGCCACGGTTGCTTTCGAGGCACTGGTGCGCTGGCAACATCCGCGTCGCGGTTTGGTCGCACCGGATGCATTCATTTCCGTGGCCGAGTCGAGCGGCATTATCGGACCGCTCGGCGACTGGGTGCTGCACGAGGCGTGTCGTGAGGCGATGTCCTGGCCCGGCGATATCCGCGTTGCGGTGAATCTGTCGCCTGCGCAGCTCGGCCGCAGTTCGCTGCGTCAGGTGGTCTGCGACGCACTCTCGTCGTCGGGATTGGCGCCGGGGCGACTGGAACTCGAGATCACCGAAGCGTTGCTGCTGTCGCATGACCAGGCCACCGTGCGCTTCCTCTCCGACATGCAGTTGCTTGGCATCGGGGTGGCGTTGGACGACTTCGGCACCGGCTTCTCCTCGCTCAACTATCTCACGCGCTATCCGGTGAGCAAGATCAAGATCGATCGTTCGTTCGTGAACGGCGGCGCGTCGATCGCGCACCGCGGCGCGATCATCGAAGCGGTCACCGGGTTGGCGCACAAGTTGGGAATCGAGACCACCGCGGAAGGCGTAGAGTCCAATGAGCTGCTCTCATGGGTCACCTCTCTGGGGTGCACGCAGGCACAGGGGTATCTGATTTCACGACCCATTCCGGCGGTGGCCGTCCGGGCGTTCCTCGCAGGCGACAGAGCGGCGGCGCACAGCGGGCTTCGACTGGTAGGGTAGCGCTGCTTGCCGCTTGCCACACCGCGACGCG
>JBBQSM010000280.1:0-3314 GCA_038234895.1 Gemmatimonadales bacterium
GCACCGATCTCTCCGTGTACTCACAGCGCGATCTGAATCGCGTCGCGCACCAGCTCAATACCCGGCCACGCAAAACACTCGGCTTTCGCACACCGGCCGCTATACTTGCGGAAGGTGTTGCACCGACCGGTTGAATCCGCCGTTGATTGTTTTCGATCAGCAAGACGGGCTCGTTGCGTTCGTCGTAGACAGAAAGCGACATGAGGAGATGCCCGTCCTCGACAAGGAAGAGGATCAGCGGTTCACCATCGATCATGAGCGGGACCAGCACCTGATCGCCGTCAATGGTCGCCGCACTGAATTGGTTGCCACCGATGATGGCTTCACAACGTGAACCGGCATAATGCAGCTTCCACGCCGTTGTCTCGCCGGTTTGCAAGTTGAAGGGCGCAGCGTTCGCCGCGCGCACGCGCTCGTCAGGGAGCAGCCCGCGCGTCTTCTCGGCGTGGTGTGTCGGGCAGAGGAGCGTCATTTCATCGGACACGTGCTGCTGCGTGACGACCCACTCCGCCATGTGTTCGTAGTCGTAGATTGGCAGCCCACACAGGACGCAGCCGAAACCGCAGCGCTGGCGAACTGCTCTTTTGATCGGCGCGGGAATTTTGGGGCGGTCAGTCATGTGGCGTCTGCTCGGCACGATGCGTCTTCTCCGTGGCGCGCAGGCTCGCCGGCACGGGGCGGACCATTAACGAAGCCGGTGGAGGTCGTGCACACCACCCCTGGCGGAATCGGAACTGAGAGCCGTCTCCGCTCGCCTACGAAGGATGCCTCGCGCGGCGTGACGTGGGCGACCGAGCCGTTGTTGGCGAAATTGCGGCCCGGCGACGCATCCCATCCGCGATCATGGGGATCGCTGCCGTCGTCGAGCACGCCGTGCGGCCCCTCCTAACCGCGTTGAATAGCGGCCGATTTCGCGAAACTCCCCCTGAAGACCGGTATGGCGCAAAGACTTCCGGGCAACGGCACACGGGCGGCGTCCGCTGTGGGTGGTACGTCACGCGTGCGCTTTGGCCGCTCGCCGTCACCCTGCACCGCACACGCGCAGGCAACAACTGGTCCGGGAGTGACCCGCGCTGATGGGGAAGCACAGCTCGTTGGTCAGGTGGAGCAGATCGTGCGGGAAGCCGGTTGATGGATCGCGGCATCCGCAACCCCGACCTCGGACAGGCGTGCCGACTCGCTGCCGCCGCTCATGTTGACCCTACTCCAGATCGCCCGGGAGGCGTAAAGACTTTCGGACAGCAGGCGTAGGGACTTTCGCACAATCTGCGTAAAGACTTTCGGACAACGGCATCCGTGCCGCTCGCCTTAGGTAAGACTGTCGTGGTGTTGACGCATAAGCCTCATTCTCATACCGAGACGCGAAGCCGCCGCGTCATACCAGCAACAGAGATCGGAGTTTCGCGGTCTCGGACTTACGAGTCGGAGCGGTCAGGGAACAGGCGACGTAAGGCGCTTGAATTAGAGCCGGTTGCACCGGTAGGTTTATAGGTCAGCCTACGGCGATTGCGCTGGAGCGCGCAACAGCGCGACTGGGGGCCACCATCGGTAGCGTATACCGACTGCTCTGAGATATGAGACGCGGGAACAGCCACACCGCCGACTGTTACTGCTCGCCACGAGGAAGGAGAATGAAGTAGGCTGCGAAGATCGTTGGCCGCCGCGTGACGACTGATCCAGTAGTCACGCCCGGTACGATGTAGCCGCCAGCCGGTCCAGCATCGCATCCCACTGCTCCTCGGTCGTGATCCACTGCGCGTACGTGTTCGCGACCGTATCGACGGCACTGCCCAGCTGCTGCGCCACAAGCTGAATCGGGATGCCCGCCTGGCACATCTGCACGGCCACACTGTGCCGGCTGTCGCGCGGCTCGTAGCCAACGAACTGCGTCTGGTCGTCCGCGACCAACGCCGCCACGGTGGCCGCGTGCAACCGCGCGTACGGATCCCGGGCATTGCGCCATCGCGCCCAGTCTGGAAACAGCTGCGCCCGTGGCCCGTCAGCGGCGATGCGCTGCAGCAGATACCGTTCGATCTCGGGAATCGCCCAGCGATGCACCGGAACGCGGCGGCGACGCGTGCGCGTCTTCTTGCTCGAGGAACTCACCATCCAACGGTCGCCGCGACGCTCGAAGCAGTCGGCGGTCAGCCGTGCCACGTCCGACGTGTCCAATGCCGTCGCGTGGAGGATGGCGCAGTACACGCCCGCGGGGGCCGGTAGGACTGCCATCAGCATCCGCACGTCGTCCAGCGGGAGCCAATGCATCCGTGGCGGGTTGTTCGCCGGTGGGGCCTTGCCCTCTGTCGGGTCGATGGCGCGCGGTACCTCACGTTCGGTCTGCAGGTAGCGAACGAACTGCCGCAGCGCAAGCGTGCAGTCGCGCACGGGGCGATGGCCCGTCGTATTCTTGACGGGCTTTCCTGTGGCCTTCACGCGCGCTTTGGTGCGCGCTTCGAGGACCGCCACGTAGCGCTGAAACAGCGTGGGGGACAGCAGCGACAGTGGCCGTCGTGCGGTCGCGACCCTCTTGCCTGCGCCGTCGGCGGCGGCCCAGTCGAGATAGCGTCGGATGGCTGACACCATCTGCCCGCGGTGGTGTGCGGAGATTGGTCGGCCGCGTCGCTTCAGGTGCAGGCCGATGGTGTGGGTCCGGAAAGCTTCCAGATGCGGCACCAGGTCGACATCGGCGTCGTCCATCGCCTTGGCGTCGAGCGAGGCGCGTAGGCCAGGGGCGCCGGACACCAGGCCGATCTCGAAGACCTGCGCAATGGATAGGGTGCCGGCGTACACGGCGCGTGCGATGTCACGGTGCGCCGGGTGCGTCAGCATGCCGTCGATGAGGCGGTACAGGTCGCCAGCACGCCGAGCGGCCGACTTGAGCTCCGCCTTCGTCAACGGCGTCCAATCGATCTTGGTGCTGAATCGCTTGGTTGGTCCGCCGTCGGGCGACTTGACGAAGACATAGAGGTACCGGCTGCCGGGCTGACGTGCCACGCCCTCGGGAAGGTCATGCGACGCGGTGCGGGGCTTGCTCATGCCGGCTGCCCTCCGGTCGCCGCGCACATTGTCGACGCGCGTACGGTCGTGTCACGCCGGTGCATCGCCGGATGATGTATGGAGTGCAACCGTGCTCCGCCGTGCTCAGTATGCTGCGGCAGGTCGGACGCGTCGCGCCCGTGCGCAGGCATCAAGGATTGCGAAAGTGTCGCGAGTGAATGCGGCTGTTCTGGTGTCATCATTGTGCTGTGCGCGGAGGTGACGCGGCCGACACGGTCGTGTGTCAGCACGCGCCAGCCTGCGCGTCACCGCGCGGG
>JBBQSM010000281.1:0-3255 GCA_038234895.1 Gemmatimonadales bacterium
TTGCCCGGACGCACACGCACCGGACCCGTCGGGAAGACCGTGGCCGCCGTGCGGCCGTACTGGCGAATGAGACGACGCATGTCACCCAGACGGTGGCCGGTGAGCCACATCCAGAAGGCGCGCTCCTTGAACAGCATGTCCACCGCCGCGTCCTGCGTGGTGGGTGCGGCCGCGAGCGGCGCGATGGCCGTGGCGAGGCCCGTTGCACGCAACGTGTTGAGCGCCGCGAACACGGCATCGCGGTCGGCCTGCGTGGCGCCACGGAGACGCGCTTCCGCTTCGATCAGACGCGCTTCGATGCCGTCGGTTAAGGTGACCGTCGCGCCCTGCGCGGTGTACTTCTGCTGCACCGGTAGGTTGCGGTTGAATCCATCGAACCCGATACGCGCCGACGGTGTCCATGGTACGCGAGGATCAGCCGGCGTGGTGAGATAATCGATACCGTTGACGCCTTCGTTCGTTCCCACGGTGTAGCGGGTACCCGACTGGAATGTCGCCGTGAACACACCGTTCGTCTGACGGGCCGTGGCGATGGAATGAAACAGCTGGTAGCGGTAGTTGGTCGGCACGCCATTCACCGCCGCCGCCGCCGCCGCGAACTGCCCGGCGTTGAGCAGCGCGCGGGCCTTACCAATGGAGGCCAGATTGCGATACGTGCTGCCCGCAGTGGCGAGCGTCAACGCGCTGTCAAACGTGGCGCCGGCCGTGGACAGCATCTGCGCCGTCGTGAGCGGATCGCCGTACTCGAAGCTGCCGTCGGTGTTCACCCGGCTGAACGGTACGCCCGAGCAATAGCCCTCGGCGAAGAACGTCTCCGTGAAACCGCGGATGGAGTACATCTCACTCAGCGAATCGCGCACGGTCGGCTTCACGGCTGCCCAGTTGGCGATCGCATTGCCAAGGCCGGTGCGCGCGAGCTGGAGGTTGTTGTAACGCGTGTTCAGCGCGCCACCCAACAGCTCGTTCTCGTTCCGTTCATTGGTAAAGTAACGATCGGCGAACGTGTCGACGGTTTCGATTTCATCGGCCATGTTGCCCGACGCAACCAAGAAGCCGTCCTGCGTGCCTGAGAACGCAACGACGAAATCATACATCGCGCCGTTGCGCAACGTGGTGGCGCCCAAGCTCCCGCCGAGGGCGTCGGCGGAGAGAACGTCAGGCGTACCGACGCTGAGAATGTCGGTGGTGCAGCTGGACAGCGCGAAGGCGGCCGCCAAAGTGCCAGCCGGGCGCAGGGCCCGGCGAGCGACAGAGAAGAAGGTCATGTCTGCGCGTGCCTCAAAAAGTGAAGTTCATACGGAACGTGAAGTAGCGCAGCGGTGGCGTAGAGAAATACTCCTCGTTGCCACGCGTGTCGCTGTTCGACTGCGCTGCCTCGGGGTCCACGCCAGCATAGTTCGTGGAGACACCCAAGTTGCGACCAGTGAAAATCACGTTCCAACGTTCGGCCCGCAGTGCGTTCGCCCACTTGGTCGGCATTTCGTACGCCACCGACGCTTCGCGCCAGCGGGTGAAGGCGCCGTCCTCGAACATGCCGGAGAACACGGACTGCGAGGTGGCCAGTGCGGCGGCCTGCACCTCGAGCGGGGCGGAGGCATCATAACGACCACGGCACGTGACACCGTTCATGCACTGGTGGCGTAGCGTGTTGTTGAACTTGAGGAAGCCCCACTTGCGATCGAACTGCGACGAGATGCGCAGCTTGCGGCCGAGCAGTTCGATGGTCGGCGTGAAGGCCAGTTCGCGCGTGGGGAATGACGGGCCGTGGAACTCGGTGGAGTCGCTGTACTTGAGCTCCGGCAGCGTCAGGATGCCGTCGTTGTTCGCATCGGTGAAGCTGATGCGGCGCGACCAGAGGCCGTACAGCGGATAGCCCGGGATGTTACGCTGCGTGTCGCGGTTGCCGGAGGCGATCGGGGAGACGCCTTCGCCCAGCACCAGCAGTTCGTTCTTGTTCGTCGAACCGGTCAGGGCGAAATCAAAGCCGATGTTCTGGCGGTCGACGACCTTCTGATTGAAAGCGATTTCGACACCGGAGTTCTGGATGCTGCCGATGTTCACGAACTGGTTCGCCAGCCCGGACAGCGACGGCGCGATCTGCCGGTTGATCAGCGCGTCCGTGGTCTTTTTGTTGTAGTAGGTCAGTTCGAGATTCGAGCTGCCGGAGAACATCGTCAGGTCGAAGCCCGCTTCGGTTTCAGCCGAGAATTCCGGCTTGAGCGACGTATTGCCCAGCGAGCCGATCGACGCGCCCGGTGTATCGGTGCCGTTGGACAGCGTGGTCGGACCGGCGTTGAAGAACCGGACCGCGGCGGTTGCGCCCGGAATCTGGCCTGACGCGCCGTAGGTGGCGCGAAGTCGCAGCGTGTTCAGGAAGTCGGGCTTGGGAAAGAACGCCTGATCGGAGACAACCCACGACGCGCCGAACTTGGGGTAGTACACCGACTGTGTGTTGACACCGAACGCGTTGGCGGCGTCACGACGCACGCCAGCGGTGAGGAACAGCTTCTCGTCAATCGACACCACTTCTTCGGCAAAGTAGCCGAGCGTGCGGATTTCGGACTGCGTTTGCGTGCTGCCGCGCGTGGCGGCCGTGGAGACCGTCACACCGCCAGGCGGCAAGGAAATACCGGTACCCTGCGTCTGGCTGATGGCGTTGCGGATGTACTGCATGCCGACCGACGTCTTGGTGCCCAGCCACGGCAACAACTGGAAGGTGGCCGTGCCGCCTACGTCGACCGTCTGCTGGTTGATGTCGGCGCGCGTGCTTGTGATGTTGCCCTGACGCACCGTACCGGTCGCCGGTCCTTCGCCGACCCTGGCGAGGAACAGTTCGTTGCGGTTGGTGATGTCGGACCCGAACGTCGCGCGGGTATTGAGCCACGACCACGGATTGAATTGCGCCGAGGCGCTATTGATGAAGCGGTTGATGCCGAACGTGGTGGTCTGCGACATGATGTCGCCGATCTTGAACGAGCGCACACCCTGCAGCGAATCGCCCTGCGCGTCGATCAGGTCACCGCGCCACGGACCGCCGAGCGCGCCGACCATCAGGCCGTTGGCGTTGTCTTCGTTCTGTGGCAGCCGCAGGTTGCTGTTGATGAACGCCGACGAGACCTGCACGTAGAAATTCGAAGCCAGCTGGGCCGACAGGTTGGCGCGCAGACTGTTGCGTGCCAGCGCGTTCGGGCGGACCTGCGTGGATGGCAGTTCGCTCACGCCACGACGGGTCTGCAAGCGGCTGATTTCGGCGTC
>JBBQSM010000282.1:0-3192 GCA_038234895.1 Gemmatimonadales bacterium
CGGCACCGGAAAAGTGCCTCAGTAGTGAAACACCGGACTGGGTGGCTTGGTTTCCATGTGTGGGACGACGGCAACCGCTGAAGCAATGCAGCCGCGGATTACGCGGAGCCCGCCACGGATTACCAATCAACTCTGTTGATCCCGTTCTGCGGCCGGTTGCGTGTCATCCGCGGTTGCCGTGGTTTGCCTGGTGCCTGCTGCTGTTGCCGTTGTCTACGCGATCGATCGCGTCATCGGAATCATCGGCAACGTCGTACCGTCTGGCATCGGATGCTCCACGCGCGCACCGGGCACGAAGCCCAACGCCCGGTAGAGTGGTTCGCCGGGAAGCGTCGACATCAGTGACAGCGATGAGAAGCCGGCTCGCTGGGCGGCGGCGCTGCAGATGCCGAGCAGCCGTGTGGCGTAGCCGCGACGGGCGTGATCGGGATGCACGTAGAAGGCTCGGATGCGCGCTGGCGAGGTCGTCGGATCGAGACGTCCTTCGTCGCGGCTCTCGAACTGATCGCCGCCGAACAACGTCTGGTGATCACTCCATCCGCCCGCGGCCACAATATCGCCGTGTTGCTCGAGCAGGAAATAACTGCGGTCGTGGATGAGATTCGTATCCACGCCGAACACGTGCGTGAGCGACGTCGCGACTTGTGCGTCCGTGTAGTAGCCGGACGCCAGACGGCGTACGGAGAGGTCGATCAAGGCGGAGAGGGCCGGGACATCGGCGTACCGTGCCACGCGAGCGTGCGGCGCGGAGGCCATTGCTTCCACCGCGCGCCAGCCGTCGGGCCACGGGCCGAAGCCGGCCTCCGCGTTGATGTGGCCAGCGTCGCCCACGTCCCACATCCGGCTGCCCCACGCCGACGCGTAGCGAGTGGCCTGCTCGAACGTCACGTACTCGTCGTTGTGGCTGGCCACCAACGTGCTGGGGAAGGGCAGGGCGTGAAGCGGAACCGGAGCGAAGCCGGTCGGGCCGTTGGGATAGACGGCCGCGAATGGGTCGCTCGGCGCGACCAGCAGCGCACCACGCACGCGCATGAGGAGTTCGAGCGGCGCCTCGCGCGCCCAATGCGCAACCATGGCGCAGGCGCTGCTGTGGGCGACGAGCACCACATCGTGGGTGTTCTCTCGCATGACGTGCGTAAGCCGTGCAACCCAGTCGACGCATCGCGGCGCGGCCCACTCCTGTTGCACGACCCGCTCGACGAGTAGTGAAGACGAGGCTGACGACTGCGCCTGCCAGCACGACTGCCAGTGCCCGGGCCCCGAGTCGTACAGACCGGGTAGCAGCAGAACCATCGCTGTCGTATTACGCGACACCGAGTGCCCTCGCCAGCATCGCGGGATCGATGTTGCCGCCGGTGACCACGACCATGGTGACGCGGTCCCGCGTCTCGAGCTTGCCGGCCAAGAGCGCGGCCAACGCGGCCGCGCCGCCCGGCTCTACCACCAACTTCAGTTCGCGCACGGCGAACGCGATGGCCGCGAGGACCTCGTCGTCGGTCACGGTGAGACCGGCTCCGACCCGCGGTTGATTAATCGAGAAGGTGAATTCTCCCGGAGTCGGCGTGACGATGGCATCGCAGATCGAGCGCGTGCCTGGTTCATTTGACACCCGATGCCCCAGACGCAGCGACCGCGTCGTATCGTCGAACTCGGCCGGCTCGCAGGGATGCACCACGGTTCTCGGTGAGATCGCTTCGGCCGCCAAGGCGCAGCCGGCAGTCAGTCCGCCACCGCCGCAGCATACGAGGAGGGCGTCGGGCGTGTACCCCATGGCCGAGGCTTGGAGGAGCGCCTCAAGCGCCAGCGTACCTTGACCGGCAACAATGTGCGCGTCTTCGAAGGGCGGCACGATCGTGAGTCCGTGCTGCTCTGAAATGGCGCTCCCGATCGCCTCGCGATCTTCCGTGTAGCGATCGTACAGCACGACCTCGCCGCCGAAGGCGCGGGTGCGTTCGATCTTGAGCGCCGGCGCATCTTTCGGCATCACGATCACCGAACGCATGCCGAGCAGCGAAGCGCTATACGCCACCGCCTGCGCGTGATTCCCTGACGAATATGCGACCACACCGCGCGAGCGCTCGTCGTCAGACAGTTGCAGCAGGCGATTCAGGGCGCCGCGCAGTTTGAACGAGCCGGTGTGCTGCAGCACTTCGGCCTTGAGCAGCACGCGCCCTCCCGCGCGGGCGTCAAGCGCGGGCGAGGACAGGAGCGGCGTGACCTGCGCGTGCGGCGCGATGCGCGCGGCGGCAGCGCGGATGTCGTCAATCGTCGGGACAGCGGGGAGAGTCGTGGGCATGTGGAATAATCCACCTCCGCACAAGAGGCCGAAAGCCGTGCCCCTCCTGCTTCGCCGTCCCTAGTCGGCGCGTCCGCCGCGCCGCTTGCGCTCACTGCCGCAGGTAATCGCCCGCTCGAAGCGCGTTCGGGGCCGCAGCACGTACCCGTCGGCGAGTCCGGAGTCGACCGACGTGCGGGCGGCCAGATATTGCGCCGGGCAGGGCGCCCACATCGCGTCATCCATCGCCGTGGCGACTGGCGTGGGAATTCCGGTAAAGACCCAGAGCATCACGATAAACCCGATCGCCAGCGCGACGATCGCGAAGAGTCGGCCAATCCGACGAATGCGACGCGGCGCCGGGTCGCCGGGGCGCGGCTCGAACTGCATGGGATGGTCCGATTGGTCGGGCATGCTGCAATATGGACGTAGAGACGGTAGCTTCGCTGATATCGCCGCCCCGTTCCACGCGAAACGCCACCATTTTACCCCACGACGTGCTCATCGACCTCGAATTGAGTCTCTTGGCCTTTCAGAGCCGGGTTCTCGCGTTGGCCGAAGATCACGCCGTGCCGTTGCTCGAGCGGCTTCGCTTTTTGGGCATCGTGACCAGCAACATCGATGAACTGTACATGGTGCGCATGGCCGAACTGCGGCGTGCCGCTATCGACGAAAAGGGCGAGGCCGCGGAACGGCTGCAGTTGGTGGAGCGCGGTCTCGACGCGCTGCTGGGGCGACAGTCAGGTTGTGCGATGGACTGCCGGCGCGTGGCCGAGCGCGTGGGCGTGCGCCTGCTGTCGTGGAAGGACCTGACGGTCGACGAGCAGCATCGGCTGCGCGTGCACTATCTCGAAGACATTCAGCCGGATCTGCGCCCGCTGGCGATCACGCTCAGTAGTGGACATCCGTTGCCGCAT
>JBBQSM010000283.1:0-3173 GCA_038234895.1 Gemmatimonadales bacterium
GTGCACGACGGGATCACGGCACAGACGGCCGTACTGGTGCAGGGCATGCGCGACATCGCGGCGCGCCGCGGCGTGCCGTTCTCGGCCAGCCATTCCGGTTCCATGTGGGGCTTCTTCTTCCGCGACGAACCAGTCCATACGTACGACGACGCCAAGTTGTCGGACACCGCGATGTTTAGGCGGTTTTTCCATGCGGCACGCCGTCGTGGCGTGTCGCTGGCGCCGTCGGCGTTCGAGGCGGGGTTCATGTCGTCGGCGCACGGCGATGCAGAAATCGCTGAAACACTCACCCGACTCGACGACGCGATGGGCGCGGCCGTCGCGCAACGGGACTAGCCAAGGAGTTCATGCGCGCGCTCATCGCTGGTGCCTTCGGTGTGCTGGTGGCGGCCGCGGCGTTCACGGTGGCGTGCGCGCCGCGTGGGGGCATCGCGGTTGCCGGCACGCCGACGCCGGTGATGAAGGGGCCGATCACGGGAGAAGCCCACGGCCGATTGAGCGGGCGCTTCGACGGGCGTGACCGCATGGCCCGCATCGCGCTGGCGGGGAAGGCGCAGCAGGCACCCGTATCGGCCACCGGGCGGTGGCGCATCGATGAGCAGGGCGGGCGCACCAAGTTGGTGACCGGTCAGGGTGCCGAGACTTGGCGCGTGGAGCAGCAGGGTGGCCTACTGCGCGTGGCCGGTGACAATGGCGATAAGACACCATGGCGCGAGGGGCCGTTCGTGGCCCGCGCGGCTGACGGCAATTCCACCCTGCGCTATGAAAATCGTCGCTATCGCGGTGAACTCTGGTTCACCCCGACCGACAGCGGCATTTTGGTGGTCAACCGCGTGCCCGTGGAGGACTATCTGCGGGGCGTCGTGCCGATCGAACTTGGCACGCGTCAGCCAGGCGATCGGGCGGCCCTTGAGGCACAGGCAATCGCGGCTCGGAGCTACGCGTACATCCGCGTGCCGTCAGACGCGGCCATCGAGCCAAAGTCGGGGTGGCACATGGTGGCCACCGTGCAGAATCAGGTGTATGCCGGATTCGACGTCGAAGCGGCGATTGTGAACGAAGCGATCGACAACACGGCCGGATTGGTCATCCGTTACAACGGCCTGTTGGTGGACGCCCCGTACTACTCGTCATGCGGTGGGCGCACGGCGTCGCCCAAGGAATCGTGGCAGAATGTGCGCGAGGAGCCCTACCTGCAGTCGGTTGACGATACCGACGCGAAGACTGGGCGCCCCTACTGTGATATTTCCCCGCGCAACCACTGGACGGCGGAATTCGATGAGGGGCAGCTGAGCGAGACGGTGCGACGGGCGCTGGTCGCCGCCGGCGCGCGCGATCCCCGTCCGGGTGTGGTCACGGCCATGCGGGTAGAGGGTCGGACCGGGTCCGGTCGGGCGACCGCGCTGGTGCTGCGTACCGATCGCGGAGATGTGACCGTGCGGAACAACCAGATTCGCAATGTCCTGCGTGATACGCGTGGCGCGATCCTGTCCAGCACGTATTTTTCCATCGACCGCGAATCCCGTGCTCGTGGACACCTGTCGGGTGTCAGCCTGCGCGGACACGGCAACGGCCACGGAGTGGGGATGTGTCAGTGGGGAGCGATCGGCCGGTCACGGGCCGGCATCGACGCCCGCACGATCCTGCGTCATTACTATCCGGGAACCGTCGTCGGGTTCGCCGACTGATCTGTCATCTCCGGAGGCCTGAATGAAAGACGGCGTGCGAATTGCCGTCGTCGGCACGGGTGCCATCGCCCAGCTGACGCATATCCCTGTTCTGTCCAAGCTACGCGGCGCCAAACTGGTCGCGTTGTGTGATAACGATGCGGCGAAGGCGCGCGCGCTAGCCGACCGTTTCGATGTGCCCGACGTGTTCACCGACTTCGAGGAGCTGCTCGACAGCGACGAGCTCGACGCGGTGATCATCTCCACACCCAATCACCTGCACGAGCCGCACGTGCTGTCGGCGCTTCGCAAGAAGCTACACGTGTTGTGCGAGCGCCCATTGTCGCTCTCCACGCGTGGTATCGAGCGGTGCCTGGCGGCCGCACAAAAGGCTGACCGCCGACTGGTGGTGGGACACAATCACCGGTTCCGCGCTGACGTACAGGCGCTTGATCAGTTCATCCGCAACGCGGAACTGGGCGATGTCACGTCTATTCGCGCGGGCTCGATGCAAGTGAAACGTACGGCCGATGGCTGGCGCAATCGACGCGCCGAGTCGGGCGGTGGCGTCTTTTTGGAACACGGATTCCCGTTACTTGATCTCGCGATGTGGTTGGCCGATGGCCCCAATCCGATCCGTGTGGTCTCGTCGATGCGTCGCGGTCGCGCGGCGGGTTCGGTGGAAGACGCGATGCAGGTATTCCTCGAGTGCGAGAACGGTCTCGTGCTCAACATTGATGTATCGTGGGCGTACGTGGGCGACGAAGATCGGTGGTGGTTCGAAGTAGATGCGACGCGTGGTTCTGCCCGATTGGCGCCGTTGCGCGTCACGAAAGAACTGAACGGTCGTGCGGTGGATGTGTCGCCCTCGGGAGCAGCGGCTCGAGAAAGCCCGTTCTTGCAGAGCTATCGGGCAGAGATCGCGCACTTCCTCGCCGTAATCAATGGCGAAGCGCCGTATGAGCCGCCCACCGATCAGGTGCTTGTACAGAAGGTGGTCGAGGCGATCTACAAAGCCGCCGACGACGGGAAAGAGATCCGCTTCTGATGGCGGCCACGCGGGTTTGGCGGGTCCTGTCGGCGGCGATGCTGCTCGCCGCGTCGGTGGTGACCGCGCAGTCGCCTGAGACGCCACCGCCAACGCCGCCCGGTGTGTCCGCGTCCCTCGATAGCGCGCGAGCCGAGCGAGGCGCGCGTATGTCGGTGGCGATTATCACGTATGGACCCGGTGAGTTCGTCTTCGAAAAATTCGGACACATTGCACTCGCGCTGACGGACAGCAGCACCGGTCAGGACATTGCCTTCAACTGGGGGATGTTCGATTTCAATCAGCCGAATTTTCTCGGCCGTTTCCTCACCGGAGATACCAAGTACTGGATGGAAGGCTACCGGACGGCGGATTTCAACGCCGCGTACCGGGGTGAGAATCGAACAATCCGAATGCTGGCATTGCAGCTCAGCGCCATGCAGCGCGGAGCGATCGCCGACTACGTGAGCTGGAATGCG
>JBBQSM010000284.1:0-3167 GCA_038234895.1 Gemmatimonadales bacterium
GTCGGCTTTCCGAGCAACGAGTTCGGGTCGCAGGATCCCGGCAGCAACGCGGAGATTGCGACGTTCTGCCAGCGGAACTACGGCGTGACCTTCCCGATGATGAGCAAGGTGCAGGTGAACGGCGCCGACGCGCACCCGCTCTTTCAGTGGCTCAAGGTGCAGGCGCCTGGGCTGCTGGGCAGCGAAGGGGTGAAATGGAATTTCACCAAGTTTCTGGTGGGCCGTGATGGCAAGGCCATTCGTCGCTATGCGCCGAACAAATCGCCGGTGGACATTGGGGCGGATGTTGAGGCGGCGCTGGCGGCGTTGCCTCGCTGAGCGCTGCGCACAGCGATGCCTGGAATCACGATGATCACCGACGCGCGGCCGGCAGGCGTACGATCTCGCTCCGGCTGAACTGTCGCTCCAGCAGCAGGTACAGGAGTGACGGCGGGATAGCCGCGATGATCCCCACGACGAGCAGGTTGTCCGGTAACGTGCGCGTCATGGCGAGGAGCGCACGTTCGATCATGGGAACGGCCAGCGAGCCACCCCGCTTGTGCATGGTGTACAAGCAGATGCCGCCAAAGATGTACGTGGGCAGAAACAGCAGAGCCAGCGCACTACCGGTGCTCACCACGGAGGAAGTGGGATTGGAGCGCGCCATGAGCGGGATCTCGTACACCAGCAGTATGTAGAGCAACAACGTGAGGGTGAGCGCTCCGCCCAGTAGTTGTATGGACCATGTGTCGGTCACGCGGGGCGGGCGTGGGCTCGATTTGTCATTGTACTCGCGAACCGACAGCGGACGACCGTATACGGCAGTCGTGGCACGCCCAAGCTGCCACGCGCGCATGCGTGGCGTGCTTCGGGGACTGGTGGTGTAGGGATTGAAGTACATCCTGCGCAGAACGGAGATCGTGTCGGCGACGACCCGCTCGCCCCACGGAGACACGATTTCGAACTGCCGCCCTATGTTGGTGGCGTTCGGTGGCGTGCGCGCAGGGCCCGCAGCCGTCCAGAATGTGAGCGGAACACGTGTGAGGTTCGCGTAGTCCTTTCGACCTTCAAAGATCGAAGCAGGAGCATCGGCCCCCATGTCGCGATCCAGCGCGCCGAGCTTTGGCAGCGCACGTCCGACCGCGAGGCCACCCAACGTGCTGAGGCAGAACGGGCCCGCCACGGTCAGTAGTCGAACCCGATGTGAAAGCGGCAGCGAGGCCAGCCACGCGGTGCGCTGCCGCAAGTAAACAGGTGGTAAGACCGAAAAGAGGATTACGTAGAGCAACCAGCTACCCGTCCAGCCACCCAGAATCATGAACGCCACAGCCACAATCAGTGGCCATGGCATCAGCGACCCCCAAACGGGTCGCGATGCATGCAACCACTGCACAGCGCACGACTGGTGCGTCGGTGCGGCGAAACGATCGCTCTCTGTCGGCACGGCTGGCGCGCGTGCCGTGTTGGTTCCATCCCCACGCGCAAACGCTGGCGGAGTGGTGGCCGCCGTCCACGTCACCCAAACCACAATCACGATGCCGAACAACGCAACGCCAACCGTCGCGGGCAGCAGCCACACGACAAGCGCTGCCATCACCGCCAGCACGGCAATCGGGATGACGTACGCCTGCGTTACACTCAATCCAAGCACGTTCGGTCGCACACCGTGCGGAATCAGCAGGGCCAGCGTAGCGATCGCGCCAAACTCCAGCATCCGTGGTACCGACCACACGTTCGCAACCTCACCACGCCACGCGATGGCGCAGGCGAGCAGAGGCACGGCGCACAGCACGAGTCGCGCGAACATGCGTGCCGTCACGAGATCGCGCGCCGAAATGGGCAGCGCGGCGTCGAACACCGTGGGTCGTCCCGGCACAATGCGCAACTGCACAGACACCAGCATAACCAAGATCGACCACCCCGCCACCGGCCACTTCACAATCACCATCGCGCCCAGCACCGACACACCCCACACACTCGGCGAGCGCAAATACTGACCCATCAGCCACAAAATCACGACGCCTTCTCCAGCCGCTCACCTCCCACCATCTCCACGAACAACTCCTCCAACGGCACGCGCTCGCAGCGTACGTCCGTGACACCAAGCGTATCACGCAACTGCCACTGCAGCAGCTCGGGCTGGCCGCGAAACACGGCGTGAAAGGCAGGGCCCACGGTACGCACGCGCAGGCACGCAGGCAGTCGCGCAATGACCGACTGTTCGAGACCGGGTCGGCCTGCAATGATCGCGACGCAGTGCTGCTCCCGCAGGTCGTCGAGCGCGGCATCCAGTCGAATCGTGCCGCCGTCCAGCAGCGCGACGCGTCCGCCCAGTCGCTCCACATCGCCCATGTGATGCGACGAGAAGACGATGCTCGTCCCCTCGCGATTGAGCAGTTGTATTGACGTCTCCAAAAACTCCCGGCGCGCCGCCGGATCGAGACCGCCGGCCGGTTCGTCGAGGATCAGCAGTTCCGGACGGTGACAGACGGCGCAAATGAGTGCCACCTGTCGCGCTTCGCCTTTGCTCAGCGTGCGCATCTTGCGGCTCTGGTCGCGCAATCCGAACCGGTCGAGCAACTGTTTTTGCAGCGCCAGATCCCACGTGGGGAACAGGCGACGATGAAAGGCGAGCAGGTCACCGATCGCCGATGCGGGCGGCAGTACCTGATCTTCGGCCACGTAGCCGATGCGCCGCTTCACCGCGACCGGATGCTCGGTGGGCGAGTGTCCGAAGACGCGCACCGTGCCGGCATGTGGATGCAACATGCCCATCGCGAGTTGCAGCAGTGTCGTCTTGCCGGCACCGTTGCGGCCGAGCAGTCCAACGATTTCCTCGCGCTGGATCGTGAGGTCCACGCCGTTCAATACAGGCGCGCGGCCACCGAAGCTGCGTACCACGCCCCGAATCTCGAGCAATGTCGTCATCGCCTGCCAATCTCCTTGCGGTGGTGCACGGTCGGTCCGACCGAGATTTCGCGGTCGGCCTGCTTGAGCAACTGTACGATGTCGTTCAGTCGCAGTCCGGCGAGATACGCTTGTGTCACGAGCGCCCGGGCCGCTTCGGCGATCTGTGCGTGCTGCACGCTGGCGGCTGCGCGGGGCAATCGGGCGGCGACAAAGGTGCCACGTCCGCGCTGCGTTTCGATGTAGCCCAGCGCTTCCAGTTCGTCGTACGCCTTCTTGAC
>JBBQSM010000285.1:0-3145 GCA_038234895.1 Gemmatimonadales bacterium
GCGGGACCGTGCGCGCGGAGGTACCGGCGCCAACGACGGCAGAGGCACAGCACAGATTGACTGCATTGATGGCGCGCGTATTCGACGGGCCGGACGTGACGGGCGCGGATATTCCGACCCACGACCTCGACGAGTTCTATCTCGTGGCAAGCTGGTTCCGTCGTCGGCCGCAGGAAAAGGCGAAGACCGTCTCGACGCGACGCTAGTCGTCGAGCTGGGCGCGTCGGGAAAAAGCGATGAGCCGCCAATACAACGCGCGGATTTCATCTTCCGGCAGTCCGGCGTCACGTGCGAGTGCCGCCGCGCGCGCGACCACGGCCGCTTCACGCGCCGGATCAGTCACAGGCTGCCCGGTGAGCGCTTTCACCCGTCCCACCGCGCGCGCGAGCTCCATGCGCTCGGCGATGGCCCGGATGATCGTCTGATCGACGCGTTCGATGTCGGCGCGGATATCCTCGAGCGATCCGTCGGGCCGCGGCGTGTGTGACGTGGTGGAGGAATCCGTGGTGGAGGAATCCGTGGTCGAGGAACCTGTGCTTGAGGAATCCGTGCTGGAGGATGGCATGGTCGACGCGGCCATCGTTGACGGCTGTAGCGTGGACGGCTGAATACTGGACGACCCGATAACGCTGGCGATAACGCTGGCGATCATGCCGCACTCCGTGCTGAAGACGTCGCGTCGCTGGCGATATTGCGCCCCACGGCGAGGGCCACCGCGCGCACCTGCTCCATCATCGCCGCGAACGCAGACGGTTCGAGCGACTGTTCACCGTCCGACTTGGCCTTGGTCGGCTCAGGGTGCACTTCGACGATCAGACCGTCGGCGCCGGCCGCAATTGCCGCCATGGCCAACGGCGCTACCAGATCGGCGCGACCACCGGCGTGACTCGGATCTACAATCACGGGCAAATGCGATTCACGCTTGAGCACCGGAATGGCCGCGATGTCCATCGTGTTGCGCGTCGCCGTTTCGTACGTGCGAATACCGCGCTCGCACAACATCACGTCGCCGTTCCCCTGCGCCATGATGTATTCGGCGGCCATGAGCAGTTCGGTGATCGTGGCCGACAGTCCGCGCTTGAGTAACACCGGCCGCTGCACTTTGCCGACTTCGGTAAGCAGCGCAAAGTTCTGCATGTTGCGCGCGCCGATCTGCAGCACGTCGGCATACGAGGCTACCAATTCCACCTGGCGCGGGTCCATCACTTCGGTCACCACCGGCATCCCCGTTTCCGCGCGCACGTCGGCCAGCAGTTGCAGTCCGGGTTCGCCCATCCCCTGAAACGCGTACGGACTCGAGCGCGGCTTGAACGCCCCGCCGCGCAGCATGCGGGCACCGGCGCGTTGCACGGCGTGCGCGGTGTCGTGCAGCATGTCGCGCCCTTCGACCGAACACGGACCGGCGATCACCACGATCTCCCGTCCGCCGATCACGGTACCAGCCGGGTCACCAAAGCGGATGGTCGTGAGCCCCGCCTTGAAATCCCGCGACGCCAGCCGATACGGCTTGAGCACGGGAATGACGCGCTCCACGCCTTCGAGCTGGGTGAGTGCGAGTTCGCTCAGCTTGGCGTCTTCCCCAATGCAACCAATGACCGTGCGATGTTCGCCGCGGCTGACATGGGCGCGCATGCCTGCGCTTTCGACGTGCTCGACGATGCGGTCGAGAGCGTCTTGGGACACATGGGCAGTGGTCACGATGATCATCGAGCTCCTCAGGGTTCGGGTACCCGCGGAGGTCGTGCCGCCGAGCCTCGAAACAACAAAGGCCCGTGCGTTCTGCACAGGCCTTGCGGTCGTTCGGGAATGTCAGCGCGTCAGTCGCGCGCAGCCCTTGCGCCGTGGCCCATGCGGGACGGCGTAAAATAATATCGGCTGGCGACGAAGAAGTTGCGCATGTGGAATGCAGGGTAGGGCGTGCGCGCGCGTCTGTCAATAACTCGCCATATCTTTGCCCGCATGCACGAATCAGCCGCCCACGCGACCCCACACGACGCCAACGACACACCGCCGCGCGTCGCGTTTCAGGGCGAACTCGGCGCGTTCAGTGAGTTGGCCATCGCCACACACTGGCCCGCCGGCGCACTGCCGCTGCCCTGTGCCACGTTCCCCGATGCCGTCGCACGCGTGATGAACGGCGAGGCCGATTTCGCCGCCATCCCGGTCGAAAACGTAATCGCCGGGGTAGTGCACGAAGCGCGCGCCGCACTCGACGCCGTCGGCGATGCCATCGAACAGCACGGCGAAGTGACCATTCCAATCCATCTCTGCCTCATGGCACCACCGGGGGCAACGCTCAACAACCTCCGTGTCGTCCGCAGTCATGACATCGCGCTGGCGCAGTGCGGAAAGTTCTTCGCCGACCACCCATGGCTCGAAGCCGTCGCACACGACGACACCGCCGGTGCCGCGCGCGTCGTGCGCGCACACGGAGACCCACGCGAGGGCGCGGTCGCCGCCGAGGCAGCCGCAGCACGCTACGGCCTGGAGATCCTGAAGCGCAGGATCGAAGACGTAGCCACCAACCGCACACGGTTTGTGGTCGTACGCGCGCGAACCACAAAGCATCCCCAAGCCGGCCCATAGCCGCGATCCCCGCCCCGCACCGATTCCCCTCGCGCCCGTTCGCGCCCACTCAGCGATCCGCAGTTCCGCCGGTCCGCCACTTCCCTCGCCCCCCGCGTCATGTCCCGTTCGCGTTCCGCCGCCCTGCTGCTCGTCGCCACGTGCGCGCTGTCGACTCCCTCTCGCGCACAACAGGCACCCGCGCGCCCACCAATCGCGGTGCCGTTCGCGACACTCACGCGCGATATCGCCGCCGAACTTTCCGGCGACCGCGCCTTCACAACCGTCGCGTTCGTCGAGCAGTTCTTCCGGCTTCCGGGTAATCGCGGCTTCGACGCCTCCATCGACACCGTCGCCGCCCTGCTCTCGGCCGCAGGCTACGTGCGCGCTGACCGGAGCACGCCATCCGACCGGCTCGTGTACCGCGTTGAATCGCGACCCATGAAGGATCCGGCGTGGACCCCTGACGACGCCTCGCTCACGATTGTGGGCCGCAACACGCCGCTCATGCGCTGGGCCACGAATCACAACATGCTGGCCATCAACTCGTATTCCACGCCGGCCGGCGGCGTCACGGCGA
>JBBQSM010000286.1:0-3030 GCA_038234895.1 Gemmatimonadales bacterium
GTTCGGCGTGAAACGTCATTGGACCCGCGCTGGTGTGCGCAAACGATTCCGTGTGCGCCGCGGCACTCATGCGCTGCGCCGGGGAGTGGAGGGACGCTCACGTGCTTGGTCGTGCGACGCCGTCGCGGCGAGTTCGAGCGACAGCGCATCCGCCAGGAACTTGGTAGCCCAGTTGAGGATGCGCAGACGGCCGTACTCGCCGTGCACCGGCCACGAGCCGGGCAACCCGCCTCGCAAACGTAGGTCGACATTACGTATGTCGTGACGTGCCATGAGGTAGCGATTCACGGTGCGCGTCGCCTGCAGATATTGCGCATCGCCAGTCATCGCGTGGAGCTGACTCCACACGATGGATGTCTGTGCCGACCCGGTCAGGCAGCACCAATCGACGGCCGCCGAGAAGTCTGCACGCTGACGGCCGGGCAGAAAGCCGTCGGGGCGCATGATGCGTCGCTCCGCATCGGCGACCAGGCGTGCGCCAGCGATCAAATCGGCGCGGTCGGTGAGCACCCCGATGCCGAGGAGCCCCTGCATCGCATACGCGAGCGTATGGAGCAGTGGTGCATTCGGATCACTCAAACAGCAGTCCGGCAGCCAGCCGTTGGGCTCCTGCCGCGACAGACAGTACTCCGCATTGCGGACCGCAGCATTGATGTAGCGCTGTTCGCCCAGCGCCACGCCCGCCTCGCACAGTCCCCAAGCGGCTTTCACGTTGTAGAGCGTCGCGCTGGAGCGGGCGAACTTGGAGTTGCCGCGAATCCAGTTCCCGTCGGGTGCCTGCACGGACAACAACCAGTCGCTCGCACGACGTGCCGCGGCTACAAATCGTGCGTCTCCTGTCCGTCTAATGAGCGCACTCCAGCCCAGCAGCACCATGCCCGTGTTGAAGACGGCGGGGGTGGGATCGGTATTGAACTTGCCGCCCATGACAGCGCCGTCCGGCAATTGAATGTCCGCTTCCCATGCGCCCATCTCGATGGCACGCTCCAGCAACGCGTGATCTCCAGTTAGCGCCGCCTGTTCCACGAACGTCTGACAGATGTAGCCCGTCGTTTCGGGGTAGCTGACATCGAAGTCATCGCCAAAGCGCACCCCATACGACACGCCCCGATCGGTGCCCGCGTCTTGTGCCCGCTGCATCCACTCCATGGCCGCGAGCCGGTGCGCCTCCGGATCGAGGTCGCGCGCGTCCGGCGCGTACAAGGGTGCCAGCGCGCGTTGCTCGGCCCGCTGCGCGAGATGCTGACGCAACCGACGCCCCACACGGCCAATAAAATCCGACACGGACATCCCCCACGCAGATGGATTCACGAATGGCGCGAGCGTGCTGCCGGCGCCGCAGTGTTGCCATGGTAGGGGGCCCCTCTGACAGCCCGCGGCGGCAGGGCGTGACGTCGCCCCCAGCGATCCGTCGTGCACTTGGAGTATTCTTGAATCACCCGCAAGATCAGCACGGCCGAAGCAGCGCTCTGTCGGCCCCCGACACGAAAGGACGCGAACGACATGTGCGGAATAGCAGGCTTCTTCGGAGCACCGGTCTCCGGCACCCCGGATGCCGCGGTGAAGGCGATGACCGACGCCATCGCGCACCGTGGCCCGGATGCCGATGGCGCCTGGTGTGATCACGAGGCGCGCATCGCGCTCGGCCACCGTCGGTTGTCCATCATCGACCTATCGCCGCTCGGCGCCCAACCGATGCGCTCGGTCAGCGACCGCTATGTGCTGGTGTTCAACGGAGAGGCCTACAACTACGCCGGCATTCGGCGCGAACTTGAGCAGACCGGCGCGACCTTCCGCGGCCACAGCGATACCGAAGTACTCCTTGCCGCGTTCGACCGGTGGGGGATCGAAGCGAGTATTCCGCGCTTCGCCGGCATGTTCGCCATGGCGATCTGGGATCGCGAGGAGCGCACGCTGTGGTTGGTTCGTGACCGGCTCGGTGAGAAACCGCTGTTCTACGGACAGGTCAACGGCGCATGGCTGTTCGGCTCGGAGCTCAAGGCGTTACGCGCATTCCCGGGCTTTCATGCGCAATTCAACCTGACGGCGATCGCGCAGTATCTGCGCTACGGCTACATCCAGGCGCCTGCCTCGATTTACGACGGGATCGCAAAGGTGCGCCCCGGCTGCATGATGGCCCTGCGCGACGGGCAGGCGCCTCGCGAAGTCTGCTACTGGTCGGCCGAGTCGGCGGCGCGTGCGGGGTTGGCCAATCCGTTGACAGGTGACAGCGCTGCAATCGCGGACGAACTCGACGCCACGCTGCGGCCCGTGGTCAAAGACGAAATGATGGCGGACGTGCCACTCGGCGCCTTTCTCTCGGGGGGCATCGATTCGTCGCTGATCGTTGCGCTCATGCAGACGCAGTCATCGCGACCGGTGCGCACGTTCACTATCGGCTTCGACGATCCGGCCTTTAACGAGGCGACGTTTGCGCGCGAGGTGGCCGCCCATCTGGGTACCGATCACACCGAGCTGACGGTACACGGTGAAGACGCGCTGGAGTTCGTCGAGCGCTTACCGGCGATTTATGACGAACCGATGTCGGACTCGTCGCAATTGCCCACGTTGCTCGTCGCGCGGCTCACGCGGCAGCATGTCACGGTCGCGCTATCGGGCGACGGTGGTGACGAACTGTTCGGCGGCTACAACTGGCATCGGTCGCGTGGCGCATCGGACCGGTTGACGCGCAATTCGCCCGCGGTGGTGCGCAGTCTGGTCGGGACCTTGCTGCGCGACGTGCCCGAGCCCGCGCCCGACTTCGTCATGCGTGCGGTGTCGCTCGCGCGCTCCGGATCGGGGTCCGATGCGCAAGCGGCCACGTCGCTGGCCCGGCTGGGCGCGATGATGCTGGCCGGCGGAGAGCGGTCATCGTTTCACGCCGGCCGTGCGCAGAGTGTGTCGCCCACCGACCTGCTGCTGGCCGAGCATCGCCGCGCGATCGGGGCGAACGAGTTGACCGGACCATGGCTCGGCGATGCCCTCGCGTTCGAATCGCGCATGCTGTTCGACGCGGTGAGCTACATGCCC
>JBBQSM010000287.1:0-2968 GCA_038234895.1 Gemmatimonadales bacterium
GCGTTCATACCGATCAACGCGTTGGCTCCGATCCGCGCACCGTGTACGATGGCGCCATGTCCAATGTGCGCGCCCGCTTCCAGCACCACCGTGACACCAGGGAACATATGAATGGTGCAATTCTCCTGGACATTGCACCCATCCTCAATGACGATGCCGCCCCAGTCGCCGCGAATGGCGGCGCCGGGACCGACATACACGTCGCGCCCGATGATCACGTTGCCCGTCACCGCTGCCTGCGGATGCACGAAGGCACTTTCGTGCACTACGGGCACGAACCCGTCGAATGCGTAGATCATCCGGCGCTCAGACGCGTTCGATGATCATGGCGAAGCCCTGACCCACGCCGATGCACATGGTGCACAGGGCGTAGCGTTTCTGCTGCCGGTGCAACTCGCGCGTGGCCGTGAGGGCGAGTCGGGCACCACTCATGCCGAGCGGGTGCCCGATGGCGATCGCGCCACCGTTCGGGTTCACGCGCGGGTCATCGTCGTCCATCCCCAGTTCGCGCATGCACGCCAGCGACTGTGCGGCGAAGGCTTCGTTCAACTCGATGACATCCATCTGGTCCAGCGTCAGTCCGGCCAGCGCGAGTGCCCGTTGCGTAGCCGGCACCGGACCGATGCCCATGATCCGCGGCTCCACGCCGGCCGCCGCGCTGGAGACGACGCGCGCAAGTGGCGTGAGACCCATCTCCTGCACCGCCGCCGCACCCGCCAGCAGCAGTGCTGCGGCACCATCGTTCAGCCCCGAGGCGTTGCCCGCCGTGACGCTCCCCTGTCCGTCGGTGCGAAAGGCCGGACGCAACTTGCCGAGGATGTCGAGGGTGGTGTCGGGGCGAATGAACTCGTCTTGTGACACGCGCACCGGATCCCCTTTGCGCTGCGGAATTTCCACCGGCACGATCTCTTCGTCAAAGCGACCGGCAGCGCGCGCGGCGGTCGCCTTGTGCTGCGACCGGAGCGCGAACGCGTCCTGATCGGCGCGCGAGATCCCGTACTGCTCCGCGACATTCTCCGCTGTCTGGCCCATCGAGTGGGTGCCGTGCAGCGCTTGCATCTTCGCGTTCACGAAGCGCCACCCCAGACTCGTGTCGAACAAGTGCACGTCGCGTGCAAACGCTGTGGTTCCCTTGGACATGACGAACGGCGCGCGCGTCATGCTTTCTACGCCGCCGGCGACATAGATATCGCCCTCGCCGATCTTGATGGCGCGCGCCGCACTCGCAACCGCGCTCAGCCCGGAGGCGCAGAGGCGGTTCACCGTTTCGCCGGGCACCGAGACTGGCACGCCGGCCAACAGCAACGACATACGCGCCACGTTGCGATTGTCTTCACCCGCCTGATTGGCGCACCCCATGATGACATCGGCGATGCGCGACGGATCGACGGCCGGGTTGCGGGCCAGCACTGTACGAATGACATGGGCACCGAGATCGTCGGCGCGGACAGGGCTGAGCGCACCGCCCAGACTGCCCACCGGCGTGCGCACACCGTCGATGATGAAGGCGTCGCTCAGAGTTGCGCTGGATGACGTGGTCATGGCAGTGTCGTGGGAAGATGCGGGATGGCCGTGCGATACACGGTGCCGCGAAAGTAGCCGACCGCGATGTCGTGTTGGTTCCGGACGGTCACGGCACAGAACGCGAGGCGGCGGGTGGCGCTCTCCTCAAGGGCGACGGCCGTGAGCACGTCGCCGGGATGCACCGCGACGGGAAAGCTCACGGTGCAGTCCACCGCCACACTGAGCAACCCGCCCGCGTTGGTGGCGAAGGCGAACGCACTGTCTGCCAACGAAAAGACGATGCCACCGTGCGACGTACCGAACCCGTTCACCATCTCGTCGCGGACGACCATGCGACAGGTGGCGTGTCCAACGCCGGCGTCGAGCACCTCGATGCCAAGCCAACGCGAGAACGCATCGGCGGCAACGAGTTTGTCCAGCACGGCCGTGGCAGTCGCGAGCGTGTTCACTGCAGCGTCCCGCCGTGACGCACGGTGCGACGTAGTCGAACACTCGCCCGATACCGGTCCTCGCCGTATTCGGCGTACAGCGCATCCAGCCGCGCCAGGACCGCAGCAGGGCCGAGCGCATCGCCCCACGCCAGCAGGCCCTTGGGATAGTTCACGCCGGTCGTCATTGCGGTTTCGACATCGGCTGCACTGGCAATGCGCAGATGCACCGCCTCTACGGCCTCGTTGATAAGCAGCGCGAGCACACGATCGACGATCTGCTGTGCCAGTACGGCGTCGCGCGTGGGCTCCGGCCTGGCTGCGCCGTGTGCGTAGTCGTAGAAGCCGCGCGACGACTTCCGGCCGAGCAGTCCCGCCTCGACCAGTCGCTGCTGCGCGATGGCCGGCCGATAGCGCGGATCGTGGAACGTGGCCTCGAAGACCGACCGCGTTACCGCGAAGTTCACATCGTGCCCGATAAAGTCCATGAGCTCGAACGGGCCCATGCGAAACCCGCCGTAATCGCGCATGGCCCAGTCGATCGTGGCGATATCGGCCACCCCTTCCTCGAGCAACCGCAGCGCCTCGCCGTAGAACGGACGCGCGACGCGATTGACGATGAAGCCCGGCGTGTCGCTGGCGATCACGGTCGTCTTGCCCCAGGCATTCATGCGCGCACGCGCCGCATCAGCCACCGCGGGGGATGTGGTGATGGCCGGAATGATCTCGACCAGTGGCATGACCGGCGCAGGATTGAAGAAGTGTACGCCCACTACACGACCCTTGTGCGTACACGCCCCCGCGATCGCCGCGATCGACAACGACGACGTATTGCTGGCGAGAATGGCGTCCGCTGCCACCACGGCTTCGAGCGCCGAAAACAACGCACGCTTGATCGCGAGATCTTCGATGATGGCTTCGATCACCAAAGCACACGGCGCAAACGCGACCAGCTCCGCCGCACTCACACCACTCACGTACACAATCCGCGCCAATACGGCATCGGCATCCTCGCG
>JBBQSM010000288.1:0-2965 GCA_038234895.1 Gemmatimonadales bacterium
TGCGTCCGTTCGGCGTGCTTGCCAACGAAATGCTCGGCATGGGGGTGCCGACCGTGACGGGTATGATTTCGGACACCTGGTCCACCTACGCGGAAGCGGCGGCGACCACCAAGGACGAGGTGCTCGCGCAGTGGGATGCCACCACCGCTCAGCTCAACGACCTGTTTCCGCGCATTCCCGCCGACCGCTTTCAGCAGACGATGACAGCGTTCGGGCAGTGGACCATGCCGGGCTACGAGCTGTTGCTGTACGTGATGGACAACGAAGTGCACCACCGCGGCCAGGGATACGTCTACCTGCGCGAGCTTGGCATCGACCGGCCACCGTTCTGGGAGCGTGCATAGGCGGGTCGCCCAGCAGCAAGCTCCTGCTCACCGACGAGTCGTCCGGGTCGAATCGAAATACCACGTCTGCTGCACACGCGTCCGATATGTCACCGATCGGTAGCCCGCGTGTGCGGCAACGACGCTATCGCGTACCACGGTAACCGGCACCGCACTCGGACGACGGAGCAACTCGCGAAGCGGACGCCCGGTCACGCCGGTTGGTGTCGATGGGCGTCCCAGCAAGTGAAGAATCGTCGGAACGATATCGGCGTTGCTGCTGGGGACCGTGGCCTGCATGCCCGTGCGAAAATCGGGGCCACCAGCGACGAAGGTCGCGGTCACATCATACGGGCTGGAGGTCCCGTGCCCCGCCACGCCGGATTGACGCGTGTCCCCGGGAAAGCCTGTGGAACCGCGTTGATGCGACCAGTCGGCCGAGTAGAGCACGTCTGCAGATCGCGGATGCTGCCATGCGATCTGCGCGGTGGAGACGGTACCCTCCACGACTCCCTGACCGCCTGCCGCGGAGGGCGCCGTGTAAATGGCGCCCGCTTCGGGCCACTGTTGCAGCACACGCACCACCGCCTCCCTGGTTCCTGCTCCGCCGCGACGGACGTGAATCGCGCTGCCGGCAATCACCACGCTGTCAGCGAGCGCTCCCAACTGACGACGCAGCGACTTGGTGTCTCCGACGTGCGTGGAGAAGCCGTGGTCGGACACCACGATGATGTTGACCGAGTCTCGAAGTCCACGTACATCCAATCCATCGAGCAAGCGGCCGAACTCCCGATCGGCTGCTCTGATGGACGAATCGGCCATGACACTCCCCAGTCCGGCGCCGTGCGCCGTGTGATCGGGATCGGACAACCACAGGTACCCCACGTCCACGTCGACGGAATCCACACCGATGCGCAGAAGCGCATCCACCGCCCATGCGTTGCGTCCGAGATTCGGACTCGCATCGGCAGGCGGCGCCCCCAGCACACGCCGCACCATCGGATCGAGCGTGGCCGGCTGCACCAGATCGGCGTTGATGACGGGCGTGCCCGCACCGCCGGCAAAGAGATACGCCGATCCGGACGAACCGGCGCTGGCGACGAGGAGGCGAAGGCCTGCGTCGCGCAGGTGACTGCCGATCGTTGGTGCGGTCAGCAATCGCCCGCCCAGCACGCTGTCAGCGAGGAGCATGTCACGCGCGTCGCCGGTGTTGAGCACACGATCCGCGACCGCAGGCAGGTAAATGCTGTTGTCGAGAATGCCATGTCCGTCCGGACCGGTGCCCGTGGCGAGGGCGCTGGCGTTGACCCGCGTGACCGTGGGAAAGAGCGAGTGATGCTGGCGTGACATCACGCCTTGCATGGCGAGGGCATGCAAACGCGGGGTCCGCGCGAGCGTGACGTGATCCGGACGAAGCCCGTCGAACACGACGAGGACCACGCGCAACCGTCGTGGGCGCTGCGCCAGTTCGTCGGCACTGGCGTTCGACGCGAGCCAGCCGAGCGACAGCGTACCCGCGACGACGGCAACGGCAACGCGCCACGCGCGCCCCAAAACTTCCGAGCGATGCAGTCGCATCAGAATCGGTACCGGGCGCCGAGCTGAATCTGGTACGGCGTTCCGCTCTTCACCGCAGTCCCGACGTTTTCGTTGACACGATATGTGTAGCGACGCGTGGTCTGATTGAAAGCGCTCACGGCGTAGAGTTGCTGCGCGCCGCCGAGATTGTACTCGCCACCCCATTTCCGGTTGAGCAGGTTCTCGACGTTGAACAAGTCGAGCGTCAGCTCCACCGCCTGCCCGCGCAGGGTGTTGATGTCGCGTGCGAGACGTAGATCGGTCCGGCCGCGGAATGGCGACGAGCCCGCGTTTCGCGGCGCGATGCGCCCAAGGTTTCCCGCGATGTAGTCGCGTGCGCGGTTCGCGGGATTTGCCAGCACCCGTCGCATCGCGGTTGCGATGTCCGCCGGTGTGGCCGGATCGTCCGGATCGAAGATGAAGGCGAGATCGTTGTTGGCCGTCCCGTCGCCGTTGATGTCACCGTTCACGACGAGCGAAAACGGACGACCGGAAAGACCGACATAGCTTCCCGTGACGCGGAATCCCCAGAACCTCGGCAGCAGAAACGCCGCCACCACCTTGTTGCGAAAGCCGTCATCCGACGGTCCCCACGAATCCTGCAGACGACGCGGATCACCGCTGTTCTGCGAGAAGGTCGAGGTGATCGCGACGCAGCAGTTGAAGCTGGAGTTGTCCTTGGTATCATTGCGCGTGTACGACAGCGAGAGCGACGACTGCCGTGGCAGCGTGAGAGCGCCTTGCAGCACCAGCGACCGCTGCTCCAGCGTGGACTCCCCGACGAGCTCGAGGGCGCGCCCGATGTCGGTGAAGCGACGCGTGTCCGCATTGTTGGTACGCCCGGCACTGTTGATCTTGTCCGCCGGCACGAAGACACCCCGCCCGCCCTCGATCGTGAAGAACGGATCGGTCACCATGTTCCGGTCGTAGTACTGGAAATTGTCCTGTGTGCGGGCCCAGTACGCGAACGCCCCGAGCTGCAGGCGCCAGATGCGGCGTTCGTAGCCGCCGCTGGCCTTCCAGGTCGTGGGGACGCGGAAGTCACCCGAGAAGTAGTTCACATA
>JBBQSM010000289.1:0-2945 GCA_038234895.1 Gemmatimonadales bacterium
GCTAGATGGCCCTGCGGTTGCGCGAAGTCAACGATGTACGCGCCGGCCTTCACCTTGGTGCTCAACGCGGACGCAGCGCTGCCGAACGGCGTCGCGCCGGCAATGTCAGCGTCGGCGTTCAGTCGCAGGACATCGATGCCATTCTCGCGCAGCTTGACGGCGAGCGAGTCGGCGCGCCCCTGATCGTCTCGCTGAATGACCACACCGCGCATCGCGTCACGCGCATGGCTGGTGATGGCCTCGGCGCGCGCCTGCGCATAGTCACGCAGCAATTCCGTACGGCGCCGGGCCGATGTGCGTACCGTTGCCCACTCGGCGGAGTAGTGTTCCCACGCGGCCTGACGGAGCGTGCGCAGTGTGCCGTCGTTGCGACGCACGGAACCGCCCGCCGACGACGCCGATTCAAAGAGCATCCCGACGCTCCCCGTCAACATGGGCCACCCTTCGCCATAGCCAGGATAGAATGAGTCGTAGCCTTCGCGACGGAAGTACGACCAGCCGTGTACATCAAAGGCGGCCCCATGCGCTTCGGCAAAGATGTCGAACCACTTGGGCAGATGTCTGGGATTGTTCTTGTTGTCCGGCTCGCGCGGCGGCGCGAAGTAGAAGCTGGCGCTCGATCCCTGCTCGTGCAGATCCACCGCCACATGTGGCCACCACGCGAGAAACGACTTTACGCGCCCCTTGGATTCGGGGTGCGATTGCGTGAACCAGTCGCGATTGAGGTCGAAGTAGTAGTGCGACGTGCGCGGACCCGGCCACGAGCCCGCGTTGTTGAGCGCCTGCGGTTCACTCGCCAGCCCCTGCGTGCTCAGCGTGCGCTCGAGGTCGTGCGTGAACCGTTCGCGCCCGTCGGGATTCTGGTTGGGATCGATCAACACAACGGTGCTGTCGAGCGTCATCATCGTTTCGGCGTCTGTGCCGGCGGCAAGCTGATACAGCAGCGCCAGTCCCGCCTCCACACCCGACGCTTCACCGCCATGCACCGAGTGCGCCAACCACACGATCGATGGCATGCGTTTGAGTGCCGCCTCCACCTCTCCCGCCGCCGCGCCACGCGGATCGGCTACGCGCTTGGCATCACGCTGAATCTCCGCCGTGCGCGCGTGATTCGCTTCGCTGGTCACGGTCACGAGCAACATTTCGCGTCCTTCGAACGAACGGGCGACGGTATCCACTTTCACCCGCTTGGACACGGCCGCGATGCGTTCGATGTACCGCAGCATGGCGCGATGCGACGTGAACCGTTCGCCGATCTCGTAGCCCAGCAACGCACGCGGCGTGGGGACACGCGGATCGTACGTGCGCGTGACGGTGCCGGTCGCCTCGGTGTAGGAATGCTGCGCGCGCGCCGGCGCGGCAGAAAGCATCAGTACCACAGGTATCGACAGGAGTGACAGCCTGGACGCCAGGAACGGCGCGGTCGCGCGAGGCAGAGTGCGGCGAAATCGCAGCATGCGGAGGTCAGGGAGTGTAGGAGGAGGATACGATGATTCCGAAGTTACGCCGTCCTCTCCAAACTGTCAGTGCCGACGACAGCCGGAGCACCGGCCTGGCGCGATTTCGTATCGTGCTCGCTGAGCGCCGCTGGCCGACTGCCGCCTCTCGGTGGTAACGTCTGGATTCGTATGTGCGCCTCGTAACGTTGCGGCGCACCACTCCAGAGCGACGCCCATGCCAGAGTGTCCGATGCCCCGCGCGATCCGCTGTGCCACCCTCCCTCTCGCCGCGCTTGCGCTCAGCGCCGCGTGGCCGACCCTCGCCAAGGCGCAGCGTGCAGGCGGTGCGCCCGCCGCGGCCGCCGATTCCGCTGGGGCTCGATGGGACGTGACCCTCGCCCGCGGCAAGACGCGCGAGATCGACTTCACAACCAGCGAGGGCACCTGGATGTCGGCTGACCCCTCCGCCGATGGGGCCTCGATCTACTTCGACCTGCTCGGCCACGTGTATCGCGTACCGGCGGCGGGCGGTGCAGCCGTGTGCCTCACGCAGAACAGCGGCGTCGCGCTCAATTATCAGCCACGCATTTCGCCCGACGGGAAGACGATCGCCTTCATCTCCGACCGTCGCGGGCAGCACAACCTGTGGATCATGAACGCGGACGGCTCCAATCCGCGCCCCGTGCACTCCGATCTGGCCATCACCGCCGCCGAACCCGCGTGGACGCCCGACGGCCAGTTCATCGTGGTGCGACGTGGCGGACGCGGCGGCGGCGGCGGCGGTGGTGCCGGACTGGCGATGTATCATCGCGATGGCGGGACGGGCGTGTCGCTGGTTCCCGGCGGAAGCGCGCCCAGCGTGAGCGCCGACGGGCGCTATCTGTACTATCACGTGAGCATGGCGTCGGTGACCGACCGTGAAGCGCTGGCCGGTGCGCTGCAGTTGCGCCGCTTCGAGTTCAAGACGGGCGAGATTCTCGACGTCACCAACGGCGAAAGTGTCGGAGCGGCCGCCGGTCGTTTTTCGAGCGGGGGCGCGGCCATGCCCGAAGTCTCGCCCAACGGACAGCTCGTGGCGTTCGCCAGACAGATCCCCGACGGGCTCCTCGAATTCAAGGGACACAAGTACGGTCCGCGATCGTCGCTGTGGCTGCGCGACCTGAAAACGGGCGCCGAGCGTCTGCTCATGGACCCGATCGACCCGATGGTTACCAGTGGCGGTGGCAAGACGCTCGGCGTGTTGCCGCGATACAAGTGGGCCGCCGATGGGAAGAGCATCGTGCTCGCGCAGGGGGGCAAGCTGCGTCGCGTCGATGCGACCTCCGGCGCCGTGAGCACGATCGCATTCACGGCAACAGTACGTCGCACGATCTCCGAGATGGCGCGCCGCGAGTTTCGTATCACCGACGATGCGGTCAAGGCGCAGTTCGTGCGCTGGCCTGCTGCCAACGTCGATGGTTCGCTGATCGCGTTTCAGGCGCTGGGGCATGTGTTTGTGCAACGCGG
>JBBQSM010000290.1:0-2907 GCA_038234895.1 Gemmatimonadales bacterium
CCGCCGCGTTGATTCTCCGCCAGCACGAGCACGAGCGAGGGTACCTGCATGAACGCCAGCTCCCAGAGCGTACTGCCGCCGGCCGTGATCGCGAGGTCGGCCCACGCCATCTGCTCGGCCATGTCATCGACATGCTCCAGCACCGTGAACGTGACTCCTCCTGAGCCGGCAGTGACCGCCGTTGCCGCGACCGCCGCTGCCGCGACCGCCGTTGCCGCGACCGCCGTTGCCGCGACCGCCGCGTCGATGGCTGCGCGGTGCGGATTCGCCGCGCCGACGAGCACCCGCACGTGCAGCGCGTTACAGTCGGCCAAACCGGGAATGAGTCGAGCGGTGAGATTATCAGGATCGGCACCACCCACGGTCAGAAGCAGATGGCGTGCCTGCGTTGGCACCGCGCGGGTAAAACCGCGCCACGCCTGAAACGCCGTGCGCAACAGGACATAGCGGGACCCCCGCAGCAGTCGCACCTTTGGCGCGGTCGCGTCGTAGGCCGTAGCCGGCACACCAAGATTCTGATTGAGCAGCAGGTCAGCGTCCCATCGGGTGGCCCGCGCCTCGTCATCCAGCATGGCAAGACGTGCACCGGAGGCGCGGACGCGCGCCTGCCATTCCACACCGAAGCGGTACCCATCGGCGACGACCCAGTCGCATTCCCCTGATGTGGCCAGCGCGGCGGTCGCGATCGCGTCGGCGTCATCGCCCGGATGCGCCGCAATATATGAGATCGTGGCGCCGGTGGCGCATATCGCGTCGGCCAATCGCTCCGGCAGCGCCGCGGTACTCACGTGCGCGACGTGACCGGCCGCACGCAGCGCCTCGATCAGCGCGAGGCACCGCATGGCATGACCGAGTCCAATTGCCGGTGAGGCATCGACTCGGATCAGCACGCGCAGTGCGACGGTCATCGCGCCACGATGTGCCGACCGAGCATGAACGCTTCCGCCGCCTCGACCCCGATGCTCGCGCCACGCCACCGGGCGCGGTCCCGCAGAGCCTCGAGCGAGCGGGGATGCGGCCATGGGCGCAGCTCCTCGGCGTATGCTGCAAGCGCCTCCTGCTGCAGCACGAGCGTGTCACTGATATCCACAAACCAGGAGGGCGCGAACACTGGCGCCGACGCGGCAAACTGCCACTCCGTACTCGAGGCGACCTCGAACGTGAGCACCGTACGCACGAGATGTCCCGGTTGCGGACGGCAGGCCGTCACGACGGCTTCGTGAATGCGCCGGTGATCGATGTTCACATCACCCACATGGTGGGTCAGTACGATCTCCGGCTGATACGTGGCCACCAGTTGCTCGACCGCCCGCGCGATCTCGAGCAACGGCACCGTATCCATCCGGTTGTCCGGGAAGTCGCCGAACGTTGATGATGCGACGCCAAGAATGGTCCCGGCGCGTTCGGCGGCGGCACGACGACGGTGGAGTGCCGCGCGGTCGCCGGACGACGTCAGCGCCGCCGTCGACAATCGGGCGCCGATTCCGTCGGCCAGCATCGCCACGTGCACTGCGCGACCGTCGCGCGCGTAGCGGGCGATCGTGCCGCCACAGCCGAGCACTTCATCGTCAGGATGCGCGACGACGACGAGCACGCTGCTCATGCGCGCTTCTCCAACAGGAACCACGTGAGATCATCCATCGGAAAGGTCGGGTCGCCGCGCCAGCAGAAGCCGTAGTCGAGGAGCCTGAGCTCCGGATGCCGCTCCAGCAGTTCGCCGGCAAAGTCGCGCTTGAAGAGACGCTCGTCGTGCCCGCGATATGACACGGTTATCGGCGTCGGGTTGTAGTACTCCGCCACGAACACATACTTTTGTGCGCCGGCCACGAGGCGATCGTACGCCTCCGGCAACCGCACCGGATCGATGTGGATGAGCACACCCTTGGTGAACGCCATCGTGTGCGGAGTGCACGGCAAGGCATCGAGAAAGGAATCCTCGACGATGGTGCCGCCACCCCACGCGCGGGCCGCGCTCGCCGCGCGGGCGTTGATCTCGACGCCGGTGAGGCGGCATCCGGGCTGCAAGGCGGCAAGCGCCTGCAGGTTGAGTCCCACGTTGCAGCCGAATTCAAGCGCGCTCTCCAAGGGACCGGTGCGCGCGAGCACTTTTGAGAAGAGCGCGAGGTTTCCGGCCACATGCCGTGCGTCGCGATTGCGCTCGACATAGTCGTCACCGAATGCCCCGCGCCAGAACGCGTCATGAGCGCCGGCCGAGGTCGAGCGTTCACCGGACATGCGTTTCCTCGTCGGCAAGCGTCAGCAATTGGGCGATCTGTTCGGCGCGCGCCCAGTCTTCGAGCGTATCGATATCCTGCACGCGCCACCGGGGAATGACCAGCGTGCGCGTGTGCGCTTCGAACAACGGCCGATCGGCTAACCACGCCGCGCGTGTCCCGACGTAGTACTGTCCCGCATCGTGGTAAGCGGGCTCAAGATCCTGCGAGCGAATGTCGTAGTACTGCGGCTGAAACATCGCCAGACTGCCGTTGGCCTGCCGCCGCAGCGCACGCTGAATGGGATAGCCGAAGCTGGTAACCGGAATGACGAAGCTGACGTCTGGCGTATCCCGCATGAGGGCGATGGCCCGCTGCAAATCATCGGGCAGGGCGAGCACGGCGGCCGGATACACGGCGCACACGAGTTCTGGCACGTCACCCATCGTCGCCAGTCGCTCGATCGCATCGCGAATCACGGGAGCGGTCGACGCATGATCGTCCGCCAATGCCGCATCGCGCAGGAAGGGCACCTCGGCACCAGCGGCGATCGCCACCGCCGCGATCTCCGGGTCGTCGGTGGAGACGACGATGCGCGCGAACACGCCGCTGTGCCGTAGCAGACGCACCGTCCGGGCGAGCAGCGGTTCGCCGAGGAACGGACGGATGTTCTTGCGTGGGATACGCTTGCTGC
>JBBQSM010000291.1:0-2904 GCA_038234895.1 Gemmatimonadales bacterium
GCGCTCCGCTCACGAGCGCTCGAAGAGATGAGTCGCCAAGCCGTTGGCGAAGCGACCATGACGATCAACGGCACAGCAACCAAAACGCTGGTGCTCCTGCTGGCCACGGCCTTTTCTGCCGGTTTGGTCTGGCAGGCTGACCCGCGCGTCTGGGGATCGGCCATGATGATCGGTACCATCGGCGGCCTCGTGCTGGCGATGGCAACAGTGTTCAAGCCCACGTGGGCGCCCATCACGGCCCCGCTGTACGCGGTGGTTGAAGGACTCGCGCTGGGCGCCATTTCCGGCATTTACAACGCGCAGTTCGCCGGCCTTCCCATGCTGGCCGTGGCGGCCACGCTGGCCACCGCGATTCTGCTCTTTGCGGTCTATCGCGCCAAGCTCATCACCGTCACCGACCGCATGCGCTCGGTGGCCGGCATGGCGTTGCTTGGGTTGCTGGCCACGTATCTGGTGCAGTTCGCGCTCGGTTTCTTCGGCATGTCCATTCCGTTCATCAACGGCAACGGTGTGCTGGGCATCGGCTTCAGCCTGCTGAGCACAGGGTTGGCGGCGTTCTTCCTGCTGCTCGATATGGACCGTGTGGAGCAGATGGTGCGCTCCGGCCTGCCCAAGTCGATGGAGTGGTATGGCGCGTTCGGCTTTTTGGTCACGCTGATCTGGTTGTATCTCGAAATGCTCAAGCTGCTGAACAAGCTCAATCGCCGGTAACTTGCGCGCTGATACGCGACGTCGTTGCACGATGACAAACGCCGCCGAGTCCTCTGGGATTCGGCGGCGTTTTGCGTCGGTGCGGTGAATGACCCACGCCATCCGTGGCGATCAGCCGTCTGCCAATGCTCCGCGCACGATCGCCTGCAGTTTGCCGACGGTCGCCCAATTGCGCGTGGTCACGTGATCGCCGAGCAATTTCATGAACGGCGTGATCATCGCGCTGCTGCTCAAACCGTTGGGGCACCACAGATAGGCGGCGCGCCCGCGCACTACCAGACGTTCCGGCTCCCACGACTGCGCCTGCATGGGCGCAAGTCGCGACGCAACGGTGTCATCGGCGAAGACGGACAACATCAACTTGGACGGATCCAACGATTCGTCGGGCCACGGATTGCCCTGCACCAGTTCGTCGAGTTCGGCCGCGCTCAGCAACGTCACCCGCGAGCGCACCTTGAGCTGTGTCGCGAGCCCCTGCTCGATGCGTGCGCCGGCGTCCCGCGCCTGTGTTGGCGACGCCGTGAAGACTGCGTTCCCACTGTTCAGCAGCGTGCGTACCTCACCGAATCCCAGCGTTTGCAGCAATGCGCGAAAGTCGGCCATCGCGACACGATTGCCCTTGCCGACATTCACACCGCGCAGCAGTGCTACGTATCCCTGACGCACCCCAAGTGCCTCCATAGCGTTCGGTGAGAATGGAATGGGCCGGTGCCTCACGGGAAACCAGCTCGTCGTGTCGACGTGACCCGCTTATCCCGGTCACCGATCTCTGGTCCAGATGGCGATCACGCCGCACCAGTTGTCGGTGCGCAGCCCGGCAAGCTCCGGCGGCATACGCGCCGGTCCGTAGTAGACCTCTATACCGTGCACGTCGCGCGGTACAATCTCGTCGATGTTGAAGAGCGCGGGCATGAGCGTACCGTCCACGACGACACGCAGCACGCACTGCACCAGCGAGAATCCGACCCCCACCGAGTTGCGCGTCGGTTTGCTGCCACGCGTGGAGATGGCCACCGTGTAGCCCGCCGAATCGCCAACGCGCAGCCCGTTCATCCCGCGAAGCATGCGGGAGAGCTGTGGCGGGTCGAGCCGATCGATCTGCTCTCTGGTCACAATGGCACTGGCCGATCCGGACAATCGTCGCCGCTCAAAATCATCGAGCCGGGGCGACCAGATCACCCCGCCGATCACGCGCATGCCACGCAGCTCCAGCGCCACGCTGCTCGCTACGAGTGTGTACGCGTTGTTCCCCACACTTGTCCTGATGGTCGTTGTCATCGGACGCACACCGATGCGCCGCACCATCACCGACCAGATGCCCGGCGCGACGATGTCGAAGTGCGCGCGACCGGCTGTGTCCGAGCGCGCGGTCATGCGCGCATTCCCACCTCGCTGCATGAGCACCTCTGCGCCGACTACGGCCACGCTGTCCGTGTCCACGACGCGAATCTCGACGCGTCCGTGCTCCGGCGGCGACTGCGCACCGACCGATTGCCGCACGGACATGAAGCCCGGTACGATCGACAGCAGCGCGATCGACACGCTCAGCGAGAGGAGGTGCACCTGTCCCGCGCCCCGCGTGATCATGCAGTTAAGCTGGCACCGGGTACCCTTCCCGGCAACTGTGACGCGCCCCGATGCGTGGCCACGCTTGCGCCGCGATGGGTCGGGGCGAATCATCCGGAGATGCACTTCCGACTCCCCGACGCACGACGCAAGGATCAACCGCGTGTCCACTGACTCTCCGGCCGCAAACTCTGCTACAACGGCCGCGACGCCGGGCGAACAGGCCGTCACCCCGCCACCACCGCACGAGCCAACCGATCTTGGCTTCGGACGTGTGGTGGCGCAGCAGGCACGTGGACGGTTTCTCGCCCGCGACGGTTCGCCCACGAGCCGCAAGTACGGGCTCGGCGCACAGCGAGCCGAGCGGTTCTACCTCAGCGCGCTCAATGCGACCTGGCTGCCATTTCTGGGGTGGCTGGTTGGCGGCCTGCTGCTTGTAAACGGCTGCTTCGCGTTGGCCTATCTCTCGCTCGGCACCGACGCCCTGCACGGCGTGGACGCACTCGGCCTGACCGATCCGTTTCTGCGCGCACTGAGCTTCAGCGTCGCGATCTTCACCACCACCGGTACCGGCGCGATGTATGCCGTCGGCACCAGCGCGCAGTGGCTCGTGATCATGGAGTCGCT
>JBBQSM010000292.1:0-2845 GCA_038234895.1 Gemmatimonadales bacterium
AGCGACGAGGCGAGTCCGAGCGGATTATGCGTGGGTTCACTGAGGCGCGTCGCGTCGCTGATTACGCGGGAAGCTGGGGGCGCAGTGGTGGTGTTGCGCCAGAGGGCACGTGCAACGATGAGCGCGCCGATGACGAAGGGCGGAATGAGGATCGGCAAGGTGGCGACGGAGACCGCAGGACGCAGTGCGAACGTGACCAACGCGATGCGCGGCAGCAGCATGGTACAGGCCGCAATGACGCCGAGGGCGAGCGAGGGCGCGAGGTCGGGATCGAGCCGACTGCGGCGACTGAAGTTGAGCGTGACGGCGGTGGAGGAGATGAGTCCGCCCAGCAATCCGGTGACCACGAGGCCCCGTGTTTCGCCGATGACGCGTCGCGCCACGTAGCCGACGAAGTTGAGCGCCGAGAAGATGAGCACCACGATCCAGAGGGAGCGCGGGCGGAACGCGTTGTAGGGGCCGTACGCGGCGTCGGGCAGCAGCGGGAGCACAACCAACGCGAGCACGCCGAACTGGAGTGCGGCCCGCATCTCGAGCGCGTCGACCTTTTGCAGCATGCGCTGCAGCGCGGACTTCTCGGCGAGCAGCAGCACGATGATCGCGGCCGCGGCGCTTGCTACCGCGCGATAGCCGATCCCCGCGCTGAAGCCGATGGCCACGACGACCATGGCGGCCACTTCGGTCGTGCTGTCGCTGCTGGTGCCGGGGCGCCGCATGGCGCTGGCGTAGGCGACAATGGGGAAGATCAGGCCGGCGGCGAGCACCCCGATCCCGGCGATCGGGTAGCCGTCGCGAAAGAACCAGCCGGCCAGGCCACCCATCGCGCCCAGCAGTGCAAAGGTGCGAATCCCGGCAAATCGGCCGTCCGGTCCCACCGTATGCCCGGACCATTCGCGCTCCGTGCCGACCGCCAGTCCCACGAGGATGGCGACGAGCAGGTCGAAGGCTGGCGGGAGATTTGGCATGATAGGCAAGGATAGCGCGGGCGGGACGATGGGGCACCGGCATGTCCCCGACAGCAGCAGCGATTTCGACCACCCACAGATGGCCTGTTGACTCCGCGAGAACAATGCTTTATCCATTAATCCGGATGCACGGATATTCTATATGACCTCACCCCGCCTCGCGATTCACGACCGGCTCTCCGAGCTGGCCGACGCGACCCGCTGTCGGCTGCTGCTCGTGCTCGAGCGGCAGGAGCTGACGGTCGGGGAGCTGTGCGCGGCGCTGCAGCTGCCGCAAAGCACGGTCAGCCGGCATCTGCGCATTCTGGCCGACGAGGAATGGGTGAGCTCCCGCGCCGAGGGGGCCAGCCGTTGGTACCGACGCGCGGTCGCGTTGGACGACGAGGCCCGCGCGCTCTGGGCGTTGGTCCGCGCGCCCATGCGCTCCACACCGGCGGCGCTGCAGGACACGGCCCGCGTGGACGCGGTGCTGGCGGCACGTCGCACGCGCAGCGAGGCGTTCTTTGCCACAGCCAGCGCGGAGTGGGATGCCACACGCACGATGCTCTATGGCGCCCGCGCGGATTTGTCCGCGGCATTCGCGCTCCTCGACCCGGCCATGATCTGTGGAGACCTCGGCTGCGGTACGGGCGCGCTCACGGCGGCACTCGCGCCGCATGTCGCACACGTGCACGCCATCGACGGGTCGCCGGCCATGATGGCTGCTGCGCGTGCACGACTGCTTGGCGCAGAGAACGTGACGCTGGCGGAGGGATCGCTTGAGGCGCTGCCGTTGCCCGATGCGTCACTTGATGCGGCCGTGCTCATGTTCGTCCTCCATCACGTGGCGGACCCGCTGCGCGTGCTGACGGAAGTGCGTCGCGTACTGCGCCCCGATGGACGGTTGCTCGTTGCCGACATGCGCGCACATGCGCACGAGGAGTATCGCCAACAGATGGGACACGTCTGGCTCGGCTTCGACGCCGACGCATTGTCGACGTGGTTGGACGCCGCCGGTTTTTCCGGTGTGCGCTATGCGCCGCTGCCCGTCGATCCGGATGCCGCGGGTCCGGCGTTGTTTACGGCCACGGCGCACGCCGCAGTGCCGGCATCAATGTCGTAGTGTTTCATAACGCAGTCGTACTAATCGTTTCTCTACCCGCTCGCCCTTTCGAGGATATCAGGCAATGGCCACAGCAGTGATGACGGAGCAAGGCGTGTCGGCGCTGACGGCGTTGGATCGCCCGGCGTTTGCAGTGAAGGACTTGTCGCTCGCCGAGTGGGGGCGCAAGGAAATTCGTCTCGCCGAGTTCGAGATGCCGGGGCTGATGGCGCTGCGCGCGGAGTACGCGGGCAAACACCCGCTCAAGGGCGCGCGTATCATGGGCTCATTGCACATGACGGTGCAGACGGCCGTGCTCATCGAAACGCTGGTGGAGCTCGGCGCCGACGTGCGCTGGGTGTCGTGCAACATCTTCAGCACGCAGGATCATGCGGCGGCCGCCGTGGCCGTGGGTCCCAACGGCACCGTGGAAGCGCCCAATGGCACGCCGGTGTTTGCGTGGAAGGGTGAAACGCTCGAGGAATACTGGTGGTGCACCGAGCAGGCCCTGATGTGGTCCGATGGCGGTGGCCCGAACCTGCTGCCCGATGACGGTGGTGATGCGACGTTGCTGGTGCATCGCGGCGCCGAGTACGAGCAGTCGGGTGTGATCCCCGGTTTCGATGCGGACAACGAACCGGAAGAGTGGGGTGTGATTCTCGACCTGCTGCGCGCAGAGCAGAAGCGCAATCCGGGACGCTGGACCAAGGTGCTGGCCGGCATTCGTGGCGTGTCGGAAGAGACGACCACGGGTGTGCATCGCTTGTACGAAATGGAGCGCGCGGGCACGCTGGCCTTC
>JBBQSM010000293.1:0-2751 GCA_038234895.1 Gemmatimonadales bacterium
CGGTTCCAGGAAATGTGGTCGGGCTGCGTGGCGCCGGTGGCGTCCGTGGCCCGACTGCGCAAACTGAAGCGTCCCACCCGCGGTGCATGAATGACCGCTTCGAATGGCGTCCACGCATACGCCGACGTCGGCGCACCAAGCTGCGCGTCCTGCCACGTGTCGCCACCGTCCGCCCCGATTTCCACGCGGGTGATCGCCCCGCTGCCCGACCACGCCCAGCCGCGCACGGTCAGGTCGCGCCCGCAACGCGCCGCGTCTGTGGGAGACGTGATGATCGACTTCACGCGCATCCGCGTGACCGGCGAGATGCCGCCCGGTTCGTCGTAGACATACCGCTGCTGCTGGAAGTAGCCCACGAACGGCTCGCGCAGTGCCGTAATCGCCGCGACCCACTTCACGCTCGCCATCCCGTACCAGCCGGGCACAATCAACCGCACCGGCGCGCCGTGGGCCGCTGTCAGCGGCGTGCCGTTCATCGACATCGCGAGCAGTGCATCGCCAGCCATCGCCACGGCGACCGGCAGGGCACGTGCGAACGTGACGTGACCCGGGGCGCGCTCGCCATTCGCATCGTCCCGCTCCCCCGAGTCGGCGCCCGTGATGGCGATCTCCCGCACGTCGCCGCCGACGCCGGCGCGCTCCAGTACATCCCGCAACAACACGCCGCGCCACTCGGCTGTGCTCACGGCTCCAAAGTGCCACGGCTCGCCCATGGGGAGCGGACGCATCGTCAGCCGGTCGTTGCCGGCACACTCGGTGGTCACCAGCAGCGTCTGCTGCGGCAGCTCGCGCAACGCCCGCAGGTCGAGCACGCACGGTGAGGCAACCGCGCCATCCACCCGGATGCGATGCGATCCATCAAGATCGGGGACGGCGAAGTTCGTGCGCACGTACACACTCGCCGATGGCGTGACCGGAGCACTGAGCGCGTGCGCCGGTGTCTCCGCGTTGTACGGCTCCTGTCGGATGACGTCCACGTCAAGCGCCGCAACGCCCTCGTTGTCGTACAGCGTTTCAGGCGCGGACGTACGGGCGGAGTCACTCATCGGATCGGACAGGGCGGAAGGGAGCGAGCAGATCGGAGCGCGACGCGACGCAATACCACACCACCACGTGCGGTGCGATGCGGCACCGTACGGCTGCAAAGTGCACTAGCGGGGCGGAACGCGCTCGGGACGAGCAAATGCCGACGGAATGATGTCCCAGGGAGACGTACTCCGCCCCTTCTCGAAACCGAGCGCATCCAGCCGCTGCATGAAAGCCTTGTCGAACAGATCGCTGGCGCCCGGCTCCAGCGCGAGCCACGCCGGCACGGTCGCCACGCGCACCTCGAGCCGCAGCCCGGGCACGCCCGCCGTCACGGCGCGCCCCAGATCGGCCATCGCCGACAGCGTTTCGGGCTGGTGCATGTAAAACAACAGCATGTTCGAGCGCGCATTCATCTGCTTGCGACTGGACGGCGAAATGATCTTGGGCTCGGCGTGCGACCACATGTTCATGACCACCCACGCGCGCACGGTCACGTTGGTCAGCCCCGCCGCGCGCAGCCGCTGGGCAAGTCGCTCGTAGTCTTCGAAGGTGAGCAGCGTCAACACGTTCGCCGCCACCCCGCCGTCTGCGTGGACGTGCCCGTCCACCATCACCGGCGGGAAAATGCCGGGGATCGCCGTGGCCGCCTTGAGCAACTGTCGCACCCTCGACATTCCTGCCTCCGAGCTGTCGAGCGTCTGACCCAGCGACCAGGTCCGTCCCACCCCCAGATCAAAGTCGGTCGTACCGAAGAGCAGTTGCCGATCGTCGGCGAACGCCGAACGCAACTGGTCGCGGAACGGCCCGTCGATGGCCGTGGCCAGCGCGCGATCGAACCGGGCGGTGTTCACCAGTCCGCCGGATTTGCGCAGTTTGAGCACGGCCAGCCAGTCGATCGTCGGCGCGATTTCGGTGGCGGCTCTGCTGTAGATCGCACTGATAGTATCGAGTGAGGCGCTGGTACCGAGCAACGCGTATGGCGCCTGCAGCGCACCCGTGCTGATGCCCGTGATGAGATCGAAGCGGGGCATGGGATCGTTCGGGCGCGAGTGCCACCCGCGCAGAAACCCGACGCCGAACGCACCGTTCTGCCCGCCACCCGACAGCATGAGCACGTCCAGCGTGCCATCCTGCCGCCGCTGCGCGCGCCGCACCAGCCCCTCGATGACGCTGTCCCGCGTGGCACGTTCGGCGGTTCGCGCCACACCCGCGTCGGTGTCCAACGTGGCGAGTGTCGTGGGCGGTCGACTGATGGAAGCGCAGCCGACGAGCAACGGGAGTAGCGCGGTGGCCGCCAATCGCATGCGCACGGTGCTCATCCGGTGCGCTGCGCGCGGGACGGCTTGGCCGCGGACTTGCCGCGACGCGTGCGCGCGCGCCGCGCGACTCCGACGGCGCGCGTCGCCCACGCACGCAGCTGCTCCGCGTCCTCGATCAGCTCCGCCGAGACTTCGTAGTACTGCATCGACTCACCAGCATCGCCGAAGGGGCGGAACGGCCCCATACCGATGGCTTCGAAGTCCGGACGCGTCTCGTCGTCCACTTTGAAGTAGAGCGTATCGTTGCTCATCAGCGCGAAGAACATCTCGCCGCTGTACACCCCGACGCCGCCGAACATGCTGCGCGCGCGGATGTCGGGGAGCGCACGTCCGAGTTGCTCGAGGATGAAGGAGCGATAGTTGGTGCTGACGGCCATGATTGTCTCCGGTTCGAAGCGTCCGA
>JBBQSM010000294.1:0-2678 GCA_038234895.1 Gemmatimonadales bacterium
GTGCGTGCCGCCATCCCGCATTTCCGCGGCGACCTGCTCGGCTGGCGCACCGTCGAACGCGCCGCGACGGCGAGTTTCATGCGCCATTTCGCGGCATCGCGTCCGCGATTTTCCGTTCTGGCCATCACCAGTCCCGACAAGTTTTCGCACAAATTCGGCAGCGCGTCCCAACCGGTGCGTGACGCCATTGCCGACGTCGATGCGGCCATCGCGCGTGCGCAGGAGATCGCACGTGCCGGCGGCTGGCTCGATACGTTGCGCGTCTGGGTCGTCGCCGATCATGGACATGCACCGGTGGCGCATCACGAAGATCTGCACGGCTGGCTGGAATCGCAGGCGCTGCGCGTGCGCGCGCATCCCCGTTTGCACACACGTAACCCCGACGTCGCGCTGATGGTCGGCGGTAATGCCATGGCGCATGTCTATCTCGATCCGGCCAATCGCGCACGCGCCTGGTGGGGCGATCACGGTGCACGCTGGGAGACGCTACACGATGCGCTCGTGGCCCGACCCGCCGTGGATCTGGTGGCGGTCGCACTCGCGGGTGATCGCGTTCGCGTGTCGCATGCCGAGCGGGGCTCTGCGGTGATCTCACGCGTTGCGCACAGCGAGGGGAACCGCTGGAGCTACGACGCGACGGGTGGCGATGCGCTGCAGTTGGGTGGCTCGCATTCGAATCTCACGCAAAGCGATGCATGGGAGGCGTGCGATGCCTCCGAGTATCCCGACGCGTTGGTGCAACTCCTGCAGCTCTCTGTATCCTCGCGCAGCGGCGATATGGTGGTGTCTGCCGCGGAGGGGTGGGACCTGCGTGACCGCTACGAACCCGTGTCCCATGTCTCCACGCATGGCGCCCTGCTGCGTGCGCAGATGACCGTGCCGCTGCTGCTGGACGCGCCGCCGGCCATCGCTCCACAGCGCACGGCGGATGTCATGCCGAGCGCACTGGCGGCACTGGGACTGCCGGTTCCCGCAGGACTGGACGGCCGCTCGTTCTGGTAGGTCGGCGTCCCGGAAGGCGTCCTTCCGTACGCCGCCCTCTCGCACAGCGGCCTCCCGACACCGGTGCTTTTTCGCACTTGCAATCCCGATAGAAACTGTCGTATACTCGGATTCGTTGTTTCTGAGAACCGTTCTCATCTATCGGATTGCTCCGACATGTCGCTTCGGAAACTGCTCTTCTGGGCCCACCTCGCCGTTGGGGTGGTGGCGGGGGTCGTCATTCTGATCATGTCCCTAACGGGCGTGGCGCTGACCTATCAGCGACAGCTGCTGGCCAACTCGGCTCGCGGGCTCCAACCGGCGCGCGCCGTCGCACCCGGCATGCGAATGCTGACGGTGGCGGGGCTGGTGGCGGCGGTGAGCACCGCGGAGGGCACGCCACCCAGTGCGTTGCGGTTCTCGCAGGACCCGGCCATACCGGTCGCGGCGACCATGCCCGAGGGGCGCACCGTGTACGTCGACGGCTACTCCGGTCAGGTTCTGGGCGAAGCCTCGCCGGGCATGAAGAAGTTCTTCAGCATGGTGACCGGCTGGCACCGGTGGTTTGGCCGCACCGGCGAGAGTCGTCAAGCGGCGCGCGCGGTGTTCGACGCGTCCAACCTGCTGTTTCTGGTGCTCGTGTTGAGCGGGCTGGTGCTTTGGATTCCGCGCCCGTTCACCCGCAATCGCGTGGCCGCCGTGGCAACGGTGCGTCGGGGACTTTCAGGCAAGGCCCGCGATTTCAACTGGCACAATGTCGCGGGCTTCTGGTTTGCGCTGCCGCTCGCGCTGGTCGTGGCGTCGGGGGTCGTGATTTCGTACCCGTGGGCCAGCGCCCTCATGTACCGTATGGTCGGTGAGACACCGCCGGCGCCGCGCGGGCGTGAGGCCGTGGGTTCCGCCGGCGCGCGGGGCGCGCGTGAGATCGCCGAGGGACCCGCCCCGATTGTGGTGACGGCAGGACTGGATGGCGTGCTGGCCAAGGCCGCGACCATCGATCCGAAGTGGCGGACCATCACGTTGCCGCTGCCTGCCTCTGGGTCACCAGCGGTGGCAGTGGTGGTCGATGCCGGATCTGGTGGCCAGCCGCAGTTGCGGCAAACGGTGACGATGGACGTAGCCACTGCGCGCGTGGTCGAGGTCGACGCGTTCGCGACGCAGACAACCGGACGGAAGCTGCGTTCCTTCATGCGCTTCGCCCACACCGGCGAGTGGTTTGGCGTGTGGGGGCAGACGATTGCCGGGCTGGCGTCGCTGGCGGGCGTATTACTCGTGTGGACCGGGCTCGCGCTGTCGTGGCGCCGGCTCACCGCGTGGTGGCGGCGGCGTGCAGGTCATTCTGTGCGGTTCTTGCTCCGCTCGGGGTCAAATCCTTCGGGATAGCGCTTGCGCAGCTTGTCGATATTGCGCTGCGCGATGTCATCGAGGGAGACGTCGAGTACCGTGGCGAAGGCGCCGATGTACCAGAGGCAGTCGCCGAGTTCCTTGATCAATGCATCGCGATCGAGCGGCGTATCGTGAAAGAGATGTTTCTTGATGATCTCGGCCGTTTCGCCCGCCTCTCCCGTGAGGCCGAGCGCCGCGTTGGCGAGTTGCTGTTCGTGTGTGCGGTCGCGGCCGAGCGTACGTGCCGCGAGCGACTGATACTCGTCGAGGTGCATGGCGGAAATCCGTGGGTGCTGAAGGCGTGACAAGCG
>JBBQSM010000295.1:0-2641 GCA_038234895.1 Gemmatimonadales bacterium
CACAAGGAAACCGGACGGCTCGACGCGCAGCGCGCCGACGCGATCATCGCTGCCGCGGACGAAATTCTGGGCGGACAGCATCGCGACCAGTTCATCGTCGATCCGTATCAGGCCGGTGCGGGCACGTCGCACAACATGAACGTGAACGAAGTGTTGGCCAATCGTGCCAATGAGCTGCTCGGTAGCACGCGCGGTTCGTACGCGCCGGTGCATCCGAACGATCACGTCAACATGGCGCAGAGCACCAACGACACCATTCCCACCAACATCCGACTCGCCGCGCTTGGGCAGTTGCCGTCGCTCGTGGCAGCGGTCGAAGGTTTGCGCGATGCATTCCTCGCCAAGGGGGTCGAGTTCGACGGGATTGTGAAGGCGGGGCGCACGCACCTGCAGGACGCGATGCCTATTCGCCTCGGGCAGGAATTCACCGCGTACGCGGGTTCGCTCGACCGGTGCCGCCGCCGCGTGCTCGAAGCGGCCGACTATCTCAATGATCTCGGCATCGGCGGGTCGGCCGTGGGTACCGGTGTGACCGTGGAGCCGCAATATCCGGCGCTGATGAATACGCACCTCAAGACCACGTCGGGCATCAACACGTTGCGCGTCGGTCAGGATCGTATTCAGCTCATGCAGAGCATGGGCGACGCCGCCGCGTTCTCCGCGTCGCTGCGCGGACTGGCGCTTGATCTATCAAAGATCGTGAGCGACCTACGTCTCATGGTATCGGGACCGCGCACCGGCCTCGACGAGATCACGTTGCCTGCCGTGCAGCCGGGATCGTCGATCATGCCGGGCAAGATCAATCCGAGTATCCCGGAGATGGTGAACCAAGTCTGCTTCCAGGTGATCGGGTGTGACACGACCGTGGCCATTTCCGCTGAACACGGTCAGCTCGAGCTGAACGTGATGATGCCCGTCATCGCGCACAACGTGCTGCTTTCCATGCAAATCCTCACGAGCGCGATCACCGTGCTCACCGAGAAGTGTGTGCAGGGTATCCAGGCCAACAAAGCCATGTGCGAGTACTGGGTCGAGCGCTCGGCGGCACTGGCCACGGCACTCATGCCACAGATTGGGTACAGCGCGGCGGCGGAAATCTCCAAGCGGTCGGTGAAGGAAGGGATGTTGATTCGTGATCTGGTCAAGCGCGAGCAGGTTATTCCGGCCGACGAAATCGACGTCGTGCTTGATCTCCGCAAGATGACCGAGATCGGCGTCCCGTCCGGGAAGCACGCCGCGGTGGCCGGCGGGTGACGTAGGGGACTTCCCGTCGGATTGTCGAGTCGGTGTCTGGGGTGTCCTCTGGTCGCAGTGCGGTCAGAGGACATCTTGTCTTCGGTGCTTGTCCCGTGGAATCCGCTCCCGTAGACTCTTTCTCATGCGCATCACAACCTGGGCCGAATATGGCTTGATCTGCGCGCTGCATTTGGCGCGTCGGGCCGACGAGGGACCGGTGACGGGTCGCGATATCGCGGCCCGCGAGAAACTGCCCGGCGATTATGTGGAGCAGATTCTGCTGCGCATGCGCCGCGCCGGCATCGTGAAAAGCACCCGAGGTGCGCGCGGCGGGTACGCACTGGCTCGCGGCTCCGAGCTGATCACGGTCCGCGATGTGATTCAGGCGTCCGAACTCACCACCTTCGACCTGCACTGTGTCTCGCATCCAGTGGACTCCACGCGTTGCGGTGACGCGGAGACCTGCAGTATCCGGCCGGTATGGCAAATGCTGCAACGTCGCATCGATGAGGTGCTCGAAGGGGTGCGCCTGAGCGACCTCCTCGATGGAGAGAGCGTGGTGCGGGAACGCGTCGGGCTGCCCCCGTTCGAGCAGGCCGCCCCGTCGGGGACGGGCGTCATGCTCCCCATCCTGCAGGGCTGAGTCGGCGCGATGGGAATGCTCGGTGAGTGGCGGGCCAGCCGCGAACGTCGCCGTTTGGCGGCCCGCTACCTGCAAACGCTTCACGCCTCCGCCGATCCGGCCGACGTGCAATGGTTGACCGGACTGGCCGGTAATGTCGTCACGGCCACCAGCGAGCTCGGCTTCGCCCGGCGCGCCATCGCGCTGATCGTTGCCGAACGTGACGCCCTGGACGATCGAACGGCGTCTGACGTGGCGCACGAGCTGGCCATCGTGACCGATGGAGAGGCGAGACAGGACGCGGAGGCGGGACGCCGCTGGCAGACCCGTTGGCGGGCTTATGGCGACTCACTGGCGGTGCGCGGCGTCTCGGAGGTGCCGGCGGTCCGCCTGGCCCGGGTACTGCTCGCAGGCGTCGGGGTACATGCGCCCGCGCCCGATCAACTGACGCGCGCCACCCAGTGCGTGCACGGCATTCGCGCCAAAGCGAACGAGGCGCTGCGCGCGGTCTTTGGGGTGGCCTCGCTGCCTGACGATATCCGGCCGTCGGCCATTCGCGGCTAGCCAAGGGCCCCGCTGGCATCCGTGCAGGGCGCACCAGGGAAGGTGTGGGGTACGGAACAGCGGCCGCCGGTCGCCAATGACAAAGCCTGAGCCGGAAACGACTGGGCAATGGTGGAGGCCGAGGCCTCTCCTGTCGCAACCACTCGTGACCGACTCAGGCTGTTGTCTGGTAGTGCCAGAGGCGAGACTCGAACTCGCACGGGCTATCGCCCACTGCGC
>JBBQSM010000296.1:0-2638 GCA_038234895.1 Gemmatimonadales bacterium
CGCGATCGGTATTTGCCAGTGCTGCCAGTGTGAGAAAAACGAATCGCCGGTGCGCCAGCCGCTGGCGCCGCCCGTTTTGAGTGCGTTGAGCAGGGGCTGATTCCCGACCGCCGCCTTTGGGAAGAGCGGCACGGCGGTGCAAGTCCCCTGGGCCAGATCGACCGCGACGATCAGGAAGTCGTGCGCGCCGACCACGGCGCGGTCGCCATTGGCATCGAGGACCGCGTTTGTCTGTGCGCCGCCGAGCGTGCGGAGGAGCGTCGTGTCGAGGTGCACGACGAGTCCGGGGGTGACTTCTTCGGTGGTCAACTGCATGGCTTGGTGTCGGCTGGTGTGGCGGATCAGGGAGCGCCCGTCAAACGTGGACCACAGCGAACACGCAGGGTAGTGGCCATCCGCGCTGGGGTGGTGCAGAATGTGATCACTCCGGGCCTTAGGGACGGGGCGTTGGCTGTTTGACGATCTTTAGTCGAGGGTTCATGGTTACCACTCGTGACGGCAGTCCAGAGTCGTCCTCGCCGTATCCAACGCCTCCGGTGCAATCGCGCCGGAATGTTCTCGACGCCGATGGCTATCGGATCGATGCGCACGCAGTGGTCATCGGCATCAACAACTATCAGGATCCGCAGATCCCGGCGCTCCGCTATGCTGTGGCGGATGCGCAGTCGATGTACGACGTGTTGACGGATCCGCAGATCGGGCGTTTCCGACCGACGAACGTGAAGCTGATGCTCGACGGGCAGGCGACGTACAAGCGCATCAAGTCGGAGATCGGCACCATGCTGCCGCGGCGCACGGATGCGGACTCTACCGTGTGTATCTACTTCGCGGGTCACGGGGCGCCGTACATCGACGCGAAGACCACGTCACGCGACGGCATGGAGAAGTATCTGATCCCGTATGATGCCGACGCGGACGACCTGCGCGCGAGCGGACTCTCGATGGAGACGATACAGGACTACTTCGGCTACATCACCTCGCGGCAACTCATCTTCTTTCTCGATTGTTGCTACAGCGGCGGTGCGCAGAACGGCCGCTCGTTCGATTTGCCCGGTATTGCCACACGCGCAACGCTCAACGACGACTTTCTCGAATCGCTGGCCTCCGATGCACGCTTCGTGGTCACGGCGTGCGGTATGAACGAAGTGTCGCTTGAGACCACGGAGATTGGACACGGCTTGTTCTCGTACTTTCTCGTCGAAGGGCTGAAGGGCGCCGCCGACATCGACCGCGACGGCCTGGTCACGATGGATGAGCTGTACGCGTACCTGTACGAGAACGTCGAACGCGAGTCGCAGAAGCTGGGCGGGCGGATGCGACCGATGCGCCGTGGCTCGGCCAGTGGCGACGTGTATCTCACGCAGTACGAAACCGCGGAGCAACGTCGGGCCGACGCCGCTCATCTCGAGGCGACGGCCGCGCTGGAGGCGGACGATCCGGTCACGGCGCGACAGCTCTGGCAGGAGTGTGTGACGCTGGTGCCGTCGCATGCGAGCGCGCGAGACGGGCTGGCAAAGATTGCCGAACGGCTCGAGTCTGAACGCGCGCGTGATCAGGAGTTGCTGAGCGGACGTCAGCGCGTGCTCGAGGGGCTACGTCGCTCGCGGGTACTGCAGGTGGAGGACTATGCGCAGGCGCTTGAGCTGCTCGATTCGGATCCTGCCGCGCTCTCGCCGCATTTGTACGAGCTGTACACCTTCGCGACGGCGCTCGCCGACAAGCGCATCACGACGGCGCAGTACCTCAAGTCGGTGCAGTACGCGCGCAGAAACGCGACACCGAGCCAAATGGCGATGCCGCAACCGCCGATGGTGCGTGCGATGGCGGAAGAGCGGAAGGCGGAGCGGGAGCGCACGGTACAGAGCGTCCCCAGCACCGTGCCCCCGTCACCCACGGCTCCTTCAGGCGGTGCCGTCGCCGCGCCCTCGCCGCAGATACGCGAAGAGAACACGAGCAAATCGTCGACGCAGCCGGTCCTGCGGCTCGCCCCGACCCCGTCCGAGGAACGATCATCCGATTCCGTCACGGTGATAACGGCCATTGAGGCAGCACCTTCCTGGAAACGCCGAGGGGTGGCGCTATTCGTACAGGCGGTGGTGCTGGGTCTTGCCTACGAGCCGTATCAGTTCGGAAAGGGCTTAATGATGCTTTGGCTGGCGGCCGCTGTCGCGTTCGCGCTGGTCGTTGGATGGACAGCCCCGCGCGGTTCGGCGCTGCGGAGTGGAATTCTCGCCGGAGTCGGCGTGTTCGCCGGAACGATGCGGTACGCGTTCACCTACTGGGGCAATCTGCTCGATTTGGAGGAGGTTTTCAGGTTGGTACCGATCGTCATCGCCGTCGCCGTGCTCGCCTTCATCGGCAGTCTGGTCCGGCGCTGGACGACACGTCGGTCCGGCGCTTGACCATGTCGCCCGCCACACGTGAAACCGCTGCTACGCCCAGCTTGAAATAGCCCGGAATCAACAACAAAAACTCCACGTAGTTAGCCGACAGTCCGGCCGCCTCAGCGCCGTCCCGTCGCCGGCAGTCCCGCACGAATGATCGCCGACGCCTGCTCGGCCGACCCGGACATGAGCAGGCCGCGATAGCCCTGCGTGATCCGATCGCCGATGCTCGCTGCCGTTGCCGTCATCATGCT
>JBBQSM010000297.1:0-2560 GCA_038234895.1 Gemmatimonadales bacterium
TTGGCTATGGACGTCAGCCGCTATGTACCGGGCCATGGGTTCATCGAGTCGGCGGCGGTATCGCGCGAGGAGTTGCAGGCGTTTCGCGCATCGTTGGCCGCGGTGATTGCCGAGGTGACGCGGCTACACGCACGCGGACTCTCCGTGGATGATGCCATCGCACAGGCGCAGTGGGGTGAATACGCGCGCTGGTTTCTGGCCGAACAGCAAGGGCCCATCGCGGTCCGCCGCATCTACGACGCACTGAACGGCAAGCTTCCGTAGGTATGCCGCATTTTCCGCCGATTCTCTTTGCGATCGCGTTCGCGGCGCTCGTTGTTGCGCTGACGGCGTTCGGTCGGCGCCTGCCGGTACCGCCACCGATTCTGCAGGTAATGGCCGGACTGCTCGTGGCGCTGGTCCCCGGCGTATCCGTGCCCGCGCTCGATCCCGATCTCGTCTTCTTCGTCTTTCTCCCGCCCATTCTCTGGGCGGCGGCGTTCTTCACGTCGCTGCGCGAGTTCAAGGCGAACCTGCGACCCATCAGTCTGCTCGCCGTAGGTCTGGTACTCGTCACGTCGGTGGTGGTGGCCGTTGCGGCACGCGCACTGTTGCCGGGATTGCCGTGGGCCGTGGCGATTGCGCTCGGCGCGATTGTGTCGCCTCCCGATGCCGTGGCCGCTGCTGCGATTGTATCACGACTGCCGGTGCCGCGTCGCGTTATCGTCATTCTTGAGGGCGAAAGTCTCGTCAACGATGCCTCGGCGCTCGTACTCTATCGGACCGCTGTCGCCGCCGCTGTAACGGGCGCGTTCAGTTGGGGCGAATCGATCGTCCGTTTCTTCATCGACGCGGGCATCGGGGCACTCATCGGCGTGTTGGTGTCGTGGCTCATCATCTTCGCCGCAAAGCGCACCAAGGATTCGCTCGCGGAAGCGCTGCTCACGCTGGCCGGCCCGTACGTGGCGTGGGTGTTGGCAGAAACCATTCATGTATCGGCGGTGCTGGCGTGCGTGGCCGGTGGACTCTACCTGAGGCAGCATCTGTCCACGGCGGTCGGGCCGATGTCGCGCCTGCAAACACGCGCGGTCTGGGATCTGTTCGTGTTCCTGCTGAACGCCATGATTTTTATCATCCTCGGCGTGCAGTTCGCGGGGCTGCTGCAGTCGGTACCGCGTGCAACCATGGGACCGCTGCTGTGGATTGGTGTCCTTATTGGCCTGGTCGTGATTGTAGTGCGACTGCTGTGGGTGCCCGTGGCAACGTGGCTGCCGCGTTATCTCAGCGCGGAGGTCCGTCGGACGGAGCCCCAGCCGCGCCCGAAGGCGGTATTTCTGGTGGGCTGGACGAGTATGCGTGGCATTGTTTCGCTGGCAACCGCACTCGCCTTACCGCTCGCGCTGGAAAACGGACAACCGTTCCCATACCGTACCGAAATCATCATCATCACGATGTGCGTCATCGTGATCACCTTGGTCGTACAGGGGCTGTCGCTTGCGCCGATCATCCGCGCCATGAACTTTGCGCCGGAGCACACGCATCACGACGAAGAACTGCTCGCGCGACGCGAAGCATTGCGCCGCGGTGCAGAGGCGTTGGAGGACCTGTCCCGAGAACCGTGGGCGGACAGGCGGGACGTGGAGTGGCTGCGGGCAGAAGTACGCGACCGGATGCGTATGCATGATCAGCACGGCGGCGGCACGACCGTACGACGGCGGTTGCGCTCGGGAATGATCCACGCCGAGCGCCGCATTCTCGTTCGACTGCGCAATGAAGGGGCGATCTCCGACGAGGTGCTGCGCGAGTTGGAGCAGGAGCTCGATCTCGAAGCGATCCGCGTCGGCAGCGATCAGTTCACGTCGTAACGCGCGTTTCGAGCGGGGCTGGTGTGCGGGTGGCACCCTCGTCCAGCCGCTCCGTACGATCCAGCCGGTCCACATCGATGGCGATGACGCCGTCTTCGCTGCCGGTGAAGATGCTCGCCCACTTCACATCCCAGCGCAGTTCATCGTAACGGTACGACGTACGTGCCGTGACGCGCGTGGAGAACGTCGCCTCGTGTGCGGTCACGAACACGAGAAATTCGGCGTCGGCCTCTGCGAGACTGGCCGGCGTCATATTGGCCAATGGGCTGTCGGCAGTCACTGGATGCACCACGGTCCAGTGCAGATTGAACATCTCGACGGAATCACGCTCCAGCTTCAGCTGGTAAAAATTGCGTTCGCGCACACCGGCAGAATGTTCGTACCACACCAGGTTAATGCGCACGTGTACGTCGCTGAGGTCTCCCGGTTGCGCGTTCACCATACGGAACATGAGTCCGCGCCCAGATTCAAAGGGCGCCACGATCGCTGACTCAGTGAAGCGCAACTGCATGCGCGGCCGCGTGAGCCGTGCGATGAGCATGCCGGCCGCACCGATCATGGTGATTGGACCAATGAGCGACTCCATGATCACGAGCCACTGCGCGCTGGTGCCGACGGCATACATCGCGCCGGTACCGGTGGTGGTGAAGATCGCGACGCTGAAGCTCAGTGCGCGCAGAAACGGATCGGTCAGGCCGAGTGCGTCCACGCCGTGC
>JBBQSM010000298.1:0-2531 GCA_038234895.1 Gemmatimonadales bacterium
GACACGGAAGACGATCCGCAGTTCGCCGGCGAGCCGACCACCATGGTGGACCTGCTGAATACGTGCATGAAGGACGAGATGGCGCGCGACGAGCGCATTCTGGTCTTCGGTGAAGATGTGGCCGACGTGTCCCGCGAAGAGCACTTGGGCAAGGTCAAGGGCAAGGGCGGCGTCTTCAAGGTGACGTGGGGGCTGCAGTCCAAGTTCGGCGGAGCGCGCGTGTACAACACACCGCTGGCCGAAGCCAACATCGTTGGCCGTGCGATCGGCCTGGCGCACCGCGGGTTCAAGCCGGTGGTCGAGATCCAGTTCTTCGACTACATCTGGCCGGCGTACATGCAGATCCGCGACGAATTGGCGACCATGCGCTGGCGGTCGAACAACATGTTCAGCGCGCCGGTGGTCATTCGCACCACGTACGGCGGCTACATCCGCGGCGGCATCTACCATTCGCAAACGGGCGCGTCGCTGTTCACGCACACGCCCGGGCTGCGCGTGGTGTGCCCGAGTAATGCGCTCGACGCGAACGGCCTGCTGCGCACCGCCATCCGCTGCGACGATCCGGTGATCTTCCTCGAGCACAAGCACCTGTATCGCCAGACGTACAACAAGGGGCGCTATCCGGGCCCCAACTTCATGATTCCGTTCGGCAAGGCGCGCACGGTGCGCGAGGGCACCGACATCACGCTCGTGACATACGGCGCGACGGTGCAGCGTGCGCTCGTGGCCGCCAACCAGATCGCGGAAGAGGGCGGCCCCAGCGTGGAAGTGATCGACCTGCGCACACTTTCGCCGTGGGATCAGGAGGCGGTGTACGCGAGCGTGAAGAAGACGGGACGCGTCATTGTGGCGTACGAGGATTCGATTTCGTGGGGGTACGGCGCGGAGATCGCGGCGCGTATTGCCGACGACTGTTTCGCATGGCTCGATGCGCCGGTGAAGCGCGTGGCCAGTTCGGACACGTTCGTGGGCTATGCGCCAAGTCTCGAAGATGCGATCCTGCCGCAGGTGGAGACGTTCCGTGCGGCGTACGCTGAAATCATGAGCTATTGAACGCCATGAGCAGCGCGCGCCCGGGCGTGGCGTTCGACCCGTCGCGCGAACTCGCCGGTCGACTGGAGCGGGCGATCGTGGGGCCGATGTGGCATGGCCCCGCGGTCGATCAATTGCTGTTACGCTTCACCGCGCGCACGGCGTTGCTGCGCCCCATCGACGGGGCCCATTGCGCGTGGGAGCTGACGTTGCACCTGTCGGCGTGGGCGGGGTTTGCGATTGCTCGGGTCACCGGAAAGGGCACGCTTGAGCTGGATGACGCGCAGGATTGGCCGCCGGTGCCGCGCGTTGGCACGGAGTCCGCGTGGCGCGAGGTGACGGACGAGCTGCGGAGCGCGTACGCACGTCTGGCCGAGCTGGTGCGGGCGCTGCCGGCGGAATCGCTGCTGCAGCCGATCAAGAATCGCGACTACGACATGGGCACGATGCTCAACGGCATCGTGGAGCATGCGGCGTATCACGGCGGCCAGTTGGCGTTGTTGGCCAAGGCGCTCGACGGGTAGCCTTGCGCACGCGTATTTGTCGCGCGTCCCGGCACAGGATACTTTCGCGCACATGAAGAAATCCTGGCTGGTTGTGCTCGGGGCAGCGCTGGCGGCGTCGCTTGCGGTCAAAGTCCCGACCTCGCACGCGCAGCTGCCGGTCGATGTGCTGATCGCGGGGGGCCGCGTCGTCGATGGAACGGGAGCGCCGGCACGCATAGTGGACATTGGCATGCGCGGTGACCGCATCGTGTTCGTGGGCGATGCGGCTACGCGTGGCGTGGCGGCTGCCCGCACCATCGACGCGCGCGGGCTCATTGTCGCGCCGGGCTTCATCGACCCGCACGCGCATGTGCTGGTGGAGTTGCAGCAACCGTCGACGAGTCGCCTCGACGGGTACCTGCTGCAAGGCGTGACCACGGTGCTCACCGGTAACGACGGCGGTGGCCCGGTCAACGTGGGGAGCACGCTCGCTACGTGGGCACGCAACGGACTTGGGGCCAACGCAGGCGTGTTCATCGGGCAGGGATCGTTGCGAGGCACGGTCGTGGGACGTGGCGCACAAGTCGCGAGTGCGACGCAAGTCGACTCCATGCGGGCGCTTGTGCGCCGCGCCATGCAGGAGGGCGCGCTGGGCCTGTCAGCCGGCCTGTTCTACGCGCCCGGCAGCTTCGCCACCACCGACGAAGTCATCGCACTCGCGAAAGAGATTGCGCCGTTCGGCGGCGTCTACGACACCCACCAGCGCGACGAAAGCTCGTACGGCATCGGGCTGCTCGCGTCCACACGCGAGGCCATGCGCATCGCACGCGAGGCCGGCGTCACGCTCAACATCTCGCACATCAAGGCACTGGGCGTGGACGTGTGGGGGCGCAGCGATTCGCTCATCGCGATCATTCGCTCAGCCCGCGCGCGCGGCGACCGGATCTTTGCCGACCAGTATCCGTACACGGCCAGCGGCACGGCGCTGACGGCCGCCGTGGTCCCGCGTTGGGC
>JBBQSM010000299.1:0-2398 GCA_038234895.1 Gemmatimonadales bacterium
CAACTGGGCCATGGGCGGCGCCACGCACGCGCTGGCCGGCGGCCGGTTCCAACTGCGCGGCATGGTCAGCCTCGACGCGTTCACCGTGGGCGGCAAGGGCTATCCGCTGCTGCTGCAGACCGGCGAGTCGTACCGCGGCGAGGCGCTGCACGACCGCCAGCACCCGCACGATGTGTTCATGGAGCTGGCCGCTGTGTACGATCGCGCCATCAGCGATGATCTCGCGTTCCAGCTTTACGTCGCACCGGTCGGCGAACCGGTCATCGGGCCGGTGGCGTTCCCGCACCGTCCCACGGCGGCCGGCGATCCGTTCGCCACCATTTCGCATCACTGGCAGGACGCCACGCACATCAGCTTTGGTGTGGCTACGGCCGGACTCTATACACGGCGCGTGAAGGTCGAGGCGTCGCTCTTCAACGGCCGCGAGCCCGACGACGTGCGTACGAATCTCGACTACCGGCGCGCGGCCCTCGATGCCGTGGCGGCGCGCGTCACGTTTAACCCGGATACGCGCACGTCGCTGAGTGCGAGTGTCGGCAACATGCCCGACGCCGAAGTGGCGCATCCGGGAGAGGCGCTGCGTCGGGTGACGGCTTCGGCGCTGCACACGCGGCCGCGCGTGAACGGTGGCAGTGTGTCGCTCGCGCTGATCGCGGGTGCCAACTCAGTTGGTGGTGACGCGTGGACGCCGGGCATCACCGCCGAAGCGCTGCGCGATTTCGGTGGACGACATACCCTGTTTGCACGTGCGGAATTCGTACGCAAGAGCGGCGAGGAGCTCGTGCTCCCCGAGGAAGGCGATCATGGGGACCACGGCGGCGTGAAAGCCGGTCACGACGCGCTGTACGCGTTGACCGCGTTCACCGTCGGCGGTGTGCGCGAACTGGTGCGCGGTCGCGCGGGGATGATCGGGATCGGTGCGCGCGGTTCACTGAACGTGGTGCCGGGCGCCCTGCGCGAGATCTACGGGTCGCGCACGCCGGTTGGTGGCGCGCTGTTCCTGCGCTGGCGACCGTCGCGCATGTCCATCTCGGCGATGCACGACATGCCCGGAATGAAGCATGACGCTCACGCGGGGCACGACGGGCGCACGGGAGACGCGTCGCGCTGAGTCGTTGCACCGATCCCGAGTCGTTGCAGGCGAAGGGACGCAGCGGACGGGAGCGGAGCGAGCCTCGCTAGGTTTGTCGTATGCCACTCGACTATGCGCGTGGGCTGACGGGCATGGTCCGCACCGCGCGCGAGAACACGCACCTGGGGGTGGGGTTGGCATTCGTCGCCGGCGCCACCAATGCCGGGGCATTTCTGGCGGTGCGACAGTACACGTCGCACATGACGGGGATCGTCTCGTCCATGGCCGATGCGGTGATCCTGCGCGATCGCGTCGTCTTTCTCACCGGACTCGGCGCGCTGGGCGCGTTCCTCGCCGGCGCTGCGACCACGGCGATCCTGGTCAACGCGGCGCGACGCCGCGGGCTGACGAGCGCGTACGCACTCCCGTTGCTGCTCGAGGCGACGCTGCTGCTGGTCTTCGGCCTCGTCGGGGGCCGTCTCGATCAGGTGCACACCGTGTTCGTCTCAGGCACGGTGGCATTGCTCTGCTTCATCATGGGACTGCAAAACGCGGTGATTACCAAGATCTCCAACGCGGAGATCCGGACCACCCACGTGACCGGTATCGTGACAGATCTCGGGATCGAAATCGGCAAGCTGCTGTTCGTCAACCGTCGCACACTGCCGTCGTCTGACCACGTGCGCGCCGATCGCGGGCGACTACGCCTCCTGAGCCTCCTGCTGGGAGGTTTCTTCGCCGGTGGTGTGCTGGGCGCGGCCGGCTTTCAATCGCTGGGCTACGTGGCCACGGTGCCGCTGGCGCTCGTGCTGGTCGGGCTGGACGCCGTGCCCGTGGTGGACGACATGCGGCACGTGGCGCGCTGACGAAGACGCGCTACAGCACGAGCTACAACACCAATATCGCCACACCGGCCGCGATCATAATCAGCGTCGTCACGCCCACCAGTAGCATGGCGCGGCGTGACGACGTCTGGCCGCGCATCAGACCGGCGTCGGCGGCGATGATGAGAATGCCAATGAGCAGGAACGGCGCGAGCAGTCCGTTGAGCACGGCGGTCCAGTACAGGGCGCGGATGGCGTTGATGTTCAGGAAATCCATCGCCACGCCACCGGCCACCGACAGCACCATGATCGAGTAAAACGCCTTCGCATGGTGGAACTGCTCGTCAATGCCCTGCCGCAGCGACAGTAATTCCGCGAAGGCGTAGGCAGTGGCGCCGGCCAGCGTGGGGATGGCGAGCAGACCGATGGCCACGATGCCAATAGTGTAGAGCAGCATCGCGGCGCTGCCGGCCAACGGTTCGAGCGCCTTGGCCACTTCCGC
>JBBQSM010000300.1:0-2147 GCA_038234895.1 Gemmatimonadales bacterium
GCTGGATCCGCAGCGCCAGATCTATGCCGATCTGCAGCTGCTGCTGGACACCGCAATCACGAATCTGGCCGGCGCCGGTTCAGGCCCGGGTTCGGTGGACAAGGTGTACGGCGGTTCGACCGCGCAATGGACGCGCGCGGCCCGATCGCTCAAGGCGCGGCTCTTCCTGCGTACGGCGAACGTCGACAACACGGCGTACGCTGCCGCGCTGGCGCAGGCGCAGCTTGGCATCGTCGACCCCGCGAACGATTTCACAACCTACCAGAGCTCGACGGCGGGCGAGGAGAACATCTGGTTCCAGTTCCGGCGTGGGCGTGGCACCGATGTGCTGGCCGGCAAGTTCCTCGTGGATCTGATGAAGGCCCGGAGCGACACCCGCCTCGAGGCGTACTTTGCGCCGACCACGGATGGCACGATCCGCGGCGCGTTGCCTGGTGAGGAAGATGAAACGGTGTCGTGGCTCAGCGACGTGCGCGCGGACCCCGGGTACCGCCAGCCGATCCTTACCGCCGACGAGACGCAGCTGATCATCGCCGAGGCGCAGGCGCGCGCCGGCAACGCTGCGGCGGCGCTGGCCTCGCTGAACGTCGTGCGCTCGCGCTACAGTATGCCAGATCGCACGGGCCTGACTGGCACGCCGCTGCTGGTGGCGGTCCTCGAGGAGAAGTACGTCTCGAACTTCCAGAATCCGGAAGCCTGGGCGGATTACAAGCGCACCTGCTACCCGAACGTCGCGCTGGCCAACGGCGCGACGTCGATCCCGATGCGCTTCATCTACGGATCCGACGAGCGCGCCACCAACAGCAACATCCCGAATGCGAACGCCGCGCCGAGGCGGAATGCCGTGAATCCGCTCGTTACGACGTCAGCGGACGGGACGGCCTGCAGGGGACAGCGGTAACTTCGGGCAGGACCTTGCATGACGCGACACGCCTCGTACCCTATGCGGGTACGAGGCGTGTCGCGCTTCGTGCCGGCGCGTCGCCGTCCGCCGCGCCCAGTATCCACAACCGGTCACACTGATGATTTTCCCACGATGCGCACTCCGGCGCACGACTGCGCTGCTGATGTGGCTCTCGCTGGCCATGAGCACGACGGCGTGTGCCGTGTACACGCCGATCGATCGGAACGCGGCAGGTGCGGCAGTCGAGGCGCGCATCGACCTCACCGAGCGTGGCACCCTCGAGCTGTCACCGCGCATCGGTGCTGGCGTGGTGTCGGTGGATGGCCGCGTACGCACCCTTACCGACTCCACGGTCGAGGTGGCGCTGGTGCAGACGGTCACGCGCACCGGCGATTCGCAGCAGTGGATGGGTGAGCCGCTGGTCATTCCGCTGGGCTACGTCACTGGTTTCCGCCGCCGCCAGCCATCGACGAAACGCTCACTCCTGCTGGGCGGCAGCATCCTGGCCGGCGTGCTCGGTGCTGGTGCAGCGTTCGGTCTCGGCAACAGCGGGTCGGGTGGCAACCTTGGCGGGGGCGGCACGGCGAAGTGAGTGCACGCGGACGGCGTCGGCGCGGTGCTGTCCCTGCCGGGCTAGTACACGCCGACGGTGGAGCGCTGCAACTGCGTTTCCAGCGACCAGACGATGCGCTGGCCTGGACGGACGAGCAGGTCGCCGGTGTTGGTCGTCACCCGCTCACCACCGCTCGACGCACCGATTCCCTCGGCAATGAGCCGGACTGGAACGCCGGTATTGAAGAAGCGGCGCGGGATCAGGATGTCGCGCGTGGTGGAGCCCGTGATGGTGGCGAGCCGAGCACGCATGCCGCCGCGGTCGAGGTAGATCACGACATCACCATAGAATCGGTTCTCCACGCGCATCGGCACGTCGTCGCCGAACACCGACTCTGATACGACGCCGTCGTCATCGCCTGGACCGGGTAGCGCCGTGCGCGGGGCGCATGCGACGGCAAGCAGCAGGCCCGACGCGACGATGGCACTCCGCCGCATGGCGCGGAATGAACCCGTCATTGGCATGGTCACGACTCCTGGCGGATGATCACAGGCGCACCGGTGATGACGCACTGCTCACGATGGCCACGGTAAGTGCCATCTGCCAGCGCGCGCGTGCACCAACGTCCTTCACAGTATCACTGTGTCCGGTGATGCGCGCCTGGTGGTGCCGAGTCGATGCATGCCCTCA
>JBBQSM010000301.1:0-2136 GCA_038234895.1 Gemmatimonadales bacterium
CGAGAGCGGTCAGATGCGGAAAGAGCGCATACGACTGGAACACCAGGCCCGTACGCCTTGCGTGCGGCGGGCGGTCGATACGCGCGCTCGTATCCAGCCAAACCGCGTCGTTACTCACCACGCGCGCCGATTGCGGTCGATACAGTCCGGCGATGGTACGCAGAATGGTGGACTTGCCCGCGCCAGATGGCCCGATGAGCGCCAATGTGCGTCCGGCGCGACAAGTGAAACGTACGTCGAGTGGAATGGGGCCGGACTGCGCAATCTCGACGGTAAGCAGCGGCTCAGTCATGTCGTCGCCCCACGCGCTGCGAGAGCGCGTTCACTATGACGATCGCCACGACGGACACCACCACCAACGCCGCCGACATGATACCGGCCGACGATTGGTCGAACGCTTGCACCCGGTCGTAGATCGCGAGTGCGGCGGTCTGCGTTTCACCGGGAATCGAGCCACCGATCATGAGCACCACGCCAAACTCGCCCATGGTGTGCGCGAACGTCAGCACGAACGCCGACAGAACCCCGGGCCAGGCGAGCGGCAACTCGATGCGCCAGAAGGTCTGCAGCGGTGTCAGGCCACTGACCCACGCAGCCTCGCGCACGTCGCGTGGCAGCGACTCGAAGGCGCGCTGCATGGGTTGCACCGCGAACGGCAGGTTGACGATGACGGAGGCGACGAGCAGCCCTTCGAACGTGAACACGAGTCCGTGACCGAACAGGCGCGTCCATGCGCTGCCGATTGCGGAATTCCCGCCAAGACTGAGCAGCAGATAGTAGCCGAGTACGGTTGGAGGCAACACGAGCGGCAGCGCGATGAGCGCTTCGAGCCATGCCCGGCCGCGCTGCACTCGGAAGGCAAGCAACCGCGCCAGCACGAGCCCGATCGGCGCGAGCACCACCGTGGTAAAGACCGCCAGCTTGAGTGACAGCGCGAACGCAATCCAGTTCATTGCGGCGTCCGCCACGCGACGCAGGCGGAGGCGGTCGCACGGGGCAACGGATCAGGGTGGCGGACGTGTAAATCCATGACGGGTAAAGATGTCGCGCGCGCGTGCGGACTGCAGGAAGGCGTAGAACGCGTACGCCGTAGCACCGGCCCCCTTCAGTACGACCACCCGCTGGTGCAGCGGTTCGTGCATGCCCGCGGCTATGATGGAAACGGTACCGGCGCGTGCCACCGCAGGCGTGCGGGCGAGCGCGAGCGGAATGATACCGCCCTCGGCCGAACCGGACATGGCGAACTGCGTGGCCTGCGACGCGTTCTCGCCCAGCACCAATTGGGGCCGGATTGCGTCCCACACGGCGCGTGCCTCAAGCACCTGCTGCGCAGCCCTGCCGTACGGTGCGTGTGCGGGATTGGCGATGGCGAACCGTTTGATGCGGCCCGCGCGAATAGCCGCGGCGAGTCCGTGCAGCAGGCTGTCCGACTGGATGCGTGATTGATGCGGCAGAAAGAGTGCGAGACGTCCGGTCGCATACCGCACGCCGGCACCCTCGGTTTTTCGCGCCATCATGAGCCGTTCGACGTACCGTTCATCGGCCGACAGGAAGAGCTGAAACGGCGCGCCATTCTGAATCTGCTGCGTGAACGCGCCGGACGATCCGAACGTGAGCGTGACCGTTTTGCCGGTGTGGCGTGTGAACGCCGCGACGATCTCCGGGAGTGCGGCGTTGAGGTCGGCGGCGGCGGCGACGATGGGAACATCGGCGCCTTGGGCGTTGACGACAGCGCTGCACGCCAGCACCAACGCGGCGGAAAGTGACGCAAGCAGTGGCGCCAGACGCGAACTGTCAGACACGTGCACTACCCTCCACGTGGGGCGAATCGCTCCTCACTCCGGCCTGTTGCCGATGTCACGGCCGACAGACTGTACAGAGACCCTATGCAAGGAGGCGTGAATGAAGATGCGGTACACAGCGCTCGCCATGGCGTTCCTGGCAGCTCCGCTCGCGACGGCGAGCGCACAGAGCTGGTCGTTCTATGGGTGTTCGAGTTTCTCGTGTCATACGGCGACGTTCAGCAAGACGGCGATCGAGCCCGTTACCGCCTACGGCACCACGTGGACCAGACATCTACAAATCAGCTGGACGCACGACTTCGGAGCAAATGGCGGATTCTTCGGGTACCGCGGC
>JBBQSM010000302.1:0-2107 GCA_038234895.1 Gemmatimonadales bacterium
CGCCATCTCGCGGCTCGGCTTCAATCTGCCAGCTGATTGGGGCCCAGAGTTGATTGCACCCGGAGATCTGCTGGGCGTTGGTCCAACAACCGCCCGTCGACGATTGGCGCCACGGCTCTCCGCGTACCTGTTTGTGCAGACAGAAGGCAGAGGCGTCGCGCGAAACATGTTCGTGGACCCCCTGTGTCAGGATAGTTGTCGCATCACCACTCGGGTGACGTCGGGAGGGAGCAGGGTCATGATGGTGGCGTAGGAGCACGCGCACGATGCCGCAGTATTCGACAGCATTCAAGGCGAGGGTCCTGCAGCGGTTGGTCGGCCCGCAGGCGATCAGCGCCACTCGCCTGGCCGCCGAAGTCGGCGTGCCGCAGGTGACCCTCTCGCGGTGGTTGGCGTCGGCGCGTAGCGTACCGAGTATGCCCAAGCCTCCGCAGAAACAGTGGACCGGTGCGCAGAAGTTGCGCGTGGTCTTGGCCGCCCACGGCCTGAGTGAGACGGAGCTCGGCGCGCTGCTGCGCCGGGAAGGCCTGCATGCCGCGCAGTTGCACGAGTGGCGCGCGGCGGCGGAGACGGCGTTGGAGCCGACCAGCCGTCGACGTGAGAAGGCCGTGGTGCACCCGGATACGAAGCGGCTCGCCGACGTGGAGCGTGAGCTGCGCCGCAAGGAGAAGGCGCTGGCCGAAGCGGCGGCGTTGCTGGTGTTGAAAAAAAAAGTGGAGGCGTATTGGGGGGACGCGGACGATATCACGGACCCGACGAACGGCAGATGATCATCGCCGACATCGACGCCGCGGTGGTCGCGGGCGCACGGCGGCGCGAAGCCGCCACGCTGGTCGGCCTGAGCAGGCGCACGCTGGAACGCTGGCGCGGCGCTCATCCGGTCGACGTGCGGTATGGCCCCAAGCAGGCCCCCGCGAATCGTTACACCGACGCCGAGCGGCGGGCGATCTGTACCACGGTGACGCAGCTGGCGTATCGCGATCTCTCGCCGCATCAGATTGTGCCGCGCTTGGCAGATACGGGCGTGTATCTCGCGTCCGAGTCCACGATCTACCGCGTGATGCGGACCGAAGACCTGCAGACACGGCGTGGCCGTGCCAAGGCGCCGGTCGTGCGCGTCGTGCCGACGCAGATCGCCCACGGACCCAACGCGGTGTGGAGCTGGGACATCACGTACCTGCCGACCACGGTGCGCGGTCGCTTTCTGTACTTGTATCTCATACTCGACGTGTGGAGTCGGAAGATCGTCGCGGCGCACGTCTACGACACCGAGTGCGCGACGCACGCGTCCGCCCTGTTCGAGCGGACGTGTCAGCGCGCGGCGCTCGATCCACGGGGGCTGGTCTTGCACGCGGATAACGGCGGGCCGATGAAGGGCAGCACGATGGTCGCCACGCTCGAACGCTTGGGCGTGCTGCCGTCCTTCAGCCGGCCCCGGGTGAGCAACGACAACCCGTTTTCCGAAGCACTGTTTCGGACGCTCAAGTATTGCCCGATGTATCCCTCGCGTCCCTTCGCCGACCGCGAGGCGGCGAACACCTGGGTGACCGCCTTCGTGCACTGGTACAATCACGAGCATCACCACAGCGCGATTCGCTTCGTCACGCCGGAGGATCGGCATACGGGACGCGAACACGCGATCCTCGTAGCGCGGGAGCGAGTCTATGCGGCGGCTCGAGCAGCACATCCGGCACGCTGGCGCGGAGCGACGCGGAACTGGGCACCGGTGACGACGGTCCGGCTGAACCCGACCAAGGAAGACCTGCTCACGCAGGGGCGACACGAAGCATGACGACTCATGCGACAACTACCTTGACACTCACCGTGGATGAACGTCGTGACGACACGGGCATCGAGCGACGTTCGGCCGTTGCGGATTTGAGTTACGGTGCAGCGGTGCGGTTTTGCCGGGTAACCCTGTCGGGCCGTCGCATCACACGGTCGCCAGAGTTCGTTCCGAACGCGTCGACGCAACGCTACACGGCGTTGAGCCTGAGCTTCTTGCCACAGTATCGGTAGCCCGATGAAACACGCGATGCGATCTAAGCGGGTGCGCGCCTCCGCCTCGAGTGCGTCACCAGACTGGCTCAGCGTCTGCGCGAGTGTG
>JBBQSM010000303.1:0-1885 GCA_038234895.1 Gemmatimonadales bacterium
TATTGAACAGTCTAAGTATTACAGGTAATGGTTACCTGCAATGCCAACTGCTATAACAGCTTGGAGACCCTTTCACGGAGTTATCTCGTGCGCCCTGTTCTGCTGTCCATCGCCGCTGTCCTCATGCTCTCGCCCGCCGCCGCCCGCTCGTTGTCGGCGCAGCAGCCGACCGCCGCTATCACCACGGAGCGCGTCGTCGCGACGTATGCCATCCGAAATGCGTCGCGCGACGTTGCGTTGCCGCGAACGGTGACCGTCTCGGATTCCGCCGGTCTGATCGTCGCCCATGCCAGCATCAACGGCGAGCCGCGTCAGATTCCGCTCACCGTCATGGCGCTCGAGTCGGATCTCGTGTTGCAGGGGCAGACGACGCAGGGCGTGCTGACGCTGGTGCTCGACCGCCAGAACGAAGGTGGCGCGACGCGCATGTCCAGCGGACGCTGGATGCTTGGCGCCGCCGAAGGCACGTTGCGCGCCCGCGCGAAGCGCTGACCGTGCGCGCGGGCTCGAGCAAGCACGAGGAGGTCTTTTCCACGCTCTTGCGCGAGATTCAGCACGGTCGCTGGAAGGAAGGCGACCGGCTGCCGAGTGAATCGCAGCTGGTCGAGCGGTTCGGGCACTCGCGCATCACCGTGGGGCGGGCCCTGCGTGACTTGCAAACGGCCGGCATAATCAACCGTCGTGCCGGTTCAGGCAGCTATGTCAGTCCGGTGCGGGAATCGGCGAAGTACTCGTTTGGCCTGCTCATCGCCGATCTTGGCGAGACGGACATTTTCGAGCCGATCTGCCGCGGCATGATGGCGTCGCCGCACGCGCGTGAACACGCCCTGTTGTGGGGGAGCGCGGCACTCCGCGTGTCGAAGGGGCAGGAGTCGCCCAACGACCTGTCGGCGGCACAGGTGGCGCAGCGTGACGCCGAACGTCGGGCGGATCGGGCGTGGCAGCTGTGTCGGCAGTACATCGAGCGGCGTGTGGACGGGGTGTTCTTCGCACCGGTGGAGATGGCCCCCGTCGCCGACGACGTGAATCACCGGATCGTACGGGCACTCGATGCGGCGCGGATTCCCGTCGTCCTGCTCGATCGCACGATCACGCCGTATCCCGATCCGGGACACCATGATCTGGTGGGTATCGACAATCGCCGTGCCGGGTTCGTCATGACGGAGCACCTGCTCGCGCTCGGTGCGCGGCGCGTGCTGTTCGTGAGGCTGCCCAACAGCGCGCCCACCGTGGACGCGCGTGAGGCGGGATACCGCGAAGCGATGTACGCGCGACACGTACCGTTTGGAGACGTGGAGAGTGTGCGGATCGATCCGTCGAATGCGGCGCAGGTGAAGGCCATGTTGCGTGGTCGGTCGCCCGAGGCGCTGGTGTGCGCCAACGACCGAACGGCGGGTCGGTTGCTGCAGACGTTACTCAAGCTCGGACACAAGGTGCCGGACACGATTCGCGTGGTGGGCATCGACGACGTGGAGTACGCGTCGTTGCTGCCCGTTCCGCTGACCACGTTGCGACAGCCCACGCGCGAGTTGGGTGAAGTGGCGCTTTCCGTCATGCTGGCCCGCGTAGCGCAGCCAAATCTGCCGCCGCGCGATACGCGGCTGCGCTGCGAGGTAGTGGTGCGGGAGTCGTGCGGTTCGTAGCTTCCGCTGTCCGGCACCCACGTGCGTTGGCACAAGAGCGCAATGCGTACGTGGGTGGGGGGGTGGGTGGGCTGGTACAACCGTAGCACCGTGCACGCCTCGGAGCGCCGCATCACTCATAACAACGTGAGACCGCCTTGGCGCACCGGGCACCGCGTCGCGGCAGTACTGCTGCTCGCGTTGCACGCGGTGCTGGCGTGGCGCCTGCGCGTACCCGGGCTGACCACCGGGCACGACGACGC
>JBBQSM010000304.1:0-1548 GCA_038234895.1 Gemmatimonadales bacterium
GGCAGCACGGTACACTCGATCACCGTGCGTGCGGACAACGTGCTCGACGAGCAATACCGCGATGCCGTCAGCCGCATCAAGAGCTTCGCCTACAATCCGGGGCGCAATCTCAGCGTGGTGTACAAACTGTTGTTCTGATCGCCGCACGGCGTGCGGAGTGCTGTACGAGACGCCGAACGGGACTCTGAACGCGCGCGTTCAGCCGGCTGCGTAGCTGCGCAGCAACCGGAGCATGCGCCCGTCGGTTTCGGCGGGCGTATCGCCCTTGGGTGTCTCGATGATCTTTGGAATCCCGGCCAGCCGCTCGTCGGTCATGATGCGACGGAACGCCTCGCCGCCGATGGTTCCCTCGGCAATGAGTTCGTGCCGGTCGAGATGCGAACCCAGTTTGGCCTTGGAATCGTTCAGGTGCAGGCAGCCCAGTTGCGCGAGTCCGATCGTGTCGGCAAAACGCGCGATGACTCCGTCGTAGTCGCTCACCAGATCGTAGCCGGCTGCCCATACATGGGCGGTGTCGAGACAGACGCCCACGCGCGTGCGCAGCGCGGCCGGGATGCGAGACAACAGATCGGCCATCTCCTCGAAGGTCGAGCCGAGCACCGTGCCTTGACCCGCGGTGAGTTCCATCAGCAGTCGCGTGGGGCCCGGCTCTGCTTCAAGCGCCGCCACGATGCCATCGGCGTTACGCGCAATCCCGCTGGCGCGGTCGTCCATGAAGTTGCCCGGATGCGACACGAGCGCCTGCAGGCCGAGCGCATGGCAGCGACGCAACTCCGCGCGGAAGCTGTCGATCGATCGGGCGCGTAGCTCGGCATCGGGCGACGCTAGGTTGATCAGATACGAGTCGTGTGCGCAACTCCAGCGGACTGTCGTCTCCTGCATCGCGGTCGCGTATTGCGCGGCTTCGTCACCGGTCACCTCGCGCTCCAGCCAGCGATTGGCTTGCTTGGTGAAGATCTGTGCGCCCGTCGCGCTGATCTCGCGCGCACGCGCCGCAGACTCCCACGTTCCACCGGCGATACTCACGTGTGCGCCAAGCGGTGCGCGGTCGCGTGTAGCGTCACCGGCATCGACGACGATCGGCGCCGTGATGGCGGGCGCCTTGGGTGCGGCCGACTTGCGCGTGGACTTGGCGGCCTTTGCTACAGTCTTGGCGGCAGGCTTCGCTGCGGGCAGTGCCGGGCTGGCGGTGCGCTTCTTCGCTGGCATGAGGTGCGCTGGATGATAAGGGACGACGGGGACGCGCGACGCAGGTGAACGACGGTCGATCAGCGCTGTTGCGCGCGCAGCCACTCCAGCGGATCGACAGCGCGGCCTTTGGGTCGGATCTCAAAATGCAGGTGCGGCGGCAGTTCCGGATCCGTCGCGCCGACCGTGCCGATGACCTGCCCCTTGGTCACGTCCTGCCCCTTTCGCACGTTGATGCGATCGAGGGACCCATACACGGAATAGTCGCCGCCACCATGCTGCACAATGACCGTCGGGCCGTAGGCGATTACTAGCGTCATTACCGGGGGGAGAGTCGCTATGCTGCCGCTTAAAATCATG